>SCNT01000070.1 GCA_005503165.1 Sphingomonadaceae bacterium 3R27E2-A
GACATAATGATCCTCCCTGTCGCGCAGCGATGGGGAGGGGGACCATGCGAAGCATGGTGGAGGGGCGGCCGTCTGGAACCTGGGCTTGGGGCATCAGCCCCTCCACCACCCTTCGGGCGGTCCCCCTCCCCACGGCTTCGCCGCAGGGAGGATTAAGAAGGTCCGCAACCGCCCGTAACCGGACCGGCCCGCGATTTGGGCGCAAGAAACGGGGCGCGGCTTGGCCTGCGCTGCGGCAGAGGCAGTGCATGACCGATATGACCGATCCCATCGCCCCCCCTGCCCACCTCTCCGCGCGTATCGCCGCGATCGACTGGGCTGCCGTCGCCGCGTCGCTCGACGCCCAAGGATGGGCCGTGCTGCCCGGGCTGCTTCGCGCGCGCGAATGCGAGGCGCTGGCGGCGCGCTACGACGCCGAGGCCGGGTTTCGCAGCCGGGTGGTCATGGCGCGGCACGGCTTCGGGCGCGGGGAATATCGCTATTTCGCCTATCCGCTGCCCGAGCCGGTGGCGGCGCTGCGCACGGCGCTCTATCCGCGGCTCGCTCCCTTCGCGAACCGCTGGCACGCGCGGATGGGGATCGACGTGCGCTTCCCGGAGACGCATGCCGCATTCCTCGCGCGCTGCCACGCCGCGGGGCAGGCGCGGCCGACGCCGCTGCTGCTGAATTACGGGCCGGGCGACCATAATTGCCTGCACCAGGACCTGTACGGCGAGCATGTCTTTCCGCTGCAGCTCGCGGTGCTGCTGTCGGCGCCGGGGGCGGATTTCACCGGGGGCGAGTTCGTGCTGACCGAGCAGCGCCCGTGCATGCAGTCGCGCGCGGCGGTGGTGCCGCTGGGAGAGGGCGATGCGGTGGTGTTCGCGGTCAATGCGCGGCCGGTGCGCGGCTCGCGCGGCGATTACCGCGTGACGATGCGTCATGGCGTGAGCGAAGTGCGGTCGGGGCGGAGACGCGTGCTGGGGGTGATCTTTCACGATGCGGGGTGAGACGATGAGCCAACGGGCGCGTATTTGACTGTCATAAGGCGTGCGGCGACCGGTTTGTTTGTCGGAGCAGAAATATTTGTCGTCCACGATAATAGCACCCATTTTTGGTGCCGGTTTTTGTCCTTGGTTGTCCATTGAATGTGGCACAGCCAACAATATTAGATTTGAGTTTCCCTTAGGTTCATGGTCTATTCTCCCCATGCCTTGGGGGGAGGTAAATGATGTCGAAGATATTCTATATTAAAGCTGCAGCGATTGCTTCGGTAGCGATCGCTGCGACGACAAGCGATCTGTCCGGGCAGGTGTCGAACTCGACAATAAACTATATGGACCAAGGCTGGAGCGCCGGCGAGCGACAGGCATGGTATGCAGCAACGCAGGGCTCGCGACTGATGCCTGCGGTTTGGTTTCGCGCCTTGGAACGGGCCGAAGATGATATGCTCTTCCTCGACAGCGCCAATATGCAGCGTTTTCGTTTTCTGATTGACGAAACCAACCCGAAGAATCCCTATCCGATCGGGTTCGCCGAGGACGTCCAGCCCGATCGTAATTTCGCGAAGACCAGATTGCGCTGGTTTGGCGGGCAGGGCAACAAAGAGGCTTGGGTCGGGCTGAATTGCGCCGCCTGCCACACGGCGGAACTTCACATGGGCGCGCAGAAGGTCCGCGTTGATGGCGGGCCGTCGGTAATCGATTTTCAGGGGTTCGACGAGGAGGTTGCAAAGGCGCTTCGCCGGACACTGGACGATGACCTGAAATTCGACCGCTTTGCGGCTCGGGTGCTCGGCAAACGGGCAAAGGTCGACGGGGATCTCCTTCGCAGGGCTCTTGGTCAACTGACGGTTTGGCGTGAAACCGTGATAGCGGCAAATGCCACCGATATGCGGTACGGCTTTGCGCGGCTCGATGCCTTCGGGCATATTTTCAATCAAGTCGCGCTTTTCGCGGGCGCGGACAAGCCGACCGTCCGGCCGAGCGACGCTCCGGTGAGCTACCCGTTTTTGTGGAACACGCCGCAACATGATATCGTCCAGTGGAATGGCATTGCAAGCAATGGGAAGCCGACCTTGGGGGTTTCCTTCAATGCCATGGGCCGTAATGCCGGCGAGGTGATCGGGGTTTTCGGCGAAGTGAATGTCAAGAAGCGGAGCGGCTCTCGGATAATCGGGAAGCGCGCCTATTCCAGCGTTTATGTCGACAATCTGGAAAAGATGGAGGCGCATGTCGCGCGCCTGAAATCGCCAAGATGGCCGAGCGCAATCTTCGGGTCGCTCGACGCGGAGAAGGTCAAGCGGGGGGCGGACCTGTTCCAGGTCAAGTGCAGCGGCTGCCACAAGCCGCTTGCCAGCGATGCGATCAACCAGCCGGTCGTCGCACAAATGAGCCGCTTTCTGCCGATAGCGGGTGAAGCGGTGACCCCGCCACCCGAAACCGATCCGGCGATGGCTTGCCGATCCTATGAGCGGAGGACGGCCACGGGTTTCTATAAGGGTGTTTCCTTAAGAGATGAAAAGAACAACAAGCGGGTAGCGGGAGACGAGGAGCCTCTCTCCGACTTGCTCGCGGCGATGGTGAAATCGGCCCTCCTGGATCAGGCAGGCGAATTGGTTGGCGTGGTGACGTCAGTGGCGAGTGGCGAACAGCGCGATTTGTGGGTGAACAACCCGGGCGACTATTCTGCTCGATCAGAACGTGTGAAAGCAGGTTTGGTAACGTCCAGCCGTGGCAAATCAGTAGTCGATAGTATCGAAGATATTGCCCTAGTGTCGCCGGTTGCCGTCGGCGGCGTATATCCCGCGTCGCGCGATTGGGGCGCGTTCACTGCCTGCATGACGACGAACCCGTCGAAGCTGAAATCATATAAGGCGAGGCCGCTCAACGGCATCTGGGCCACGGCGCCTTATCTGCACAATGGGGCGGTTCCCAATCTTTACGAATTGCTGTTGCCGCCCGCGAGGCGGTCGCCCGAATTTTACGTCGGAACGCGATCGTTCGATACCAAGCATGTCGGTTACAGCGTCGCGCTGAGCGGCGAAAACAGCTTCCACTTCAGGACAAAGAATGACGACGGCACAGTGCGCTGGGGCAATTACAATGGCGGCCATGACTATGGGAATGACGCGCTGACCAATGATCAACGATGGGATTTAGTCGAATATATGAAGTCTTTGTGAGCGAACGGCGACATAACCAAATCGGTAAAAATATCTTGACAGTGTAACGCTGATCTGGCACATAGATTCCATCATGGAAAATTGCGAGTCGGGCCGGGGCCTCCTGTGGGGCTGCCGGCCCGATCTGCATCTGGGGCGAGGTGGTTATGGCGGAGACGGTGATTCAGTCGGGGCACAAGGAAGGGCCGATGAAGCGGTTGCAGAAAGAAGGCGATGTGCCCGACGAGAAGAAGCAGGCGTTCCTCGATGCGTTGGCCGACAGCTGCAACGTGAAGGCAGCGGCCGAGGCGTCGGGTTTCACGCCGTCGACGGCCTATAAGCTGCGCCAGCGCGATCCGGCCTTTGCCGCGGCCTGGCAGGAGGCACTGGAAATCGGCTATGTTCGGTTGGAGATGGCGCTGGTCGACCGCGCGATCCGGACGATCGAGCAGTCGCGCGACGATGCGCCCGACGCGCTTCCGGCGGTGGGCGCGATGACCGCGGCGCAGGCGATCGACCTGATGAACAAGCATCGCGCGAGCGTCGAGGGCGGGCGCGCGAAGAGGATTCGCGGGACCGAGCGCAACCGTCCGACGGCCGAGGAGACGGATGCCGAAATCCTGAGCCGGATTGCGGCAATCGAACGGCGGCGGGTGCACCGGCAGGGCGCCGAAGCGCATGCGGGCGCGGGCGCCGTCGATGCGACGGCGGGCATGGCGCCGAAGAAACGGAGCGGCGAGGGCGCGCGCGGGTGACCCGCTGGCTCAAGCGGCTGGCGCTGGCGCCGGGGGAAACGATCCTCGACCGGTTGCTGCGACTGTCGCCAGATGAACGCGCCGAACTGATCCGCGACATGCCGCGCCGGTTCGTCGAGGAACTCAACGAACGCTGGTATCAATGGGCGCATGACGGCCAGCGAGCGCCGCCCGGCGACTGGCCCGTCTGGGTTATCCGCGCCGGGCGCGGATTCGGCAAGACCCGCGCGGGCGCCGAATGGGTGAGCGAGATCGCGCGCGCGACGCCGGGTGCGCGCATCGCGCTGGTCGCGGCGAACGACCGTGACGGGATCCGGGTGATGATCGAGGGCGTGAGTGGGTTGATTGCCGTGGCGCGCCGCGACGAACAGCCGCGCTGGCGCCACGATCGGCGCGAACTGCATTTCAAAAGCGGCGCGGTGGCGACACTGTTTTCGGCCGAAGCACCAGGGAACCTGCGCGGTCCCGAGCATCATGCCGCCTGGTGCGACGAACTGGCCAAGTGGCGCAGCGGCGACGCGGCGTGGGACAATCTGATGCTGGGCATGCGCAAGGGCGAGCGACCGCGCGTGCTGGTGACGACGACGCCGCGCCCGGTGCCGCTGATGGCGCGGGTCGAAGCCGTGCCGGGGTGCGTGCTGACGCTGGGGCGGACGCCCGACAACCCGCATCTGCCGCGCAGTTATGTCGCCGCGATGATCGCGACATACGGCGGCACGCGGCTGGGGCGGCAGGAGCTGGATGGCGAACTGCTCGAGGATGTCGAGGGCGCGCTGTGGACGCGCGCGCTGGTCGAGGCGTGCCGGGTCGATACCGACGCGATCGGGAAGCCGGTGCGCGTGGTGATCGGGGTCGACCCGCCGGCGACGTCGACCGGCGATGCGTGCGGGATCGTCGTCGCGGCGTTGCTGCGCGACGGCAAGCTGGCGGTGGTCGAGGATGCGAGCGTCGAAAAGGCCTCGCCCGCGGTGTGGGCGCAGGCGGTCGCGGCGGCGGCGGCGCGCTGGGGCGCCGAGCGGGTGGTGGCCGAGAGCAATATGGGAGGCGAGATGGTGCTGGGCACCTTGCGCGCGGCGATGACGAATTTGCCGGTGACCGCGGTGCACGCGAGCGTCGGCAAGGCGCGGCGCGCCGAGCCGGTGGCGCTGGCGTACGAGCGCGGCGACGTGGTGCATGCGGGGGTGTTCTCGGCGCTCGAGGACGAGCTTTGCGGGCTGCAGGTGGGGGGCGGTTATGCGGGGCCGGGACGCTCGCCCGATCGGGCGGATGCCTGTGTTTGGGCTTTGGCGGAGTTGCTTTCCAAGAAGCGCGGTGGGCGGGAGCCGGGGGTGCGGCGGATATAGTTCACGCGGAGGCGCGGAGAAGAAGAGAAATAGGGTTTTCGCGCAGAGGCGCAGAGAGAAGGGGAAGGGCGGCTTCGCCGCCTTCTTTTCTCCGCGGCTCCGCGTCTCCGCGTGAACCTTTTCTCTTCGATCTCTGCGCCTCTGCGCGCATTCATCCGGCTGCGGCGGCGTAAACCGCCTCTGCCCCTCCACCACCCGCTTCGCGGGCGGTCCCCCTCCCCATGGCTTCGCCACAGGGAGGATTATTCGGGGAGAAATTTATGAACTGGTTTGGCCGCAAGGCGGCGCAGGGTGCTGCGCGGCCCGCCTTGTCGCGGGTCTATGGGGCGTGGAGCGCTCCCGCGCCGTTGTCGTTCGAGGCGCAGCTGCGCGAAGGGTATCTCGCGAACCCGATCGTCCAGCGCGCGGTGCGGCTGGTCGCCGAGGCGGTCGGGAGCGCGCCGGTCGAGGCGAGCGATGCGGGGCTGGGGGCGCTGGTCGCGGCGACGTCGGGCGGGCAGGGGTTGCTCGAGACGCTGGCGTCGCAGCTGCTGCTGCACGGCAATGGCTATGTGCAGATCCTGGCCGACGGGGCGGGGGCGCCGGCCGAGCTGTTCGCGCTGCGGCCCGAGCGGGTGACGGTCGAGGCCGACGCGCGCGGGTGGCCGGTGGCCTATCGCTATAGCGCGGGCGGGTCGGGGGTTACCTTGCCTGCCGAGGATGGCGGGGGGCGGCCCCAAGTGGTGCATGTGAAGGCGCTGCACCCGCTCGACGATCATTATGGCGCGGGGTGCCTGGGCGCGGCGGCGGCGGCGATCGCGGCGCATAATGCCGCGACGAGGTGGAACGCCGCGCTGCTGGCCAATGCCGCGCGGCCGTCGGGGGCGCTGGTGCACGATCCGGGCGACAAGGGCGTGCCGCTGTCGGCCGAGCAGGTCGAGCGGCTGCGCGAGGAACTGGCCGAGGGGTTCGCGGGCGGGGCGAACGCCGGGCGGCCGCTGCTGCTGGAGGGCGGATTGAAGTGGCAGGCGCTGAGCCTGTCGCCCGCCGAGATGGATTTCCTGGAATTGAAGCACAGCGCGGCGCGCGAGATCGCGATGGCCTTCGGGGTGCCGCCAATGCTGCTGGGGCTGCCGGGGGATGCGACCTATGCCAATTATCGCGAGGCGAACCGCGCGCTGTGGCGGCTGACGGTGTTGCCGCTGGCGGGGAAGATCCTGGGCGCGATCGCGCAGGGGCTGCGCGGGTGGTTCCCGGGCGCGGCGCTGGCGGTCGATTTGAACAAGGTGCCGGCGCTGGTCGAGGAGCGGATGGCGCTGTGGCGCGAGGTGTCGGCGGCGAACTGGCTGACCGCGGACGAGAAGAAGGCGATGCTGGGCGTCTGACGGGAGATTGCGAGATGGATGAAGAAGAGGCCCTGGCGCGGCTGGTCGCGCTGGCGGGGGCGGGTGCGCCCGCCGATGCCGCGATATTGCGCGCGTTGATCGAGGAGGCGAGCGAGATGGGCGCGCGGCGCGCGCTGGCGCGGCTGGGGCTCGCCGACGAGGCGGCACGCGGCGACGTGAGCGATTTGCGCCAGCTGCTCGGCGCGTGGCGCGACGCGAAGACGAGCGCGTGGAAGGCGGCCATCGACTGGGCGGTGCGCGGGGCGCTGGCGCTGGTCGTGGTCGGGCTGGCGGTGAAGATGGGGCTGCCGGGGTTGCTGCGGTGAGGGGCAGTGCAAGGCCGCTGGCCCCCACCCCCGGCCCCTCCCCTGAAGGGGAGGGGGGCGTGAGGTTCGCGGGCTATGCCTCGGTGTTCGACCGGGTCGATCGCGGGGGCGATGTGGTGCGGAGCGGGGCCTTTGCGCAGAGCCTGGCGAGCGGGCGCGCGGTGCCCTTGCTTTGGCAGCACCGCCCCGGCGCGGTGATCGGGGCGGTCGAGGCGCTGGCCGAGGATCGGCGGGGGCTGCGCGTCGTGGCGCGGGTGACGCATCCGACCGCGGCGGCGCTGGTCGCGCGCGGGGCGCTGACGGGTTTGTCCTTCGGGTACCGGGTGACTGCGGCGCGCGGGAGCAATCCGCGCGAGCTGCTGGGGCTCGATTTGATGGAAGTGAGTTTGGTGGCGGCGCCGATGCAGGCGCTGGCGCGGGTGATTGCGGTGGATCAGGTGAAGGAGTGACGGGCATGGATATCGAGATGGAAGTGAAGGCGGATGCGCTCGACGGCGCGTTCGATGCGGTGCTGGCGGCCGAGGCGGTCGACGAGTTGAAGGCGTCGGTGTCGGCGCTGAAGGCGCAGCTCGACGCGCAGGCGGTGGCGAGCGGGCGCTTACCGCTCGACGGGGCGAAGGCGGCCGATCCGGCGCGCGATGCTTTCGTCGAGCGCTATCTGCGGCGCGGGATCGATGCCAATCTCGTCGGGCTTGTGGAGATGAAGAGCCTGTCGGGGGCGTCGGGCGGCGAGGGCGGCTATGCGGTGCCGCGCGAGATCGACGGGGCGATCGCCTCGACGCTGACGTCGCTGTCGCCGATCCGGCGGATCGCGAGCGTCGTGCAGACGGGGACGAGCGGCTATCGCAAGCTGGTCGCGACCGGCGCGACCGAGGCCGGCTGGGTCGGCGAGAGTGCGGCGCGGCCCGAGACCGATACGCGAAGCTTCGCCGAAATCGCGCCGCCCGGCGGCGAGCTCTACGCCAATCCGGCGGCGAGCCAGGCGATGCTCGACGACGCGATGTTCGACGTCGAGGCCTGGCTGGCCGACGAGATCGGGCGCGAGTTCGCGGTGGCGGAAGGATCGGCCTTCGTCGGGGGCAACGGGACCAACCGGCCCAAGGGCTTCCTGTCCTATACCGCGACCAATGAGGCGGACAGCGTGCGCGATTTCGGCGAGCTGCAATATGTCGCCTCGGGCGCGGCGGGGGCGTTCGCGGCGTCGAACCCGCAGGACAAGCTGGTCGACCTGGTCCACTCGCTTCGCGCGCCGTACCGGCAGGGGGCGTGCTGGGTGATGAACAGCGACACGCTGGCGCGGATCCGCAAGTTCAAGACCAGCGACGGCGCCTTCATCTGGCAGCCGGGGCTGGTCGAGGGGCAGGCGGCGAGCCTGCTCGGCTATCCGGTGGTCGAGGCCGAGGACATGCCGGCGCTCGCCGCCGACAGCCTGTCGATCGCCTTCGGCAATTTCCGCGCGGGCTACCTCGTCGCCGACCGCGGCGAGACGCGCATCCTGCGCGATCCGTTCAGCAACAAACCCTTCGTGCATTTCTATGCAACCAAAAGGGTCGGCGGGGCGATCATCGATTCGAACGCGATCAAGCTGATGAAATTCGCCGCCAGCTGAGCTGGCGCGCGATGCGGCGCCCGGCCCCGGTCCTTTCCCTTTCGGCGAGGGGCCGGGCGCCAAACGAAACGGGTGAAAGTGATCCTCCCTGTCGCGAAGCGATGGGGAGGTGGCAGTCCCGCAGGGACTGACGGAGGGGCCGACGTCGTCGATCGTCGGTGCGGCCCCTCGGCCCCTCCACCACTCGCTTCGCGAGCGGTCCCCCTCCCCAGGGCCTGCGGCCCCAGGGAGGATTTGTCATTTTTCGGAAAGGACGGCCGACATGCCGAGCCTGTTTTTTGCCGACCTGGTGCGCGAGCGGTGCACGGGGACGGGGAGCGGTGCGCTGCCGCTGGGCGGGGCCTTGCCGGGGCATCGCGCGTTCGGCGCAGTGGTGCCGGGCGGGGCGAGCTTTCATTATGCGATCGCCGGGGTGACGCATGCCGGCGAGTGGGAGACCGGGGCCGGGCATCTCGACGCCGAGGGGCGGCTGGTGCGCGCGGTGATCGCGGCGTCGTCGAACGGCGGGGCGGC
>SCNT01000071.1 GCA_005503165.1 Sphingomonadaceae bacterium 3R27E2-A
GCCTTCCTGGGGGCGCCGGGGCGTGCGACCGGGGGGCCGGTGAGCGCGGGGCGCGTGTACCGCGTCGGCGAGCGCGGGCCCGAGCTTTTCGTGCCGACCGCGAGCGGACGGATCGAGCCGGCAGCGGGCGGCAGCGTGCGCCACATTGCGATCACGGTGAATGTGCGCGGCGAGACGGGGAGCGAGCCGGGGCGGCTGGCGCAGACCGGGCGGCAACTGGCGCGCGCGGTGCGGCGCGCGGTGGAGGCGGACTGATGGGCTGGGCCCTGGTGGCGGCCGAGCCGCATCAGCGGAAGGGCTGGATCAAGCGCTTCGATCCGCGTTTCTGGACGGTCGATTTTGCGCGGCCGATGATGGCGAGCGTGGTGACGATCGGGCCGCAGGCGCTGCGGGTCGAGACGGTTTTCTATCGCAAGCAGGATCTGGCGGGGCTGATCTGGGCGGCGGAGGACAGGTGGGATCATCCGTTGCTCGCCTATGAGGCGAAGCGCGATTTCCGGCACACGCAACTGTCGTTTCGCTGGCGGTCGGGCGGGGTGAAGCCGCTCGACGCGCCGCATGGGCCGACGCTGACGATCGAGGGGCGCGATGCCGAGGGGGAACCGCGCGCCTGGTACGTGCGGCTGTGGAACTATGCCGTCGGCGATCCCGAGGACGCGGCGATCACGCTCGATTTCGACGCGATGGACGGGGGCTATCTGCTGCCGGACGAGGCCGATCCGGTGTGGGCGGGCGACATCGACCGGATGTTCGTGTCGCTGGTCCCGCCCGATCATGACGGTAGCGAGGGCGTGCTCGGGGCCCCGGCCGAGGGCTGGGCCGAGATGAGCGAGATTGCGGTGGCGGGGTCGGGATCGGTGCTGGCGATCGGCGATGCGATGCTGCCCGCGCACCAGCTCGGCATGACCAACGGCTATGACGATTGCTATCATCTGACCCCGGCGCGCGTGGTGCGGCAGATCGTCGCGCTCGGCTATCGCGGCGACGTCGTCCATTATGTCGGGATGAGCCATTATATGCGGCTCGAAGCATCGGGCGGAGGCTTTTACGCGAGCCTGGCCGGCGGGACGATCAATAAGCCCTGCGCGGCGTGGCACGCGGCGCTGGCCAGCGCGATCGCGGCGGCGGGGCTGGGTCTGATCTGGTCCTTATCCTACGAATATTTCGACGATTATTGCTGGGGCGACTGGAAGCAGCGCGACGCCGAGGGGGCCCCGGCGCTGACCGGCTGGGCGCCGCCGTCGACCTTGCTGTCGCCGGCGAATGCGAGCGCGATGGGATATTTGCAGCTCGTCGCGCGGGCGTTCGTCGCGATTGCCGTGGCCGCCCAGCTGCCGGTGAAGTTCCAGGTCGGCGAGCCCTGGTGGTGGGTCAATGCGGGCGGCAAGATCTGCGGCTATGACGCGGCGACGAGCGCGGCGCTGGGCGGGACGAGCGTGGCGATCCCCGATGTGCGCGGGGCGCTCGATGCGGGGCAGGTGGCGATGCTCGACGCACTGGGCGACCTGCTGGCGGCGTCGACCGCGGCGCTGGTCGAAGCGGCGCGCGACGAGGCGGGGGCGGCGGACTTTACGAGCCATCTGCTGGTGTTCCTGCCGACCGTGCTCGATCCGGCGGCGCCCGAGTTGCGTCGCGCCAATGTGCCGCTCGGCTGGGCGACACCGGCCTTCGATGTGCTGCAGCTAGAGGATTACGACTGGGTGACCGCGGGCCGCGGTGCGGAGACCGGGCCGGCGCGCGCGGCGATGGTGGCGCGGCTGGGCTATCCGATCGACGAACAGCATTATTTTTCCGGGTTCGTGCTGCTCGCGGAGGATCGCGGCCAATGGGCGGCGATCGCGGAGGCGGCCGGGGCGAGCGTGCGCGCGGGGGTGGCGCGCACCTTCGTCTGGGCGTTGCCGCAGGTCGCGCGCGACGGGTTCGTGTGGTTCGACGGGGAGGATGAAGTGCAGGCTTTTGACAGGGTGGATTTCCCGCTGGCGATCGGACGCGAGGCGCTGTGCATCACCGAATTCTCGACGCAGGTCGTGAGTTCGCCCTCCGGGCACGAGCAGCGCGCGAGCGAATGGGCCGATGCGCGAATGCGCTACGACGCGGGGCCGGGGGTGCGGTCGGAGGGCGATGTGCGTGCGTTGACTGACTTTTTTCGGGCGCGGCGCGGCGCGGCGCGCGCGTTCCGCTTTCGCGATCCGTTCGATCATGGGTCGGCAGCGGACGGCGGGCTGCCCGCGGCGGACGATCAGATGCTGGGGGTAGGTGATGGCAGCCGGCGGCAGTTCGCGCTGGTGAAGCTTTACGGTTCGGGGGACGCGGTGCAGCTGCGCGCGATCCGGCTGCCGGTAGAGGGCAGCGTTCGGGTATCGGTGGGCGGGGTGGAGACGGCGGCGTTTGTGATGACCGAGAATGGCGAGGTGCTGCTCGACACGGCGCCTGCGGCGGGGATCGTCGTGCGCGCGGGGTTTCGCTTCGACGTGCCGGTGCGTTTTGCCGAGGACCGGCTGGAGGTGAGCCGGGCGACCTTCCTCGCGGGCGAGATGGCTTCGGTGCCGCTGGTCGAGGTGCGGGCGCCGTGGTGATGACGGCGGCTCCCGACTGGCTGCGCGAGGAACTGGTGACGCTCGCCTGGTGCTGGCGGCTGGCGCGGCGCGACGGGGTGGTCGTGGGGCTGACCTCGCACGACCGCGACCTCGTGATCGACGGCACGCCCTATCGCGCGGCGCCGGGGATGAAGCCGTCGTCGCTGGAAACGAGCGACGGCCTGGAGGTCGAGACGATGGACCTGGAAGGCGCGGCGTCGAGTGCGGCAATTGCCGCCGCGGATCTCGACGCGGGTCGCTGGGACGGGGCCGGGCTGGTGCTGATGGTGACCGACTGGAGCTCGCCCGCGGCGGCGCCGATCGTCGTGGCCCGCGGAGAACTGGGCGCGGTCGAGCGCCGCGGGGCGGCATTCGCGGTCGAACTGCAAGGGGTGCTGCGGCGGCTCGATGCGCCGGCGTGTCCGGCAACCTCGCCCTCATGCCGGGCCGCCCTGGGGGACCGGGCGTGCCGGGTCGATCTGGCGCCATTGACGCATTACCGCCGGGTCGTGGCGGTCGACGGGCGGGCGGTGACGCTGGATGCGCCAGTGGCGGCGGATAGCATGGCATTCGGCGAGTTGCTGTGGATCGAGGGCGCGGCGAGCGGGTTGGCGTCGCCGGTGATCGGAGGCGGCGGGACGGCGTTGCAGCTGGCGGAGGTGCCGGCGGTGCTGCCCGAACTGCCGGCGCGGACGCGGCTGACCGAGGGCTGCGACAAGCAGCTGGCGACGTGCCGGGCACGTTTCGGCAATGCGATGAATTTCCGCGGCGAGGCGCATCTGCCGGGCAATGATCTGCTGACGCGCTATCCGGGTGGATGAGCCCCATTCCGATCTTTTAGGGGCGCGGGCCTTTGCGGCGGCACGAGGCATGATCGGGACGCCGTTCCGGTTGCAGGGAAAGAATCCGGCAACAGGGCTCGATTGCGTCGGCCTGGTGTGGGCAGCCTATGCGGCGGCGGGGGTGCGGCTGGTGCGGCCCTGCGATTATCCGCTGCGCGGATGGGCGCGAACGCGGGTCGAAGCGGCACTGACCGCGACGGGATTTTCGCCTGCCGGAGATGCTGCGCGGGTTGGCGATGTCGCGTTGATCGCTTTTGCCGCAGGGCAACTCCATCTGGGACTGATCGGCCGAGCGAGTCTGGTGCACGCGCATGCGGGGCTGCGGCGGGTGGTGGAGGCGCCGTTGGACGATGCCGTGCGGGCCGCGGCGCGGTGGCGGCTTTTTCAAGGAGCATGAACATGGCGACCCTGGTGCTTTCGGTTGTCGGCCAAGTGGTCGGCGGGCCGGTGGGCTCGGCCATCGGCGCCTTTATCGGACAGCAAATCGACGCCGAGATTTTCAAGCCCAAGGGGCGCGAGGGACCGCGGCTGGCCGACCTCAAGGTGCAGGTTTCGACCTATGGCCAGCAGATCCCCAAGCTGTTCGGGACGATGCGCGTCGCGGGGAGCGTGATCTGGGCCACCGACCTGATCGAGCGGCGCGAAAAGCATGGCGGCGGCAAGGGGCGTCCGTCGACGACCGAATATAGCTATGCCGTGTCGCTGGCGGTCGCGCTGTCGTCGCGGCCGATCGGCGCGATCCGGCGGATCTGGGCCGACGGCAATCTGCTGCGCGGGGCGAGCGGAAGCTTTCGGGAGCGCTGCACCTTCCGCTGGTATGCCGGCGGCGAGGACCAGCCTGTCGATCCGCTGATCGCCTCGGCGGTCGGGCTCGACGAGGCGAGCGCGTTTCGCGGGCTGGCCTATGCGGTGTTCGAGGAGCTTGAGCTCGCAAGCTTCGGCAATCGCATCCCGTCGCTGACTTTCGAGGTCGATGCCGATGCGGCTGGGGTCGATGCCGGGCTGGTCGGTGGCGCGCTGATCGGCGAGACGGGGCGCTGCTCCGGGCAAACCATATTCTCGGGCTATGCGGCGTCGGGCGACCGGGTGCGCGACGCTTTGGCGCCGCTGTTCGATGCGGACGCGGTGCGGCTGGTGAGCGCGCCCAGCGGGTGGCGGCTGGCACCGGCGGGGGCGGCGGATGCGGCAGTCGCCTTGGCCGACTTCTGCGAAATGCGCCGCGTGGGGGCGCCGATCGATATCGCCGAGAGGTCCCGCGCGCCGCTGTCGGCGCTGCCCGGCACGATCCGGCTGCGCCATTATGAGCCGGGGCGCGATTACCAGCTGGGCCAGCAGGCAAGCCCGGTGGCCGGCGGCGGGCGGCGCGAGGAGCGTATCGACCTGCCCGCGGTTCTGCCCGCCGAGGGAGCGCGGGCGCTGGCGCGGCGGATCGCAGCGGCTGCCAGCGACGGGCGCGAGACGCGGATATGGGAAGGCGATCTGGCGGCGCTCGCGCTGCCGGTCGGCGGCGTGGCGACGCTGGCAGACGGCAGCGTCTGGCGCGTCGCGTCGCGGACGGTGAAGGACGCCGCGGTACGGCTGGAGTTGCGGCGGCACCAGCCGGTCGCGATCGACGAGGTCGCGGCCGATCCGGGGGTGCCCGTGCTCGCGCCCGATTGGCCGGACAGCGCAGGACTGGTCCGGCTGTTCGACCTGCCGAGCCTTGGCGGATCGGCGGCGATCGCGCCGCGCATTCTGGTCGCCGCGGCGGGGGCGAATGACGGCTGGCGCGGCGCCGATGCTTGGCTGATTCCGGCGCCCGGCGCGGCGCCCGTTCCGCTCGGCGCGATCCGTCCGGCGGCCGCGCTCGGGACGCTCGCGGAACCCCTTGCGGGCGCCGATTCCACGCTGTTTGACGACATTAACAACGTCCTGGTCTCGCTGGAGAATCCAGCGATGGCTTTGGCATCGGTCGACGATGTCCAACTGCTCGGCGGGGCGAACCGCGCGATGATCGGCGATGAGTTGGTGCAGTTCGGTCGGGTCGAGGCATTGGGCGGCGGACTATGGCGGTTGTCGCACCTGTTGCGCGGCCGCGCGGGCACCGAGGCGGCTGCGGCGCATCCTGCGGGAACCCCGTTCGTGTGGCTCGACGATGCGGCTTTGCTGGCGCTGCCCGATGCGCTGGCCGGGTGGGCCGAAGGCGGTGCGGCGGTGCTGCAATGGGCCGCGCGCAGCGGCGGCGAGACGAGCGGCGTGCCGGTGCCGGCGAGCGCGGCGGCGTTGCGTCCGCTGGCGCCGGTGCACCCGCGTGTGGTGCCGGACGGAGCCGGTGGGCTGCTGCTCGACTGGATCCGCCGGAGCCGGGTCGATCCCGGCTGGCGCGACGGGGTCGACCTGCCGCTGGGCGAGGGGCGCGAAGCGTGGCGTGTGGCGGTAGTGCCCGCGATCGCGGGCCTCGGTCCGTGGGAATCCACTGCGGCGGGGCTTCATCTGTCGGCCGCCGAGGTCGCCGCGCTGCCCCCGGACAGCAGCTTCGAGATTCGTCAGGTGGGCGATTTCGCGCTGTCGCCGCCGCTTGTTCTTCCGCTGGATTGAAAGGATTAGCCGATGACCGACCTGCCGAGCACTCCGCGCCTGGCGCTGCCGCTGCTGGCGATGGCGCAGGCGCAGAAGGAGGTGACGCACAATGAGGCGCTGGCCTTGCTCGACCTACTGGTGCAGCCCGCGGTCGCGGACGGGCCGCAGGCCGATCCGCCCGCGGCGCCGCTCGCCGGGCAAGGTTGGATCGTCGGCGCCGGCGCAACGGGGGCATGGGCAGACCAGGACAGCGCGATCGCGCTGTGGACCGCCGGCGGCTGGCGCTTCGTGGCACCGCGTCCGGGCATGCGCGTCGTGCGGCTAAGCGACGGCGCCTGGCTGCGATGCGACGGCGCGGACTGGGCGGAACCGGCGGCGATCGCGAGTCCGGCAGGGGGCGCGACGATCGATTCCGAAGCGCGCGCCGCGATCGACGCTTTGATTCTGGCCCTCGTCGGCCATGGCCTTCTGATTTAGGGCGAAATTTACCACCGATCGCGCGGCGAGTGCGGCTTTTTGGCAACAGATTGGCAATTTGTTCGCTTGCGCGGAACCAAAGGCGAGGGTAGGACGTCTGCGAGACGTTAAATCTCATTTGAAAGGGGAATCTATTATGAGGAAGCTTGCCGCCGCCGTGGCGTTGGCCTCCACTGCCCTTGCGACGCCGGCTCTGGCGCGCGACGACTCCTGGTATGTAGGAGTCGGGGGCGGTGTAATGATCGTCGAAGACATGGATCTCGACATCGGCACCTTCAACAATGCGGGTACGCTCGATCACAAGACCGGCTACGACTTCGAAGGCGTCGTCGGTTACGATTTCGGCGGTTTCCGCGCGGAAGTCGAAGTCGGCTATCGCGAAGCCGACATCAAGGCCGGCCGCTTCAACACCCCCGGCATCCCGGGTTCGGCGAGTGGCACGGGTAACCTGGTCACCGGCAACTTCGACCTGAACGGCGACTCGAATGCGCTGAGCTTCATGGTCAATGGCATGCTCGACTTCGGCGACGACGACGGCCTGCAGGGCTTTGTCGGCGGTGGTGCCGGTGTGGCTCGCGTCGATGTGGCTCCGGTGTTCGCCGGTCCGTTCCTCGACGATTCGGACACGGGCTTCGCCTGGCAGGCGATCGCCGGCGTTCGCGCGCCGCTGACCCGTAACTGGGACGTTGGCCTGAAGTATCGCTTCTTCAACGCCAGCAACCTTGACCTGGTCGACCAGCGCGGCCGCGACGTTTCGACGCGCTTCCGTTCGCACTCGATCCTCGGTACGCTGACGTACAACTTCGGTGGTGCGGAACCGGTGGCTCCGCCGCCTCCGCCGCCTCCGCCGCCTCCGCCGCC
>SCNT01000072.1 GCA_005503165.1 Sphingomonadaceae bacterium 3R27E2-A
GGGGGGGGCGCGCCCGCAGGGCGTGGTGGAGGGGCCGAAAGCTTGCGCGACGCCTGACGGCGTCGGCCCCTCCGTCAGCGCTTCGCGCTGCCACCTCCCCATCGCTTCGCGACAGGGAGGGTTATTATGTCCGCTTCCCACCCCAAAGCGGACATCCCGGTCCGCGCGCGCTCTCCCGACCTTACGCCGCCTTGCCGTGGAGCGTGTCCATGCTCACCGCGCTGCCCGCCTCGATCTCGGCGGCCTTGGCTTCGACGAGCCTCACGACATGCGCGATCATGTCGGCGTCGGCGACATGATGGTCGGTGACGCCCGAGAGATAGACCATATGCTTGCCGTTGCCGCCGCCGGTGATGCCGATGTCGGTCTCGCGCGCCTCGCCGGGGCCGTTGACGACGCAGCCGAGGACCGAGAGCGACATCGGGGTCTTGATATGGCTGAGCGCATCCTCGAGCGCCTGGACGGTGCGGATGACGTCGAAGCCCTGCCGCGCGCAACTGGGGCAGGAGACGACGCGGACGCCGCGGGTGCGCAGGCCGAGCGATTTGAGGATTTCGTAACCGACGCGCACTTCCTCCTCGGGCTCGGCCGAGAGGCTAACGCGGATCGTGTCGCCGATGCCGGCCCAGAGGAGATTGCCGATGCCGAGCGCCGACTTGACCGTGCCGCCGATCATCCCGCCGGCCTCGGTGATGCCGAGATGGAGCGGGCAATCGACCGCTTCGGCGAGCTGCATGTAGGAGGCGACGGCGAGGAAGACGTCGCTGGCCTTCACCGCGACCTTATATTCGTGGAAATCATGGTCCTGTAAGAGCTTGATATGGTCGAGCGCGCTTTCGGTCAGCGCCTCGGGGCAGGGCTCGCCATATTTTTCGAGCAGGTCCTTTTCCAGGCTGCCGGCGTTGACGCCGATGCGGATCGCGCAGCCATTGGCCTTGGCGGCGCGGACGACCTCGCCGACGCGCTCGCTGCTGCCGATGTTGCCGGGGTTGATGCGCAGGCAGGCGGCGCCGGCATCGGCGGCTTCGAGCGCGCGCTTATAGTGGAAATGAATGTCGGCGATGATGGGCACGCGCGCGGCGCGGACGATCTTGCCGAGCGCGGCGGTGCTGTCGGTGTCCGGGCACGAGACACGGATCAGGTCGGCGCCGGCCTCTTCGCAGCGGCGGATCTGGTCGATCGTCGCGACCGGATCGCTGGTCAGCGTGTTGGTCATCGTCTGCACCGTGATCGGTGCGCCGCCGCCGACGGGGACATTGCCGACCATGATCTGGCGGCATTGGCGCCGCGCGATGTCGCGCCAAGGGCGCAGGCCGGGATTGTGATCGCTCATCGCTTCGTCCTTGGGAGAGGGAGAGGGTCCTTTAGAGCAGTATCGGGCCGGGATGAAGTGTTTTGGCGGTGTGCGGGTTTCGGGCGTTAGCTGTCGTTCTTAATCCTCCCTGCGGCGAAGCCGTGGGGAGGGGGACCGCCGAAGGCGGTGGAGGGGTCGATGCGAGAAGCGGCAGTGTTAGGGGCCACCACCCCTCCACCATGCTTCGCATGGTTCCCCTCCCCATCGCTTCGCGACAGGGAGGATTATTACGTCCGCTCCCCACCCCCATCCCGCCGCTCACCGACTAGCGGTTGCCTCCCGTCGCACGCCGCGCCAAGGTCGCGCTCCCCGGAACCCCCCAAGGATATTCCATGCTTCGCCTGCTTGCCGTGCCCGTGCTGCTGATCGCCGTTCCCGCCGCCGCGCAGGATGTCGCCGATCCGCCCGCGGGGTCGCTGACGGTGTCGGGCGGGGTCGATCTGGTGTCCGAATACCGCTTTCGCGGTATCTCGCGGTCGGGCGACGATGTTGCGGTGCAGCTTGCTGTCACGGTCGCCCACGACAGCGGCTTCTACCTCGGCGCGTGGGGGTCGAATGTCGATGGCGGGGCGGCCTATGGCGATGTCGAGGCGCAGCTTTACGGCGGATACGAGACCGAGATCGCGTCGGGGACGCGGCTCGACCTGGGCCTGACCTATTATTGGTATCCGGGCGGCGACAAGGCTTTCGGGCCGAGCGATTATGGCGAGGCGGCGGCGCGGCTTTCGTACATGCTGGGGCCGGTCGAGGCGACGGGGACGCTTGCCTATGCCTGGGACCAGGCGGCGCTGGGGTCGGACGACAGCCTGTACCTGGGGCTCGGCCTGTCGTCGGGGATTCCGAATACGCCGGTCACGCTGACCGCGGGTGTCGGCTATAGCGACGGGTCGCTATCGCCGGGCGGCGGCGATTATCTCGACTGGTCGCTCGGCGCGCGCGCGAGTTTCGACCGCGTCACGCTGGCGCTGAAATATGTCGACACCGACATCGGCAAGACCGGGGTGAAGGCTGTTGACCGGCAATATGATCCGACGGTCGTGGCATCGGTAGGTTTCACCTTCTGATCGCGCAATATTGTTTCCAATGAAACCGAATTTGCGCAAGGTAATTGTTGCATAATTGTCACAGTGCCCATTTTTTGGGCAGGTAACGCGATTTTTCCTGTTGTGCGCCGCAGCAACTTCGCCAAAAGGGAGCCTCGCATGAGAGGACTGGCCCGAAACAGAGGCTGGCCATCACGCAGCAGGCAGGGACGATCCATTTTCCTTTCTAGGGGATCAGTCCATGAAGAAACTCTCCCGCGCGTGCCTCGGCATGCTCCTCGCCGCCGTCGCGATTCCGTCCACCGCTCATGCCGAGGAAGAAGAAGACACCGACGGCATCACCATCACCGGCGGTGCGACCGTCGTCAGCGACTATCGTTTCCGCGGCTTCAGCCAGTCGAACGAAGAAGCCGCGATCCAGGGCACCTTCACCATCGCGCACGACAGCGGCTTCTATCTCGGTACCTGGGGGTCGAGCATCGGCTTCGCCAACGGCACCGAAATCGACGTTTATGGCGGCTTTGCCAAGGAAATCGCGCCGGGCCTGACCGGCGACATCGGCGCGACCGTCTATCTCTATCCGGGCGCGAACAATGCGACCGTCGTCGAACCCTATGTCGCGCTGACCGGCACGATCGGCCCGGCATCGGTCAAGGGCGGCCTCGCCTGGGCGCCGGGCGGGCAGGATTCGCTGGGCGATGCCAGCGCCATCTATGCTTATACCGACGTCGGCGTCGCGATCCCCGACACCCCGATCAAGCTGAAGGGGCACCTCGGCTATGCCAAGAGCGACAGCTTCCTCGGCGGGCTCGACGGCGAAGTCTTCGACTATTCGGTCGGCGTCGATTTCACCTGGAAGGCGCTGACCTTCGGCGTATCCTATGTCAACACCGATGCCCCCAAGACCCTCGGCTTCAAGGAGGCCGTGGGTGCCGACGGTGCGGTGCTCTTCTCGCTCGGCGCAGCTTTCTGACGCCGGGTCCGGAGGCGGCTTCTGGGGGGGAGGCCGCCTCCCTTATTTGCTCTCTCGATGGGAAGGGGCCGGCGTTTTGCCGGCCTTCTTCTTTTGGCGGCTTAGAGGCGGAAGCTGCCTCCCCCTTACCTTGTCATTCCCGCGAAAGCGGGAACCCAGTGCGGAGTAAGCTTACGCACGCCCTGGGTCCCCGCTTTCGCGGGGATGACAAACATGGGGTGGTCGTTCCCCACCCCAAGACTGCCGCCGCGCCTAGCGCTTCTTCGCGCCCAGCGCATCGCGCGCGCCGCGTAGCCCGAGGAACTGCTCGGCCAGCATCCAGTCCTGGCGGGCGAGCTTGGGGTCCGAGAGGCTGATTGTTTTCGCCTGGTCGAGCAGGCCGGCCGCCTTGGTCGCGGCCTCGCCGGCCAGCAGCGGGTAGGATTTGCCCAAGGCATAGACTTCCCAGCCGAAGGGCACGTGGCGGTAGGTGTCGACGTAGGTGTCGCCGCCGGCGCGGATGACGTTGACGTCGTTCGAGATATTCTGGTCGACGGGCGAGAGCTTGTCGATGCCCGCGACATAGGTTTCGGCGATCTCTTTCGCCTCGGCGGCGCCGACCTCGGGCAACAGCGCCAGCGTCGCCATCGCCGAGACCGACGGCGCCTCGGTGCGCAGGCTGTTGTCGGGATAGTCGGCCCAATTGACCCCCGCTTTCGGGCGGCGCTTCTTGAGCCATTCGACCGCGCGGGCGCGTGCGGCCTTGGCGCGCGCCTGCAAGGCCGGGTCGGCTTTCAGCGCGGGGTCGATGTCGCGCAGCGCGATCACCGCGAGTGCGGTGATGTACGTCGCGGCATTGTCGGGGCGGTCGGCGGCGTCCATCGTGCTCGACCACCAGCCTTCGCGGTTCTGCGCGGCGAGCAAGGCGTCGACTACCGGCGCCGGGGGCGCGCGGTCCATCACGCCATAGGCGGTCAGCGTCCAGGTCGAGACGATGGTGAAGGGCGCGCCCTCGACCATCACGCAGTGGCAGGTGCCCCCAAGGAACTTGGTGACCGCGGCCTCGAAGCGCGCGAGTTCCTCGGCGCTCGGCGATTTTTCGACCGCGATCAGCTGTGCGAGCGCCCAGAAGACCTTGCCGTTGTTGGTGTTCTCGACGTCGTTGAGCGCGCTGACGAGCGCGTTGGCCATCACGGGTTCGGTGGCCTTGACCGTGCGGTCGAAGCTCGCCGCGGTCGCGGCCCGGTCGAAAGCCGGGGCGCTGTTCGCGAAATACCAGCCGCCCCCGCCGACCGCGGCGATCGCGAGCGCGGCGGCGGCGCCGAGCGCGAGCGGGGAGAGGCGGCGCTTCTTCGGGCCCGCCGGGCGGATGTCGTCGGCGGCGGGTGCGGTGGATGTCTTCTTGAGCCGCCGGTCGACCGCGACGAGCACGCGCTGCCAGGCGGGATGTGCCTCGCTGCCGTCGAAGCCCGACATGTCGAGCACGTTGACGTTGTAGAATTCGGCCGGGAGCGCCTCAGGATCCATTTTTTCGAGCGCGATCGCGACGAGCGAGCCGCGGTCGAGCCCGATGCGGCTTTCGATGCGCACCCAGCGGCGCTGGATCGCGGCGGGGGTCCAGCAGCCGAGCACGACCTTCGCGCCCTTGACCGCGCGGTCGATGACGTCGGGAAATTCGGCGCCGGCGTCAATGCCCTCGGCGTCGAAGAAGACATGGTGGCCGCGCGCGAGCAGCAGGTCGCGCAGCTGCATCGCCTTGTCGGCGTCGGCGCGGCTGTAGCTCACGAAAATGTCGTAAGGGCGCTCGTCTGGCACCGCCTCCCCTTGCGCAGTCATGATCGTCGCAACTTTCGATACCCCCAATGCGTCGCGATCCTGCGTCAGCGATAGCAGCCCCGCGGCGCATCGCAAGCCGCTTGACGGCATCGACGAACCGTTTATTTCTGTCGATGAGCTGAGCGAAAGGAATTCCCCCTATGCCGTCGCCGTCTTCGCCCGCATCCCCCACCGTTCCGCCCGTTCCGCCCTCGCCGTGGGGGGAGGCCGAGAAGCGCGAGCGCAGCCCGGGGGTGAAACTGGTGATCGCGGTGCTGATCGCGGCCGCGCTGATGGTGCCGTTGCTGATGGTCTATGGCCTGCTGTGGGATCGCCAGCAGCAGGCCGAGACCGCGCAGCAGTCGATCGGGCAGGGATGGGGCGGGCAGCAGACGATCGCCGGGCCGGTGATCGTGATCCCCTATCGCGCGACCGAAGAGCAGACGGTGACCGAGAACGGCCGCGACGTGACGCGGACGGTCGAGACGATCCGCAGCCTGTACCTCTCGCCCGAGGCGAACAAGGCCGACGTCACGATCAAGCCCGAGAAGCGCAAGAAGGCGATTTACGAGACCGTCGTTTATGAAAGCCAGATTTCCGGGAGCGCGAACTTTGTGCTGCCCGCCGATATCGCGCGCTATGGCGTCGCGCGCGAGGCGCTGCTGCTCGACCGCGCCGAGGTGCGGCTGGGGATCAGCGACGCGCGCGGGCTGGTCGACGGCAACAGCCTGGCGGTGAATGGCACCGCAGTGCCGCTGAAACCGGGCAAGGGGCTGCTCTCGACCGGCAATTCGGGGGCTTTCGCCTTCGTCGACTGGACCGGCGGCGCGCCGATGACGGTCGATTACAGGATCGGGGTGCGCGGGCTCGGCGATTTCCGGCTGGTGCCGCGCGGGGTCGATACGCGCTGGACGGTCAAGTCGAGCTGGCCGAACCCGAGCTTCGGCGGCGATTTCCTGCCGGTAAAGCGCACCGTCGCGGACAACGGGTTCAGCGCCAGCTATGCGATCTCCAACCTGGCGCTGGGACAAGCACAATTGCTGACGGGCGATCTGTCGGCGCCGCGGGTCAGCTATGGCGGAGACGGGCGCAATTATGTGGAAAGCCCTGCGGCCGAGGCTGCCATAGCCGAGGCCGACGGCGGCGCGAGCGAAGCGCCGGGCGGTACCGCCAAGGCGATCGCGATCAGCCTGATCGAGCCCGTCGACCTCTACAGCCAGGTCGATCGCAGCATCAAATACGGATTCCTGTTCATAGGCTTCACCTTCGTCGCCTTCCTCATGTTCGACGTGATCGGCGGCGCGCGCGTCGCGGCCGCCGAATATCTGCTGACCGGGGTGGCGCTGGTTCTGTTCTTCGTGCTGCTGCTAGCCTTCGCCGAGGTGATCGGGTTCACGCCCGCCTATCTGCTGGCGTCAGCGGGGATCATCGGATTGCTGACCTCCTACAGCGCGGCGGTGCTCAAGAGCTGGAAACGCGCGCGCTTCCTGGCGGCGATGCTCGTCGGGCTCTATGCGCTGCTTTATGTGCTGCTGAACCTCGAGGCCTATTCGTTGCTGATCGGTTCGGTGCTGATGTTCGTCGCGCTGGCGGGCGTGATGTACATGACGCGGAACATCGATTGGGGCGGGGTGGGGA
>SCNT01000073.1 GCA_005503165.1 Sphingomonadaceae bacterium 3R27E2-A
TTCAACACCCCGATGATCTGCTCTTCCGAAAACCTCAAACGCTTCATCTGTCCGTCCTTCCTTCAAGACCGGACTCTAATCACTGTTGGAGGAAAATCAGGGGGTCACGTCAGGCACAAAGAGCCCCCCGGCAAAAACTGAGGCGCAAACCCAATCAGTGTCGGGCGTAAATCTTTTGACCTGCCGATCCGAACGAATAGACGATATAGGCTTGTGGTTTTTGCCCCGGCACTTCCATTCCGGGCGATCCCATTGGCATTCCGCCGACAGCGAGACCGCTCACGCCCTTGGGCTTTGCCGCGAGAACCCGCTTGATATCGGCGATCGGAACATGACCTTCAAAAGCCATCCCGTCTATGAACGCCGTGTGGCACGATTGGAGCGACGAGGTTATGCCGAGCCTTTTCTGAAGCGCAGCGCGGTTTACATTATCGACCACCTTGACCGATCGGCCAAGCGCCGCTTTGACTTGAGCTGCCCACTTCATACAGCAACCGCAGCCGGGATCGCGGTGCATAACCATTTCGGACGCGCCCAGCGCTGGCGTTGCAACAAGGGCTAAGGCCAAAAATAGCTTTCTCATGATAGGCTCCTTCCAATTCGGAATACGGGAGGCTGTCGCCAGCCTCCCGCCAAGGTTGTTCACTTGTGATCCATGCCACCTATGTCGTGGGCTTTGTGATCATCTTCGGCTTTTTCAGCCTTGTCCTTGCAACAGGCCATCTTGCCCTGCTCGTCCTTCTTGCAGCAACAGCACTTCTTCTTGGGCGCTGGCGCCGGTTCGGTGGCGAAGGCAGCACTGGACATGCTGAGCGCAAACGCGCTGATAAGATATTTGATTTTCATGATCTAACTCCAATAAAAATGTTGATCCTTGGCCTTGCTAGGGTGCACGCGGCGGCGGCACCGGCGGCTCTGGAATATGGCCCGCAGATTGCCGCGACAGGGCCATTGGGTGCGGTAATTCTGCCCACGCTCGGAGCAGGGTCTGCGCGCCAAGGCCCGCAACCGGAAAGGCACAAGCGTGGGAGAGCCTCGCCTCGGCCGTCGGATCGCGCTCGTCTTCGGGCAACACATTTTTGGCCATATTGTCGCAGCTCATGCTTGCAGAAATTATCGGATTTCTTACCGTCGCGGCGCACAATGAAACGGCGCGCAGCAGGATGGCCATGGCAAGCAAGACTATGCTCAATAGCTTCCTGCCGTGCGTCTCTTCCGCCTAAACGGCCAGCGGATCACAAGCAAGGCCGTGCCTGCCAATCCAAGCATCAGTCCGCAGATCGCGAAGGCGAGCAGCCACCAAGAGTTGAAATTCTCGTGGTTCTTCCAGTCCATGATGTGGAGGCTCCAGAAGAAGTCATAGAGCCGCCATGTGCCGGTGCGCACGGCGGTGATCCGTCCGCTTTGAGCAGCAACGAAGACACTCGTTTGATCAGGGTCTGCGAACGTCACGCGCCATGCCGGGAGAGCGGCTCGATATTCAGGGCTTTCCTGAGTAAAAAGGTTCGCCCGCGACTCAGGTTTTCTCGCTGATCTCCACGCTGCTTCGGCAATCCGAGTTGCAAGCTTTGAACCAACTGAAGGAAGAGGGCCACCGGTCGCAGCATCAAAGAGACTGGCGCCTCGCTGCGTTTCCAGCTCGGCGATGAGACGACCATCAAGCATGCGCCAGGTCATTGCCTCGACCGGTGCACCGGCTTGAACGACGATCCGCTTCGGATCGACAAAAGCGGCGCCGTCAGGAATTGAAACGACACTCTCGCGGTCAACCAGATGTTCACCGCGCACCTTGTCGATGGGCAGGAAGCTCATGATTGCGCCGCTGGCGAACCAAATCAGCAGCTGCGGGCCGATAACAAGCGCCAGCCATTTGTGGATGCGGCTTGCGATAAGATGGAAGCGCGTCCTGAATGCCATCAGCTGCGGAGCGACGAAGGAAGAGGAAGATGGTTCATGGTTCGGCGGTCGTGATGGTTTGTTTCATTCAAGATTGCGCGCCTTTCATGCCGTGTCCAGCATGCGGATCAGGGGGAGATTCGGCGGGCGCCGCGTTTTCGCGAGGTGCGGGAGCTTGGGGGCTGGTTTCGGTCTTAGAGACAGGTTTGGCTGGCTTGACTCTGTCTCGCATGGTCACTTTCTCAAGGCCGTGCGCTCGAACTACAGCCGGAACGCCGACGTCTTGAGTGACGGCTTTTTTGTCCGCAGCAGCGGGCCGAGGCACGGGATCGTTCGCAGGCACAGCCTCCGTACTGACCTCCGTCGCCTTTTCGTCGTGAGCTTCTTGGGTGCCGCAAGCGGCAAGCACACCGGACAATAGGGCGATCCAGAGAACCGCTGTTGGCTTTCTCATCTCCCTATTCTCACGCATATGCTCGCCTGCAATGCCCGGACAATTGGCATCCCACCCGTCTCAAGGATCGTCGTATGGTACTGGAGAACGTCAAAACCAGACCCGCACACCCATGACAAAATGGGGATCGGACACCTGCCCCCCATTCGCTCTGGTTAACCGCGCCGATTCGCCAAATTGGCGGATCCACTCAAAACCAATATAGGGTGCGAACTCTTTTTTGATTTCGTAGCGAAGGCGAGCGCCCAATTCGAGATTTGTAAGACCGGCACCAACGCCAAGTCCGCGAATGGTTTGCGCTGACAGATTAGCTTCGAACCTAGGCTGAAATATCAGCTTCTGCGTAATGCGCTGGTCGTAATAACCCTCGATGCGGCCCCGGACTTCGCCCTTGTTCGAAACAAAGGCCGCGGCCGTGATCTCAAACCAATAAGGTGCCAGGCCTTCGACGCCAATCACGGCATAGGTCCGCGACGGATCGGGTTTGACATCGTACCGGATGCCGGCCTGCAAATTCCAATAGGGTGATATCGCACGCGAATAGAGCCCGAAAAGTTCCAGATCGTCGAGCGGACCACCAAACTCTCCTTCACCCTCATATTTGAAAACAAACCGGTTTATGTCACCACCGAACCATGCCTCGCCATCCCAGCGATAGCTTTCCTTGCCTTTATGGACGACAAACTCGGCCAAATCGAAGGAGAGATAGCGGAAGGTCGAGCCTCCGCTTTCTTTCATCATCTCCTCGCGCGATTTCGCCATCTCCTCTTGGGGGAAGATGCGATCAGCGTACCAGTCAGAAGGCGGTGCCGGAGCCGGTGCATCGCCGGGCTCCAGATCCGTGCCGCTCGCATCACCCGCTGCAGAAGACAGTTTTGGCATTGATTTGGGCGTGCAATGGCCCATCTGTGCGTGTTCGGGCGGACAATCGGGATCGACCGCAGGCTCAGCCATGGGCGAACCTGGCATCGTCATACCAGACATGCCTTCATCAGCCGGGGTGCAATGCCCCATTTTGGCGTGCTCGGGCGGACAGTCGGATGTGGTACTTTGCCCCTCCTTTGGCGCGGCCATTTCCGGCATATTGCCATGATCCATTTTCGGCATCGGATCGGAAGCCGGCTGTGCGGCGGGCTGTTGCTCCACTGGCTGTTTTGGCTTCGGGGCTGGCTTTTTGGGCTTGGCCACAGGCATCGACGAGTGATCCATGCCTTGCATCGATTGGGCCTGCAGGGGCGTAGCGAGGGCCAATGCCGCCGTCGCAGCCAACATGATACGGGTCAAGCTCATGCCGCCTCTCCCCGCGGACGCACGCTGACAACGCGCATCATCCCTGCGTGCATATGGTAGAGTAGATGGCAGTGGAAGGCCCAGTCGCCAAGCGCATCGGCGGTAAAGTCGAAGCTTGCTTTGCCGCCCGGTTGAACGAGCACAGTATGCTTCCTCGGGGCATGGTCCCCCTTGCCAGTGACCAGTTCGAAGAAATGGCCATGCAGGTGGATTGGATGGCTCATCATAGAATCGTTGATGAGATTGATGCGAACCCGTTCACCCTCAAGGAAGGGAATTGGTTCGTGATAGTCCGACATCTTGATGCCGTCGAACGACCACATGAAGCGCTCCATATTGCCGGTCAGGTGAATGTCAAGCGACCGTTCGGGCGCGCGTACATCCGGGTTTTTGTCGAGGGCGACGAGATCATGATAGGTCAGCACCTTATGACCGGCATTTTCGAGGCCTTGCCCAGGCTCGCCCATACGATCCACGGGCATAGGCGAAATAGTCTGCACGCTTGGATCGCGCTTGACCTGCGGGGCAACGCTGAAATCGCGCATGCTATGGCTCATGCCAGCGGCACCATGCCCCATCGCACTATGATCGACTGGCGCTGCCGCCGCATCGGCAGGGGTGCAATGACCCATTTTGGCATGTTCGGGCGGGCAATCCGGCACGGGTGCTGCACCTGCGGACGAAGAATCCATCCCTCCCATCGCACCGCCTCCAGACATGTCCATGTCCCCCATGCCCATGTCTTTCATCGTTGCCAGCGGCCGCTCCCGCAAGGGGGGGACTTCTGCCGCCATCCCGGCACGCGGCGCGAGTGTTGCGCGGCCCAGTCCCGAACGGTCATTTGCTTCGGCCACAAGCGTATAGGCGCGGTCGTCGGTCGGCGTGACAATGACGTCATAGGTTTCAGCAACGCCCATCTGGAACTCGTCGACCGTGACCGGACGGACGTTCAATCCGTCCGCCTGCACGATCGTCATACGCAACCCGGGGATGCGAACGTTGAAGATCGTCATCGCTGCCGCATTGATGATGCGAAGGCGCACCCGCTCGCCGGGCTCAAAAAGCGCCGTCCAATTGTCTTTGGGACCATAGCCGTTCACAAGGAAATTATAGGTCGATCCGTTGACATCGGCGACATCGGTCGGGTCCATCCGCATCGCGCCCCATTCCAGCCGATCCTTGAGCGGCTGGCCCTTGCCGGCAAGCAATCCGCCCAATGTCTGACGCTGCATGTTGAAATGGCCTGGATTGACCTTCAACTTGCGAAAGATGGCCTCCGGTGAGAGCTCGCTGTGATCGGAGAGCACAACAATGTGCTCACGGTCATAGCCGACTGGATCGGGTCCTTTTGGATCGACAACGATGGGGCCGTAATGGCCAAGTTGCTCCTGAAGCCCTGAATGACTGTGATACCAGTAGGTACCTGATTGAACCACCGGGAATTCATAAACGAAGGTCGAACGCGGCTTGATGCCAGGAAAACTAACGCCCGGCACCCCGTCCATTTGGAAAGGCAGTATCAGACCGTGCCAGTGGATTGAAGAGTCTTCATCGAGATCGTTCGTCACCGAAAGCCGGACATTCTGCCCTTCCCGAAGCCTGATCAATGGCGCTGGAACTGTCCCGTTAATCCCAATAGCCCGACTGACTTTGCCATCGACCCGCATCGTCTGGCGCGCGATGCGCAAGCTGATATCGGTGCCCGACACGGTAGGAACGGGGGCAACTATGCCGGACGATACCGGTTGAGCCCAAGCGGGCATCCAACCAGCCATCGCCAGGGCAGCGCCGCTTCCGACTGTTCCGCTCACAAAATGTCGTCGATTGATATGCATATCGGATCCATGAACAAGTGACTTACCTAACTTCATACGCAGCCGGGCAGGACACCCCTTGCCTCGATTTCATCTTTTTTGTCGCATTGGATGAAAAAGCTGATTCTCGCCCACACAGCGCTGGAATAGCTTTATTGTCGGCGAACATGGAGCCACTCGCACCAAATATATACATATATACGCCCCGCAGAGCGACGCACTCTGTCGCCTGACTTCTATCTGGAGGGTAGGAAGATCGCAGAAAAGCCACATTGGCGACTTTGCGAGCTAAGCTTCAGTCTCGTCCAGCACTGGTGACACGCCTCGAAGAGGAGACCCGGATCGGCAAGGGCGGGACCCTGGCGGCGCAGCTGTCGCGGCTCGACCTGATCGTGCTCGACGAGCTTGGATATCTGCCGTTCGCACGCTCGGGAGGGCAGTTGCTGTTCCACCTCATCAGCAAGCTTTATGAGCGCACCAGCGTCATCATCACCACGAACCTCGCGTTCGGCGAGTGGCCCACCGTCTTCGGCGATCCCAAGATGACCACGGCGCTGCTCGACCGCGTCACCCACCACTGCGATATCGTCGAGACGGGCAACGATAGCTGGCGCTTCAAAAACCGCAGCTGACCGCCACCTTCGCCGCCTTCAAAAATCTATCTTGCGCTGCGTGCGCCTCCGGGCGGGCTACGCCCGCCCTCCGCCGCACGCAGCGCAAGGCTCACCTCGACAAACCCCTATCATATCCGCAAGGGGGTCCTTCTTCGACGCCGATCGGGGGTCCCGTTTGAACACGATGACGTAATTGCTGCCGTTGTTCCCATTGGGGCGCGACAGCTGCAGGGTACGAGAAATCATCGTAACGGAGGAGCATCGCCATGAAGCACTATGTCGGACTG
>SCNT01000074.1 GCA_005503165.1 Sphingomonadaceae bacterium 3R27E2-A
GCCCACAGGATCACATCACCCTGGAAATGGCGCCACTTGAAATCCGTCATCGTTCCGTCCGTCCAATCTCCGCCAAGCATGCTCAAGCTTCACGATTTTTGCAACAGAGCCTTCGAAAGCGCGGCAGACGCGTTCGGAAGCGAGCTGGCCGGGATCGTCCTGACCGGGGCGAACAGCGATGGCGCAGCGGGACTGCGCGCAATTTGTGCAGTGGGCGGGAGGGGTATCGTGCAGGATCCCGCCTCGGCGGAAATGGCGACGATGCCCCGCGCTGCGCTTGCCGCGTGCCCGGGTTCGCAAGCGATGAAGCTGGAAGACATTCACCCGGCGCTGGAGGCCATGATCGCGCGATGACCCACCACGTCAAATTCCTGCTGGTCGATGACCTGGAGGAAAACCTCATCGCGCTCGAAGCCCTGCTCGCGCGCGACGGCCTCGACCTGCACCGGGCGCGCAGCGGCGAAGATGCGCTCGAACTGATGCTGGCGAACGATTATGCGCTGGCGCTGCTCGACGTGCAGATGCCCGGCATGGACGGGTTCGAACTGGCCGAGATAATGCGCGCGAACGAGCGATCGCGGCATATCCCGATCATTTTCGTGACGGCGGGAAGCGGCGATGCCGCACGCCGCTTTCGGGGTTACGAGGCGGGAGCGGTCGATTTCATCCAGAAGCCGATCGAAGCCGACATCCTGCGCTCGAAATCGAATGTCTTTCGGGACCTGTACGCCCAGCGGCAGCAGATCACCGCCCAGCGCGACGAGCTCGCAACGCTCAGCGCTGCGCTGCAGGCTGCCGATCAGCAGAAAAACCGGTTTCTCGCGGTGCTGGCGCACGAGTTGCGCAATCCGTTGGCGGTCCTTGCCGCCGGTCTCAGCATTCTGGAGAGGAAAAGGGATCCGGAGGTCATTGGAAACATCCGCACGTCGATGCGGCAGCATCTTGGTTACATGACCCGTCTCGTCGACGACCTGCTCGACATCAACCGCATCGAGCACGGAAAAATCTCGCTGCGCCGGGAGAAAGTGCTGCTGGCTGACATCCTTCCCTCCGCGCTGGAAGTCGCGGTTCCGGCGATCGAGTCGGGGGATCACACGCTCGCAGTGAACGTTCCGGAGCAGCCGATACTACTCGACGTCGACAAGGCGCGCTTCATTCAGATGGTCAGCAATGTCGTTGGCAATGCGGCACGGTACACACCCAAGGGCGGGCGCATCGAGGTTACTGCAAGTTGTACCGGCAACCGCGCCAGCATTGTCGTTTCCGACAACGGCATCGGCATCCCTGCCGATCAGCAGCCGCGAATTTTCGAGTTGTTCGAGCAATCCAACGCAGGAATGGGGATGGTAGGCGACGGGCTAGGAATCGGGCTGGCCCTCGTTAAGCAACTTGCCGAACTGCATGGTGGGACGATCAGGCTGGTAGGCAGCATACCGGGCGAAGGAAGCACTTTCGAGATCCAGCTTCCGACCGGAAACCACTAGCGCGATTAAGCTTACCGCTGAATTTTCGTACTTGAAGCTCGCAACACCAATCCAGGAACCCAAATAGTCAGGAGGGATCCCGTCGGATGGCAGTTGATTGTCGGATTTCAAGGTCGCAGCGCCGATAAGCTGCCAGTCCGCTTGCGGCCCAGGAGCGGCCAGTCTGCAAGGCACCCAAGACCGGCTGTTCCGTTCACCGAGTGGCTTTCCTCAAAGTGGCCGCTCGGTGAACTAGCTAGTGGAGGAGGCGCAGGAGGACTTGCGTACCCCCCCGCAGGCCTAGAAGCGAACCCGTCCGGTGACGCCATATCGCCGCGGCGCACCCAGGAAAGCGCCGTATGTGCCGGACTGCAGAGGCTGATCGACGATCACCTGGTAGTATTCGGAGTCGGTGAGATTCTGCGCGAAAAGCTCGAGTGACCACGCTTCGCTCACCGGCTCGATGCCGATCCGTGCATTAACGATGGCGAATGGCTCCTGGATTTTGAGAGGATCAAGGTTCGAGCCGGTGTTGTATCGGGAGGTCCACTTGATCGAAGCGGAAGTGGTCAGTTGGAAGTTGTCGCTGACTGGCTGCTTCGAGGTGAAGCCGCCGGTCACGTTCCACTTCGCCGCGTATGGCAGCCGACTGCCGGACAATCGCGTGAGATTGGGCAAGGGCGGCGGGAAGTCACCGAATCGGGTATCGGCGTATGTGACGCCTGCGTTCAGGGAGAGCCCCTGCACGCCGGTGTTCCATAGCAGATCAAGGTCGACACCCTTCGAAACCACCTTGGGGATTGAGGTGACCACGAAGCTCACGCCCGTGTAGGTGTTGAGCTGAAAATCGGTGTAGGTCTGATGGAACGCGGCAGCATTCGCGAGGACCCGGCGGTTGAACAGCGTCGTCTTTGTGCCGAGTTCGTAGCTCTCCACCTTCTCGGCTGCGAACGACGTATCGGGATTGATCACCCCGGGGCTGAAGCGCGCGCGATCAAGATTGAAGCCGCCCGATTTGAAGCCGTTGGCGTACGATGCGTAAGCCATCACTTCAGGCGAGAAGCGGTACTGGATCTTGGCCGAGCCGGAAAAGCGGCTCTCCGGCCGACGCTGGTTGGTTGTCACGTTGTTGAATGCACTATCGGCATTCGGGGCGCAGATTGCCGCCCGGGCGGCAGCCGGGATGGGCCGCGCCAGCGCCGCAGCGCAAGCGTTAGCCGGTGCGGTGTTGCTGTAGACCGACGTCACCTCTTTGACTTCATCGGTGTAGCGCAGCCCCAGCGACAGGTCCAAACCCTCTGCGATAGTAATGGTGTTGTCGGAGAACACCGCGAATGAGCGGGCTTTGTAGTCGTGGAAATCATTCTGACCGGTTCCGGCGACGAAATTCGTGCCGACTGGAAGACCCGTTAGAGCGGAGACAGTAGTAGGATTCGCTCCGCCCGATAGAAGCAGGCCGAAGTACCGCTCGTATGCGGTGCCGAAGAAGGTGTTCTGCCGGCTCTCCAGCCGCTCGTCGGCGAAGAATGCGCCAAGGATCGAATTCAAACGGTCGCTACCGTATGCCAGACGGACTTCCTGACTGAAGACTTTGAACTGGTTCGAGTTACCTTCCCCTTCGCGATACCAAATATCAGCCGACGAATAGTCGATGTCGAAGGCGTTGTTCGACTTGTAATAGCGGTAAGCGGTGATCGATGTGAGATCGATTGCCTCCGACAATTCCCAGTCCAGCTGTCCCGAAACACCGCGGTCGCGGATACGGAAGTCGGTCGGTCGGTTGGCATAGGTAAAGCGGTCGAACGGGTCGCCGCGCAGAGTGCCGGCGTCGCTTGCCAGAGCGTCGACGATGGCAGCGGTTGGGCCTGCGATCGAAGGCGCATTGACGCAGCAGTCCTCATCGCGCTCCGACCAGTCCCCGATGAGCTTGAAGTCGATCGTATCTGACGGTTGAAACAGCAGTTGGCCTCGGACGGTCCAATTGTCTTCGTTGTCGGACATGGTGCTCGTGCGCGGCCCAGAACCAGTGCTCAGATCCCAGTAGCCGTCGCGCTTGCGTTTCAGGGCAAAAATGCGGCCTGCAACGACATCGCCAATGATCGGGCCGGTTGCGGCCGCGGAGACGCTCCAAGCGTCGTAGTTGCCATAGCTACCGACGATTTCCGCCGAGGGACTGAAGCTGGGCGCAGCAGTGACGACGTTGATGACGCCGGCCGACATGTTCTTGCCGAACAACGTCGATTGCGGGCCCTTCAAGACCTCAATGCGTTCAAGCTCGCCCAAGTCTCCGAAAGCGACGCCGCTACGGGCACGGTAGACGCCGTCGACGATTGTGCCGACGGACGATTCCAGCCCTGGATTATCGCCCAGTGTCCCCACGCCGCGGATGCGGATCGAGGTTTGCGCCGGGCTGGTCGATGAAGTGACGTTCAGACCAGGCGTGATGGTCTGAAGATCCTTGATGTCGCGCACCCCCGAAGCCTCGAGCTGCTGCGCATTCAATACCGACACAACGACCGGCACATCCTGCAAGCTCTGTTCGCGCTTTTGGGCGGTGACGATGATCCCCCCGACGCCATCATCGACGCCAGCGGCTGGCTCTCCCGGGCTTACGCCCGGGTTGCCGGGAGTAGCGGGCGTTTCGTTCTGACCAGGCCTGTCCGCGCTGGCAGCATCCTGAGCGGCCGCAGGCATTCCGATCGCAGATGCCAATGCAGCGATCGACACAGTGTGCAGAAACTTCATCAGGACAATCCTCCTTGGCACCTCTGCCCGCTGCGCGGCTTTGATGCCGCTTCAGCATGCTCGCCCGCGAGGTGGGCGTTGCACGAGCAGTCTAGCTCGCCGCGCGCCAGATTGTCAACGGCGGTCAGATTCCAGACCACCGGGGCGGAGTAAAAGCAGGCCACTGTTGAAGCGGGCCTAACGATATGAAGAGGGCCCCGATCGGGGCCCTCTTCATATCGTGGTCGTCATTGATCAGGTGGCGGTGATCTCGCCAGTGTCTGCGTCGACGACCGGAGTGGCCTGGTTTTGCTCCGCCCCGGCAGCACGGCGGCGGGCGGACTGCTTGAGGCGGTAGCTATCGCCGTTCATGGCCAGGATGCTGACGTGGTGCGTGAGCCGATCGAGCAGCGCGCCGGTGAGCCGCTCGGATCCCAGGACCTGCGTCCAGTCCTCGAACGGCAGGTTGGATGTGACGATCGTTGATCCCCGCTCATAGCGCTGCGAGAATGTCTCGAACAGCAGCTCAGCGCCTGTGGGCGAGAGAGGAACATAGCCCAGTTCATCGACGATCAGCAGCTTCACCGCTGCAAGATCGCGCTGCATCTTGAGCAGTCGCTTTTCGTCCCTCGCCTCCATCAGCTGGTTGACCAGGGCAGCGGCGGTCGTGAACGCGACCGTGAAGCCTTTCTGGCAAGCCGCCAGTCCCAGCGCGAGCGCCACATGGGTTTTGCCGGTGCCGCTGTTGCCCAGCGCGATGATATTTTCCCTCCGCAGGATGTATTCGCAGCGGGCCAGCTCCAGCACGAGCATTTTGTTGAGGCCTGGAATGGCCGTGAAGTCGAACGTGTCGAAGCTTTTCACCGCCGGGAACCGCGCAGCCCGGATCCGCCGCTCCACGGTGCGGCGCTCACGGTCGATCAGCTCAAGTTCGATGAGGCGAAGCAGGTATCGGCTATGATCAACCCCGTCGCGTGCGCATTCACGGGCCAGCTTCTCATATTCGCGTAGCACTGTAGGAAGTTTGAGCTGCTTGAGATGATGCGCGAGCAGGACCTGCGGCGTCCCCGCCATAGTGCCGGTGGGCATCTTGTCCTCTGCGATCCGGTTCATGCCGCCAACTCCTGAGATGTTTGGGGCACGAGCGCAGCATAGTCGGCGGCACGCGTCGTCTTCACGTCCATTTTAGGCAGATGGGGATAGGCTGCCAGGTCCAGGCGGGCGGGCCGCCGTTCGATGCGCGCCAGCGCGATCTGCTTGACCGCGTCGAAGCCGATTGCGCCGATACAGATCGCCTCGTTCACCGCGAAGGTGACGATCTCCATCGGCATCGCCTCCAACAGTCGCAGGATCTGGATGAACTCGCGCTTGCCCTTGTTGCCCATGCGCGCCTCAAGGAGGTGACGCATATGCTGGAACGCTTGCGGCAGAGCCCAGTCCTGCAGCGCGGCGGCCTGATCGAGCGCATTGGGCTTGGTCTCGATCAGCGCCAGATAATGCAGCGGGTTCGCCACGAACATGGCCTCACCATAACAGCGCGGATGTCTGGCGATCTCCTCATTGCCACATAGGATGACCACCGTGTCGACGAAGCCCTTCACCATGACATCCTGGAAGCCATACCGGGTCGGCACCGAGTAGTCGTTGGTCCGGTAGCGCACCAGAGCGGTCGACGATACGCGAGCGGCCCTGGTCTCGCACGGTTCGAACTGCCCTGCTGGCAATGCCCGCATCACCGCCAGATCGGCGAGGAGCCGTGTGCCGATCGTCTCACTATGTCGGCCAGCCCGCTCTTCCTGCCGGGCCCGGCAGCGGTCCAACAGCTCATCATTGAAGTCATCGAAGCTGGGCGCATGCGGAATCGGGACCATGAAGTGCGATCGGGCGTGCTTGACCAGGCCTTCGACCTTCCCCTTGTCGTTCCCCTTTCCAGGCCGACCAAAGCGATCGGTAAAAAGGTAATGGCTGACGAGCCCGGTGAACGCGCGTG
>SCNT01000075.1 GCA_005503165.1 Sphingomonadaceae bacterium 3R27E2-A
CCACCACCCGCTTCGCGGGAGTGCTGGGTCGTCCAGTCCCCCGGACTGGACTTGGATTGCCGGGGGCAATCCAACCCTGCACTCCCCCTCCCCGCAAGCGGGGAGGACCTTTACGTTCGCTAACGCCCGAAACCCGTCGCGCCCTATTTCGCCGCCCCGCACTGCACCGACCCGCTACCGGTGTTGCGCACCGTGCAAACCGGCCTGCCGAGCACCACGACCTTGCCCAGCCCGCGCGTCGTCACCGCCGCGGTCTTGACCGCGCGGAAGCGATGGTCGCCCGCGCCTTCGCTGTCGCTGGTCAGCGCGTCCACCGCCAGCCCACCGGCGTCGACGACGCCCGCGCCCGACAGCGTCATCTGCGCGTCCTTGGCGGTGCCGCCGAGCGTCATCGTGCCATTGCCGATCATCGTGACCCCCAACCGGTCGGCCGTCACCGTGCCGACCGCCAGCCGGCCCGGCCCGCGCAGGCCGATCGCGACGCGCGTGCCCTTGAGCTGGTCGATCTGCAGCGAACCGGCACCGACCAAGGTCGCCGACCGCAAATTCGCCGCGTTGATCCGCACGGTCACGGTGCCCAGCGGCGTGCGGCGCTTGTCGTCGCCCGCGAACTGCCGCTGGCCGATCACCAGCCTGCCGTTCTGCGCCTCGACGCTCAGCCGGTCGAGCGCGTCGGCGGGGCCGGTCGCGACCGCGCTGACCGGGCTTTTCGACACCACCTCGACGATGACGTCGGCGGTCACCTCGACCGCCTCGAAGCTGGTGAGGCCAAAGCGTTTTTCGGCTGCCGACGCGGGCGCCGCGGCGGCGAGCATCGCGGCGCCCGGCACCGCCCATCGGAAAATCGACGTCATGGCGCCACCCTAGCCCGCAGACTCGCGCGGCGCCAGCGCGCGATCATTTGCAGGTCGCGGTGCCCGATCCCATCGTCTTGGTCGAGCAGGCGCCGCCGCCCGTGATGTCGACGTCGCCCGATCCCAATATGCCGATATCGGCCTTGCCGGTCGCTTGCGCCGCGACATTGCCCGAGCCGGTGACCGACACGTCGAGCGTCGTCGCGACCAGCCCGCCGGCGTCGATATCGCCCGAGCCGGTGACGTCGAAGTCGCCCGAACCGACGGTGCCGCCCGCGATTTCGATGTCGCCCGAGCCCGAGACGGTGAGCTTGGCGCTCTTGCCCGTCAGCTTCGCGACCTTGAGGTCGCCCGATCCGGTGAGCACCGCCTCGACCGCGTCGCCGTCGATCGTGTCGGCGTCGACCGTGCCCGATCCGGTGAGGCGCACGCCGCTGAGCTTCGGCAGCGTGATCGCGATTTCGACCCCGTCATGGTCGCGGCCGAAGCTGAAGCCCTCGCGCTTGCGCCCGATCGACAGCGTCGTGCCGTCGAGCCTGATCTCGAGGTCGTCCATCTCGGCCTTCGGCCCTTTGGCGGTGACCAGGAACTTGTCGCCCTGGCGGATGGTCACATCATCGGGACCTGCGACCTCGACCGCGTTGAAGCCGGTGAGCGCGAAATCCTGCGCCGCCGGCGGCCCCGCGTCGCGCGTCTCGCCCTCGGCGTCCTTGCCGCCGCCGGTGACCTTGCCGTCGCACGCCGCCAGCGTCATCGCGAGAGCCAGCGGCAGCGCTGCGATCGTCCAGTTCCGCATCATCGATCTCCTTCGTGTATTGCTTGCATAACACACGTAAACAGCCCGTGTCCAGCCCGGACTGCCATCTTGTCGCCACCTTCGCGCGCCACAGACGCTGCTCCCCCTCGCCGAAAGCAGACGAAGATGAGCGTAGCGTTTCGCCGCGAAAGCGACGACGAGCATATGGAACCCGCGTTCGAATGGCCGATCCCGGTCGGCCCGAACCTGGTCACCCCGCGCGGATTGCGCCTGCTCGGCGACGAGGCGGCGCGGCTCGCCGACGCCATCGCGAACGCCGCCGACGAGGACGCGCGCAAGAAGCTGCTCAAGCGCCAGCGCTATGTCTACACGCGCCAGTCGACCGCCGAGGTACAGGGCGCGCCCGAAGCCGATATTGCAGGGATCGGCAGCCGCGTGACCTTCACGCTGAACGGCGCCGAGCGGACCCTCACCATCGTCGGCCACGACGAGGCCGATCCGGCGCAGGGGACCATCGCCTTCTCCGCACCGCTCGCCCGCGCGATGATGGGCGCCGGGGTCGGCGAAATCCTCGACTATCAGGACCGCGAGGATGCGATCACCATCGTCGCGGCCGAACCCGACCCGGAGACGCAGGCATGAAAGACAAGTTCGAGCGCCACAAACAGCCGTGGACCGCGGCCGAGATCGACAAGCTGCACACGCTGGCCAAAAAAGGCATGGCGCTGAAAGCGATCGCCAAGGCGCTGACCCGCAGCGAAGAATCGGTGAAGACCCGCGCCAAGGCCGACGGCCTGTCAATCGCGAAGCTGCACTGAGCCCTTAATGACCATCGCCGATTACGATGCCATCGTGCTGGGCGCCGGCGCGGCCGGGCTGATGTGCGCCGCGGTCGCGGGGCAGCGCGGGCGACGCGTGCTATTGCTCGACCATGCCGACCAGGTAGGCAAGAAAATCTTGATCTCGGGCGGCGGGCGGTGCAATTTCACCAATATCCATACGCGCCCCGAGGCCTATATCTCGGCCAACCCGCATTTCGCGAAGTCGGCGCTCGCGCGCTACACCGCCGCCGATTTCATCGCGCTCGTCGAGGCCCATCGTATCGCCTATCATGAAAAAACGCTGGGCCAGCTTTTCTGCGACGGTTCGGCGAAACAGATCGTCGCGATGCTGCTCGACGAATGCGCCAAAGGCGGCGTCGATGTCCGCTGCGGCCAGCCGGTCGGCGCCGTCGGCCACGCCGACGGGCGCTTCACCGTCCGCTTCGGCGAGCAGGATTTCGCCGCCCCCGCCCTGGTCATCGCGACCGGCGGGCGGTCGATCCCCAAGATGGGCGCGAGCGGCTTCGCCTATGACCTCGCGCGCCAGTTCGGGCTCAGGGTCGTCGAGCCGCGCCCCGCGCTCGTGCCGCTGACGCTGGGCGGCGACGATGCGCTGTTTCGCGACCTCAGCGGCGTCGCCACCCCGGTCGAGGCGCGCGCAGGCAAGGCCGCGTTCCGCGAAGCCGCGCTCTTCACGCACAAGGGGTTGTCGGGACCCGCGATCCTGCAAATCAGCAGTTACTGGCGCCACGGCGAGCCGGTGACGATCGACTTCCTGCCCGCTGCCCCGCAAGGCTGGCTCACCGCGGCCAAGCGGAGCCGTCCGCGCGCCACGCTGCGCGCCGCACTCGGCGCGCATCTTCCCGACCGCCTCGCCGAAACCCTCGCCGACCGGCTCGCGCTGCCCGGCGAACTCGCGGCGCAGACCGACCGCAAGCTCGCCGAGGCCGAAGCGCAGCTCGCACGCTGGACCTTCCGCCCCAACGGGACCGAAGGCTTCGCCAAGGCCGAGGTCACAATCGGCGGAATCGCCACCGCCGGGCTGTCCTCGCAAACAATGATGGCCAAAAGCGTCGCAAACCTCTATGCGGTCGGCGAGGCCGTAGATGTCACAGGGTGGTTAGGCGGCTATAATTTTCAATGGGCCTGGGCCAGCGGACACGCTGCCGGACAGGTGATTTAAGCCCATTGAGCCCCTTTTCCGTCGGCCTGCCACCGCACCGGTGGCTGCCCATATTGTTGAGATAAAAATGAATTTCGAGAATCTTCCGCCCGTCCTTTCGGACGCCCTTACCGCGCGCGGTTATGAAGCGCTGACTCCCGTCCAGGCCCATGTCAGCGAAGCCGAGGCCCACGGCCGCGACCTGCTCGTTTCCGCCCAGACCGGATCGGGCAAGACCGTCGCCTTCGGCCTCGCGATGGCCGAGCAGCTGATCGAGGACGGCCGCCTGCCCTTCGCGACCTCCCCGCTCGCGCTGATCGTCGCGCCGACGCGCGAACTCGCGCTGCAGGTCAGCCGCGAGCTGAGCTGGCTTTACGCCAAGGCCGGGGCGCGCATCGCGACCTGCGTCGGCGGCATGGACGCCAGCAAGGAACGCCGCAATCTCAACCAGGGCGTGCACATCGTCGTCGGCACCCCGGGGCGCCTGCGCGATCATCTCGAGCGCGGCGCGCTCGATCTCACGGCGCTGCGCGTCGCGGTTCTCGACGAAGCCGACGAGATGCTCGACATGGGCTTCCGCGACGACCTCGAGGAAATCCTCGACGCGACACCCGAGACGCGCCGCACCCTGCTCTTCTCGGCGACGATCCCCAAACCGATCGCCCAGCTCGCCAAGCGCTACCAGCGCGATGCCCTCCGCATCTCCACCGTCGGCGAGGATCGCGGCCATGGCGACATCAGCTATCAGGCGGTGACCGTCGCCCCCGCCGACATCGAGGGCGCGGTGATCAACCTGCTGCGCCTGCACGATGCCGAGACCGCAATGCTGTTCTGTGCGACGCGCGACAATGTCCGCCGCCTCCACGCCAGCCTGACCGACCGCGGTTTCGCCGCCGTCGCCTTGTCGGGCGAGCATAGCCAGAACGAGCGCAATTCGGCGCTGCAGGCGCTGCGCGACCGCCGCGCCAAGGTGTGCGTCGCGACCGACGTCGCGGCGCGCGGCATCGACCTGCCCAGCCTGTCGCTCGTCATCCATGTCGAAATCCCGCGCGACGCCGAAACGCTCCAGCACCGCTCGGGCCGCACCGGCCGCGCCGGCAAGAAGGGCACCGCGGTGCTGATCGTCCCGTATCCGCGCCGCCGCCGCGTTGACGGCATGCTGCGCGGCGCACGGATCAACGCCGAATGGATGGACGCCCCTACCGCTGCCGATGTGCGCGCAAAGGACCAGGAACGGCTGATCGAGAAATTGCTCGCGCCGGTCGAGCATGAGCCCGAGGATATCGAGCTGGCACAGCGGCTGATGGCCGAACGCTCGCCCGAGGACATCGCCGCCTCGCTCGTCCGCGCGCACCGCGCGTCGATGCCCGCGCCCGAGGACCTGATCGACAACAGCGCGCGCGGACGCGACGCCGCCGGTCGCCCCGAACGCGGCGAGCGGTTCGAGCGCCCCGAGCGCGGCGAGCGGCGCGAGCAGTTCGACGACAGCGTCTGGTTCAAGCTCAACATCGGCCGCCGCCAGAACGCCGACCCGCGCTGGATCCTGCCCCTGCTCTGCCGCCGCGGCCATGTGACCAAGGAGGAGATCGGTGCGATCCGCATCGGGCCGAGCGAGACGATGTTCAACATCCCCCGCGCGATCGCCGATCGCTTTGCCGAGGCCGTGGTGCGGAGCGCCAACGCCGACGGCGAGGACGACAGCGGCGTCGCGATCACCCCGGCGCCCGAGGGCCCGACCTATCCGCCGCGCCGCGAAAAGGGGTCGGGCGATCGCCCGCCGCGCGACATGCTGCGCAGCGCCCCGCGCGGTGCCGGCGATCGCGCGGGTCCGCGCGGCCCGGCCGGTTCCGGCGGCAAGCCCGACCGCTACAAGCCCAAGCCCTATGGCCAGCGCAGCCCACGCAAGACCGGGAAATATTGAACAAAACACGCCATCTCCTTCAGGGGAAGGCAGCGAGACTTGGGTCGGCGTAGCCGACCTCAGTCGCAGCGGGCGGGAGCCAGCGGCCTTGCGCCATCCTAATAGCCCCCACCCCAACCCC
>SCNT01000076.1 GCA_005503165.1 Sphingomonadaceae bacterium 3R27E2-A
CGCCAGCGGGCGGCTTCGGCTCCCCCCGAGCCCGCGCCGCCCGCTGGCGAAGCGACTGCGACCGCGCAGTCGGCCCCCAGCGGCACCGCGGCGACTCCGACGCAGGTCGCGCAGATCGTGAACAGCGAATTCCCGACCTACGACGCCGATTCGAGCGCCGAACTCAGCGAAGCCGAATTCGGCACCTGGATGAAGAAGCTTCGCGCCGCGAGCGAGCCGACGGTCGACGTCGAATCGGCCGAAGTTAAGACGTGGATTGGCCAGGCCTATGGCGCTGCCGATGCCGACAAGAACGGCACCGTCAGCAAGGAAGAGCTGACCGCTTTCCTGTCGAAAGGCGCGTAAGCGCCCCTGACTGGGTGGTGAAGCCGTCGGAGCGATCCGGCGGCTTCATCGCGTGCGGGGGAGGGGGATCGGCATGATCTCAGACAGCGGCGGCCATCCTAATCCTCCCTGTCGCGAAGCGATGGGGAGGGGGACCGCCGCGAAGCGGTGGTGGAGGGGTGGTACACTGAAGAGCCGACGCTCAACGCCTCGACCCCTCCACCATGCTTCGCATGGTCCCCCTCCCCACGGCTTAGCCGCAGGGAGGATTAGGATGGCCCCCTCACCCCACCGGCCGCTTCACCGCGACGATCGTCAGCCGATGCTCCACCCCGCCCCGGTCGGGCCACAGGATCGACTGCCCCGTCCGCAGCCCGATCAGCCCCGCGCCTACCGGCGTCAGGATCGACACCCGCCCCGCGTCGATGTCGGCCTCGCCCGGATAGACCAGCTCGACCGTCCGCTCGGTCCCCGTCTTCTCGTCGCGAAAGGTCACCTCGGACCCCATCGTGACGACATCGCCCGGCATCGCCGCGGCGCTCACGATCGTCGCCCGGTCGATCTCGCCGAGCAGCATTTCATAGATGCGATTGAGTTCGTGCTGCTGCAGCAGCGCGAGTTCGGTCAGCCGGTCGGCTTCGCTGTCGATCATGCGGATCGCCGGGCGCGCGGCCCGGGCTTGGGTCTTGGTCATCATGCGGACTTTCCGGAAAAATGTGGCGCGCGCACGCGGGCTCTCCGCGCACGGCTCGAACTGTCGAAAGCTGGCCCCGGGTCCGGGGCAAACGCGCCTGAACCCGGGGCTAGATGCCCGCGAGAAGCTGTCCCCCGTGAAACCGGAAGCGGAGAAGGCCGCGTCGAATCTGCATGGGCTGAGGATGGCGGGCGGGGGGAGGGAAGTCAAATGCGGACGGGCGAGGACCGCTTTCGGGCGATTGTTGCCGTTTGTCGTCCGCGGTATATGATAGAAATGAGCCCGCTAGCCCGAGCAATGGAAATCCTGTTCATCGGCGCGTGGTTCGTCGCGCTCGGCGGGCATCTCTACGGAACACGCTATTGGATCCCGATGTGGGCGGCCGGATTCCGCAAGCTTGATAAACACGACGGATATCGACGCAAAGCAGCAATCGGTTACGGGATTTTCATCGCTGCGATCCTCGTCGGCTTCGCGGCCGGCGGCATCGCCGAATATTGGGGCGGCGGCTGGTGATGTGACAAGCGGCCGATTGCGGGCGGAACCTGCCCGTTGACACCGCGCTTTCCATCATCGCTCTATTGCGCGAGGAAGATGGGAGGGGTGAGCCATGGAGATTTTAGCGGCGGCGTTGCTGGTCATGCAGGGTGGCTCGATCCACGACCTGCAATTGGACATGGGCAAGCGCAGCGTCGAGGAAGTGCTTGGATCGCTGGGAACGCACGACGCCGATTGGCCGTCGGACGGCACTGAAAAATATGACGTCCCTGGAGGCAATCTCTTTTTCTGCGGGAATATGCTTCACACGATCATCATCGACATGCCCGGAAACGTGCAATCCTTTGCGCGCGCGGTGAACGCCGAAACAAAGGCCCGCGGGGCTCCAGAAGTCGCGTTTGAAGACACCGTAGTGGGCTATGTGAACGCGGAGTGGCGCGTGGAGCCGTATAAATATCTCTCCATTTCAATGGTCCAGTACCGACCGGACGACGAGATAGAGGTTTGGCGAAGTCTCCGCCAGTTGAATCACTGCAAAGATGGAGCCTTGCAGTGAGGTCTGCCCAGAGCCGGGAACATTCCCCGGACGGGACGAATATCCGAAAAAGGAGGCCGCCATGTCCCCGATCATCGAAGCTGCGGCCCGCGCGTTCTTTCGCGATGCATGGACCTACTTCTTTTTGGTGGACAGGTCCGGGCAGCTTCCCACCCCAAAGCCGCCATCCCGCGTCGGCGATCAGAACCCAAGGCGGCGCAAAAGCCGCCGCCACAGCGACGGGCGCGGAACGCTCGCCACCCGCCCGGCCAACCGCGCCGTGGGTTGCTCCTCGAAAAGCACGCCCAACAGCAGTTTCGGCGACATCCCGAAAGCGTCCGGCACCGCGATGATCGCCGAGCCTGTGCTGACGACGATCCCGTCCACCGCGACTTCGATACGATCGCCACCCGCGGCCCACACGACCAGATGTTCGTCGCCGTCTTCGACGTCCAGCCCCTCGTCTCGCGGCGCGCTGTTTTCGATCCGCAGCGTCACCGTTGACCGCCCCGGCACCGCGACCTCGTCGGCCCAGGGCTCCAGCCAGAGCATCAGCGGCGCGGGCCCGATATTCGACAGCGCCCAGTGCCAGCCATTCTGTTCGGTCATCCGATATTCCCGTCCGATGTTGCGACCGGACCGCCAGCTCCGCGACCGACGGCGAAACCGCTCGTCTGCTACCGGTCCCACTATCGCCGCTCGCGGCTCACCGAAAGCGCTTCGTCGATTTCCCAACCATCAGGCCGTTTGACCATCCGCGCGACGCTATGGGCGTCGCGGCTCCAATAGCGGACGGTGAACCTGCAAAGCACCGCGGGCGGCTCGTCGGGCCGCTCGCGCGCCATGGCTTCGCCGCAAAGCACGACCGAGATACGCCTAATCCGCTCACCGTGGATCATGACGATTCTTCCTGGATCGTTTTGCGCCGCATCGTCAACGGCTTGCTGAAGGGCCGCGTCGTCCCGGCCGCGCACCGCGGCCAGAAGCTCTTCGTCGCTGGGACAGACATCGGGCGCGGCGCAGCGGCTTATGCCTACCAACATCATCAGCGCGATCATGGTAATTCTTCCTCCCTGGACCGGATCCAGGGACCTCCGCGATCCAGCCTCCCGAATCTCACAACAACCCCATCCCCCGCATGCTGCGATAATCGCTCCCGCCGACCACGATATGGTCGTGCAGCACGATCCCGAGCTTGCCCGCCGCGGCGGCGATGTCGCGGGTGATCGCGATGTCCTGGCGGCTCGGTTCGGGGCTGCCGCTCGGGTGGTTGTGGACCAGGATGATCGCCGACGCGCCGAGCTCGAGCGCGCGCTTGATCACTTCGCGGACATAGATCGCCGACTGGTCGATCGACCCCTCGCTCGCCAGCTCGTCGCGGATCAGCATGTTGCGCGCGTTGAGGTACAGCACGCGCACGCGCTCGATGTCCTGCGATCCCATGTCGGCGCGCAGGTAATCGAGCAGCGCGTCCCAGCTCGACAGCAAGGGCCGGTCGGCCAGCTCGCCCTTCAGCATGCGCAGATTCGCCGCCTGCACGATCTTCAGCGCCGCGATCGCGCCTTCGCTCAGGCCCTCGACGCGGCGCAGCGCATCCGGGTCGGCGCCCAGCAGCTTCGCGAGCGACCCGAATTCCTTGAGCAGCGCCTTGGCCTGCGGCTTGGTGTCGCGCCGAGGGATCGCCAGCGCGAGCAGATATTCGACCAGCTCGTAATCGGCGAGCGCGTCGCCGCCGCTGTCGAGCAGCCGGGCGCGCAATCGCGCGCGATGCCCCTTGTGATCCGGTTCATCCCCCATGCACCGGGGAATAACCAGCTTGTGACCGGCACTCAACGGCCATAAGGATTCGAACCGATGGCAACGTCCTGTCTTTCGGAGCCAATTGCGCCATTTCGGCGTTATCTGACCACGCAGGGCGAACCCGTCGGGGCGCAAGAGGAACGAACGACCGCGCGATGACCGACGCCGCCGACCCCGAACCCGCGCCCCGCCGCCGCCGCCGCGTCAAGAAGCGCTGGCTGACCGCGGGATCGCTCGTCGTGCTCGTCGGGGTGCTGTGGCTCGCGCGCGAGCCGCTCGCCGACAAATTCGTGCGCGAGAAGCTGGACGAACTCGGCGTGCCGGCGACCTACACGATCGACCAGATCGGCTTTCGCACCGAACGCCTCTCGAACGTCGTGATCGGCGATCCGAAACGCCCCGACCTCACCGCGCGCACAGTCGAAATCTCGCTCGGTTACGGCTGGGGCGGGCCCTATGTCTCGTCGATCACCGCCGACGGCGTGCGCCTCTACGGCCGCTTCGCCGATGGCCGCCTCTCGCTCGGCGCGCTCGACAAGTTCCGCGATCCCACCAGCACCGATCCCTTCGCCTTGCCCGACCTGTCGGCGACGCTCACCGACGCCCGCGCGCGCGTGGAAACGCCGTGGGGCGATATCGGCGCGGCGCTGAACGGCCGCGGCCACCTCCAGCGCAATTTCGCGGGCACGCTCGCGCTCGTCGCGCCGCGCGTCGCCGCCGCGGGCTGCATGGGGAGCGACCTCGGCTTCTACGGCCCGCTTACGATCAGCAACCGGCGGCCGCGCCTGACCGGCCCGCTGCGCGGCCGCGCGCTCGCCTGCGCCGGCGTCACCGCGCAGTCGCCGCAAATCGCGCTCGACGTCGCGTTCGGCGAAGACCTCGCCAGCTGGGACGGCAAGGCCGACGCCGCGCTCACCGCGCTCGCCGCGGGCCCGATGCGCGCCGAACGAGTGGCTTTGCTTGCGACCTTCAGGGGCAGTGCGGCGAAGACCGCGCTCACCCTCGACGGCGAAGCCTTGCGCCTCGCCGGCCCCGATTTCGCCGCGAGCCGCATCGACCTCGACGCGCAGGGCGAAGTCGGCCAGGCCGCGCCCAAACTCACCGGCCAGCTCCGCTTCGCCCGCGCCGCCGCCAGCGCCCGCCTCCGCCAGCGCATCGCCGCCGGCGCCCGAAACCTTGGAGCCACCCCGATCGGGCCGCTCGCCTCCAAAGCCGCCACCGCCGTCGCCGCGATGCTCGCCGACGTCGGGGGCAAGGCCGGTTTTGCTTTGGCCGGCGCGGGCGATACCGCGCGCGTCGAACTCATCGCCCCCGACCTCGTCGCCGAGAGCGGCGCGCGCCTCACCGGCACCCCCGACAGCCGCATCGCATATCTCTACGCCGCCGCGGCCCCCGCCTTCACTCTCCAGGGCGGCTGGGTCTTCGGCGGCGGCGGCTTGCCCGAGGGCACGCTCACCCTCGACCGCCGCGCCGACGGTTCGCTCTCCGGCCTCGCGCGCCTCGACCCCTATGAAGCCGGCACCGCGCGCCTCGCGCTGCTCCCTATCCG
>SCNT01000077.1 GCA_005503165.1 Sphingomonadaceae bacterium 3R27E2-A
AGCCCCTCCCCTGAAGGGGAGGGGCTTATGCCCGCCGACCCACCCACACACATTCCCCCCAAACGCCGCTGGGTCGACGCCCTCGCCTGGCTCGCGCTCGCGCTCCTCATCCTCACCACCGCGGCGCACCTGCTCACCAGGCCCCCCGCGATGCCCTCCTACGACGAGGTCCGCGCGACCTGGCAGCCCAGCGAGGCCTGGCTCTACGACCGCGACGGCCGCCTGCTCGACAGCGAGCGCGTCGATTTCGAACGCCGCCGCATGGCGTGGGTGCCGCTGAACGACATCGCCAAGCCCGTGCGCGACACCGTCGTCGCCAGCGAGGACAAACGCTACTGGGCGCACGGCGGGGTCGACTGGCTCGCCATCGCCAGCGCGGCCAAGACGCGCCTGAATTTGGGGGGGACCGGCGGCCGCTCGCGCGGCGCCTCGACCCTGCCGATGCAGCTCGCGGGCTTCCTCTCGCCCGAGCTCGCGCTCCCGGGTCAGCGCGGCTGGCTCGCCAAGATCCGCCAGATGCGCGCTGGGCAGGCGCTCGCGTCGGACTGGTCGCGCGAAGAGATGCTCGAGGCCTATTTCAACCTCGTCCCCCTGCGCGGCGAGACGCAGGGCATCGGCGCCGGCGCGCGCGCGCTATTCGGCAAGAGGCCCGCCGACATGGACCGCACCGACGCCGCGCTCTTCGCCGGGCTGCTCCCCAACCCCGCCGCGGGCGCCGACACGCTCGGCGCGCGCGCCTGCCGCGCCGCCCGGGCCGCGGACTGCACCCCGCTCCGCCTCGCCGCCGCGACGCTCGTCTCGGGCGAGCGCATCGCCCAGCTCGACCCCGCGCTCGCGCCGCACCTCGCGGTGCGCCTGCTCGACAAGCCCGGCAAACGCGTCACCACCACGATCGACCGCCGCATCCAGGAAGCTGCGATCGTCGCGCTCCGCCGCCAGCTTTCGGGGCTTGGCGCCGACCGCGTCCGCGACGGCGCGGTGGTCGTGCTCGACAATGAAACCGGCGACGTGCTCGCTTATGTCGGCGGCGTCGGTTTGAAATCCACCGCGGCGCAGGTCGACGGCGCCAATGCGCGGCGGCAGGCGGGCTCGACCCTCAAGCCGCATCTCTACGCGCAGGTGATCGAGCATCGCTGGCTCACCGCCGCCTCGATCCTCGACGACAGCCCGGTCCAGCTCGACACCGCCTCGGGCCTCTATGTCCCCAAAAATTACGACCACAGCTTCAAAGGGCCGGTCAGCGTCCGCCACGCGCTCGCCTCATCGCTCAACGTCCCCGCGGTGCGCGCGCTCGTGATCGACGACGTCCAGCAGTTCCGCGATCGCCTGTGGGCGCTGGGCTACCATGGCCTCGTCGAGGACGGCGAATATTATGGCTTCTCCCTTGCCCTCGGTTCGGCCGAGGTTTCGCTGGTCGAACAGGCCAACGCCTTTCGCACCTTCGCCAACGCCGGGCGCTGGACGCCGGTGCGCTTCAGCCCGTCGGACAAGGGCGAGGCGGCGCGGCAGGTCGTCGCTCCCGCCGCCACCTTCATCGTCGGCGACATCCTCGCCGACGCCGCCGCGCGCACCGACGCCTTCGGCGCCGACAGCGCGCTCCGCCTTCCCTTCTGGGCGGCGGCGAAAACGGGCACGTCGAAAGGTATGCGCGACAATTGGTGCATCGGCTGGTCCGACCGCTTCACCGTCGCGGTGTGGGTCGGCAATCTCGAGGGCGATTCGATGCGCGCCGTCTCGGGCACCTCGGGCGCCGCCCCCGTGTGGCGCGACGTGATGCTCGCGCTCCATGCGGGCAGACCCGGCAAGGCGCCCGCGATGCCAGCCGATGTCGAGGCGCGCCAGATCGCGCTCCCCGGTACGCGCGAGCCACCGCGCCGCGAATATTTCATCCGCGGCACCGCGCAGGCCGAAATGGCGGCCGCCCCTGCCGCGTCGCGCCGCCCGCGCATCACCAGCCCGGTCAGCGGCAGCGTCTATGCGCTCGACCCCGACATTCCCCTGGATCGCCAGCGCCTCGCGGTCGCGGTCAGCGGCGAGGTCGCGGGCTACCGCCTGATCCTCGACAAGCGCCCGCTCGGCGACGCCGATGCGGGGCAGCAGATATTGCCGCGCCCCGGCAGCCATATGCTCGCGCTCGTCGATCCCGGCGGGCGCATGGTCGACCGCGTTCGCTTCACGGTGCGATAAAGCGCGCGTCACATCCCTGAAATTAAGTTGCGCTGACGGGAGGAGCGGTTAGTCTGCCCCGCCAGGAGAGGGCCCGCACCGGGCCCCAAAGGGGAAATCTGGATGATATTTGGTCGCGTCAAATCGCTCGACGCCATCTTGGCCACCGCCGAGAAAAAGTCGCTGCATCGCTCGCTCGGTGCTTTTCAGCTCACCATGCTCGGCATCGGCGCCGTCATCGGCACCGGCATCTTCGTGCTGACCGCCGAGGCCGCGCAGAAAGCGGGCCCGGGCATGATGATCAGCTTCATCATCGCGGGCTTCGTCTGCGCCTTCGCCGCGCTCTGCTATGCCGAAATGGCCTCGATGGTCCCGGTCTCGGGCTCGGCCTATACCTACAGCTATGCGGTGATGGGCGAACTCATCGCCTGGATGGTCGGCTGGGCGCTGATCCTCGAATATGCGGTTGCCGCCGGCGCGGTGTCGGTCGGCTGGTCGGGCTATGTGGTCGGGTTGATCGAGCATAGTTTCGGTCTGGATATACCCGCCAAATTCGTGCTCGGACCGTTCGACGGCGGCATGATCAACCTGCCCGCGATGTTCATCGCCGGGCTGGTGACGCTGCTGCTCGTCATCGGGACGCGCGAATCCGCGACGGTCAACGCGCTGCTCGTCGTGATCAAGGTCGCGGCGCTGACGCTTTTCATCATCCTCGCGGTTCCCGTGATGAACATGGATAATTTCGAGCCCTTCGCACCGCTCGGCTTTGCGGGCATCGGCGCGGCCGCGGCGTCGATCTTCTTCGCTTACGTGGGCTTCGACGCGGTTTCGACCGCCGCCGAAGAAACCAAGAATCCGCAACGCAACATGCCGATCGGCCTGATCGGCAGCCTTGCGATCTGCACCATCTTCTACCTGCTCGTCGCCGCGGGCGTCATCGGGTCGGTTGGCGCCCAGCCGGTCGGCAACGGGCTCGAACCCGGCAGCCGCGAACTCGCCGCCGCCTGCGGTGCGATCGGCGACCAGGCGGTCGTCTGCTCGAAGGAAGCGCTCGCCTGGACGCTGCGCGAAATCGGCTGGCCGCAGATCGGCAACCTGATCGGCCTCGCCGCCGGTCTCGCGCTGCCGTCGGTTATCCTGATGATGATGTTCGGCCAGACCCGTATCTTCTTTGTCATGAGCCGCGACGGCTTGCTCCCGCAGGCCTTCTCGAAGATCCACCCGAAGTTCAACACGCCGCACGTGATCACGATCATCACGGGTATCGCGGTCGCCCTGTTCGCCGCCTTCTTCCCCGTGGGGCAGCTGGCGAACATCTCGAACTCGGGCACCCTCTTCGCCTTTGCCGCGGTGTCGATCGCGGTGATGGTCATCCGCCGCACCGATCCGGGCCGCCACCGGCCGTTCCGGACGCCGGCCATCTACCTGACGGCGCCGATCGCGATCCTCGGCTGCCTCTATCTCTTCTTCAACCTCGACCAGAAGAGCATCAACCTCTTCCTGATCTGGGCGGCGATCGGCCTCATCGTCTATTTCGCCTATAGCCGCTCACGCAGCCATGTCGGGCGCGGCCATGTCGAAGTGCACGAGACCGACGCCGACGCACCGCCGCAGCCGGTCCCGCCGGCTCCGTCGCTGGGCAAGGACTAAGGGAAAGGGGGCTTCGGCCCCCTTTCTTTTGCGCGTCAGAAGGGGCTTTTGGGCGCGGTGCCGGGGCGGGTGAAGAGCCGCCCGCGCTCGGCCCACAGCACCAGCACCAGCCCCATGGTCGCGCAGCCGAGGAAGGCGTAGGCCAGCGGCAGCGTCGAGCCGTCATATTGCTGGCCGATGAAGGCGCCCGTCAACGCCGCGAGCAGGGTCTTGGCGAAGCTCTGGTACGAAGAGGCGACGCCGGCCATATGCCCGAAATCCTCCATCGCGATCGACCCGAAATTGCTGCCAATGAAGCCGATCAGCCCGACGTTGACCATCATCAGCACGGTGAACATCGCCAGCGTCTCGGCGCCGCTGAGCGCCGCGACGATCTGCGCGATCGAGGTCGCGATGAAGGCGAAGACCGCGGTCTGCGACACGCGCCGTGCGCCGAAGCGCTCGACGATAGCGGCGTTGGAGAAATTGGCGATCGCGATGCCCACCGCGACGCAGGCGAAGACGAGCGGGAACAGCGCCTGCGCGCCGAACACCTCGGCGATGATCTGTTCGCTGCTGTTGAGATAGCCGAACAGTGCGGCCTGCATCACCCCCGCGGCGAACATGTATCCCGCGGCGCGGCGGTGGCGCATCACTGCGCTCCACCCGGCGACCATCGTCCGCCAGTCGAGCCCGCGGACGTCGGCGGGATCGAGCGTTTCGGGCAGACGGCGCAGCCAGATCAGCATCACCACGCCCATCGCCGCGAGCACGAGGAAGATCGCGCGCCACCCGGCGAGCGCCGCGACCCCGGCGCCGATCGACGGCGCGATGATCGGGACGATCATGAAGACGAGGAAGATCAAGGACAGCCGCTTCGCCATCGCATCGCCCGAAAACAGGTCGCGGATCACCGCGACGACGACGACGCCGAGCGCGGCGCTGACGAGCCCGTGGCCGAAGCGCAATGCGAGCAGCATCGGGAAACTGGTCGCGAGCCCGCAACCGATCGCGAAGATCGTATAGGCGATCAACGCGGGCACGAACACGCCCTTGCGCCCGAAGCGGTCGGCGAGCGGGCCATAGACCAGCGCGCCGAGCGCGGTGCCGAGGATGTAGATCGAGATCACATATTGCCGGTCGTTCGCGACCGCGACGCCCAGCCCCTTGCCGATCGCGGGCAGCGCCGGGAGCATGGCGTCGATGGCGAGCGCGTTGAGCGCCATCAGCATCGCCATCATCGCGACCATCTCGCGCGGGCCGGGCAGGCGGCGCGTCGTTTCGGAAGGCGGCGGGGAGGCGGGTAAATTGTGCATTGCAGCGGCGCTATGCTCCCCCGACCAGGCTTTGGCCACCCCCCGCAAAGCTATGCAGCGCAAAAGAAGGGCGATTATCCCGGTTGCGAACCCAGGGCCCGAATGGCGGTTTTCGGGCGGGAGGGGACGTTCTTAATCCTCCCTGCGGCGTAGCCGTGGGGAGGGGGACCACCCGAAGGGTGGTGGAGGGGCCGATGCCCCAAGCCCAGGTTCCAGACGGCCGCCCCTCCACCATGCTTCGA
>SCNT01000078.1 GCA_005503165.1 Sphingomonadaceae bacterium 3R27E2-A
TCGGCGCTGACGGAGGCCATGGGCATGCTCAACCACCATTTCGCAGCAGCCGCCTGATCGGCGCAGAGCGACAGCCTACCTCTGACTGCCGCCAATCTTTGCAACAGAGCCGTTGAGGTCGACGCGGCCGTTGACGTCCGAGGGAGCGACGCGGTTGCCGTTCAACAGGACGATGTTGCGGGTCGAGCCGAGGCCGCGAAGGTCGACGTACGAACCGCCGGTGTTGCCGTTGTTGACCGCCGAGCCCATGTTCGGGACGACGCCGGGCAGTTCGCGCAGGACTTCTTCCGCGACGTTCGACTGCTTCAGCTCGATGGTGTCCGACGTGGTCACGTTGACCGGGGTCGACTGTTCGAGGTTCGGGTTGCGGATGAGGGTGCCGGTGACGACGATCTCGGATTCGGTCGTCGCGCCTTCCTCTGCGTCCTGCGCGAAGGCAGGAGCCGAAACGAGCGCAACGCTCAGCACCAGCGGTGCGGCGCCCAGTTTCAGCTTGGAATATTGGGTTTTCTTCACAGTGCAGTCCCTTGCTACTGATGGATGAGATACCCGGGCCCCCGTTTGGACAGGCAGAAAGCCAGCGTCACAGACACCCCGATAGCGTGCGGGATGACCCTTCATTCATGGCGAGTAAAGGAAATTCCCCGCGCTTCCGGGCATTTCGCGGGGCATTGTGACGTATTTGCAACAAGTCCGCGAAAGCGCGACACACAATGATGCGGTGCAGCGCATTTCGCGACATAAAGTTTCGCCGGTTACGAATTCCCGCGCGCGATCAGCCGCCCATCGGGCCCGCGAGCTTGGCCGGATCGATCCGCGCATCGCCCCATTTCATGCCCCAATGCAGATGCGGGCCGGTGGCGCGGCCGGTCTTGCCGACGGTCCCCAGCGGCTGGCCCTGGACGACGCGGTCGCCGACCTTCACGTCGAGGCGCTGGCAGTGGAGGAAGGCGCTGTTGAGCCCCATGCCATGGTCGACGATGAGCAGGTTGCCCTCGAGCGTGAAGGGCGACGATGCGGCGAGCACGACCACCCCGTCGGCGGGCGCGACGAAGGGCGTGCCCGCGGGCACGGCGATGTCGGCGCCGCTGTGATAGCTGCCCGGCTTGCCCTGGTAGACGCGCTGCGACCCGAAGAAACCCGAGCGCCGCCCGGTCACCGGCCAGACGAAGCGCTGGCGCCAGCCGTCCGACGCCTGGTCGACGCGGCGCGCGGCGGCGATCTGCGCGAGCTCGGCGGGGCGGCGGCGCTCGAAATCGGCGTCGCTCGAGGCGCTGCCGCGATAGGGGGCGTTGATATGCTCGAGGCGCCACGCGCCGGGCGCGATCGCCAGCATGCGCTCGACCAACCGCCCGTCGGCGAGCACCGCCACCAGCAGCGCCGACGGGCCGGCGTCGCGGTCGAAGGCGATCAGGAAGGCGCCGTCGGGCGCGAGCGCGACGGGCATGCCGCCCAGCGTCAGCGACCGGGTGCCGGTCGGCGCCTGCCCGAGCAGCGCGGCGCCCTGCTCGGCGCGGCCGCCGAGTACGAAGTCGCGCACGACGGGCGCGGGCGGCGGCGGCGGCGGCGGGACCGGCCGTTCGCCGACCGTGCGCTGCGGCGGGGGAACGGCGGCGGCGCTCTTGTCGGGCGGGATGCAGCTCGTCGGAATCGTCAGCAGCGCCAGCGCAATCGCGCCGCGCGGCCATTCGCTCGCGATCGTCATGCCTTCGCGTCGAGCGCGGCCTTCACCGAAATCGCGGCGCTCGCATAGGGCTCCTGCCGCGCGACCGACCAGTAGCGCAGTTCGTCGAGCCCGATCGGCGCGCCGCTGACCGCGCACAGCACATGGTCGCCGGGCGACAGGATGCGAAATCCGTTGGGGCCGTAATGGAGGCGGGCGAGGCGGTTGCGGCTGGCGATCAGCATGATTCTGGTTCCGGTGCGGGAGAAGCAGTCGCCCCGATCATAGCAGCATCGCGGCTCGCGGCCAGCCCCGGCCGATCAGAAGAGCTCGCCCTGCCCCCGCCCCGGCGCGGCGGGCGGCTTCCGGACCGCGGGTTTCGGAGCGACGGACGGCGTCGGCGGCGCGCCCTCGCCCGCCACGGCCGCCACCTCGCCGTCGGCGAAGACCAGCCGCAGATGCCCCGCGGCGACCGCCCTTTCGGCGGTCGGGACGATCGCCCCCTCGGCGTCGCGCACCATCGCATAGCCGCGCGACAGCAAGGCGCGCGGGTCGAGCGAGGTCAAGAGCCGCCCCAGCCCCTCGAGCAAGGCGCGGTCGCGGTCCCAGCGCCGCGCGAGCAGCGCGGGGCGGAGCGCGCCGCCGCGCGTCGCGAGCCGTTCCGCCACCACCGTCAGCCGGTGCCGCTGCGCCCGGCCCAGCCGCTCGGCGGCGTCGTCGAGCCGTTGCTGCTGCGGCGCATAAAGCGCCTCGCGCCGGGGCAGATGCCGCGCCAGCGCCGTCAGCCGCTCGCCCGCCAGCGCCTGCTGGCGATTCGCGGCGCCGATCATCCGCCCGCCCCAGCCGGCGAGGATTTCCTGCAGCTCGGCGCGCACCGGCACCGCGATCTCGGCCGCCGCGGTCGGGGTCGGCGCGCGGCGGTCGGCGGCATAGTCGGCGAGCGTCGTGTCGGTTTCGTGCCCCACCGCGCTGATCGTCGGGATGCGGCAGTCGGCGATCGCGCGCACCACGACCTCCTCGTTGAACGCCCACAGATCCTCGATCGAGCCGCCGCCGCGCGCGACGATGACGAGGTCGGGGCGCGGCACCGGCCCGCCGGGCGCGATCGCGTCGAAACCGCGCACCGCATTGGCCACCTGCGCCGCCGCGCCGTCGCCCTGCACCAGCACCGGCCACACGATGACGCGCGTCGGGCAGCGGTCGGCGAGGCGGTGGAGGATGTCGCGGATCACCGCGCCGGTCGGCGAGGTGACGACGCCGATCACCCGCGGCAGATAGGGCAGCGCCTGCTTGCGCCCCTGGTCGAACAGCCCCTCGGCGCCGAGCCGCGCCTTCAGTTTCTCGAAGAGCAGCATCAGCGCGCCCTCGCCCGCGACCTCGAGGCTTTCGACGACGAGCTGATATTTCGAGCGCCCCGGATAGGTGGTGAGCTTGCCGGTCGCGATCACCTCGATCCCGTCCTCGGGCCGGAAGGCGAGGCGGCCCGCCTGCCCCTTCCACATCACCATGTCGATCAGCGCATTATCGTCCTTGAGCGCCGCATAGAAATGCCCCGACGCCGCGCGCTTCGCCCCCGACAGCTCGCCGCGTACGCGCACGCGGGAAAAGCCGTCCTCGACGGTGCGCTTGATCGCCGCCGACAATTGGCTGACCGTCAGCGCCTGATCATTGTCGCCATACGGCGACGGGGGCGCATTGTCCCCCGGCGCCGCCTCGGCTAACAGCCGCGCCGCGGGGTCGGTTTCGGACGCCGGATCGGGAAAAGGAACGGTCATGAATATCCTGCTGGTCGGCTCGGGCGGCCGCGAACATGCGCTGAGCTGGCAACTGGCGCAATCGGCGAGTTGCGGCAAGCTCTATGCCGCCCCCGGCAACCCCGGGATCGAAGCCTTTGCCGAATGCATCGCAATTTCGGTCGACGACATCGACGGCCTCGTCGCCTTCTGCACCGCCCATGCCATCGACTTCGTCGTCGTCGGCCCCGAGGCGCCGCTCGTCGCCGGGCTCGCCGACCGGCTGCGCGCGCTCGGCATCGCGACCTTCGGCCCCGGCGCCGCCGCGGCGCGACTCGAAGGGTCGAAGGGCTTCACCAAGGACCTCTGCGCGCGCGCGTCGATCCCGACCGCCGCCTACGCCCGCTGCACCTCTGCCGAGGAAGCGCATGCCGTGCTCGAAGGCTTCGACATCCCCGTCGTGATCAAGGCCGACGGCCTCGCCGCGGGCAAGGGCGTCATCATCGCCGAAACCGCCGAGCAGGCGGCCGCCGCGATCGACGACATGATGGGCGGCGCCTTCGGCGGCGCGGGCGCCGAGGTGGTGATCGAGGAGTTCATGACCGGCGAGGAGGCGAGCTTCTTCGCGCTCTCCGACGGCAAAAACGTCATGGCCTTCGGCAGCGCGCAGGACCACAAGCGCGTCGGCGACGGCGACACCGGTCCGAACACCGGCGGCATGGGCGCCTACAGCCCGGCGCCGGTGCTCACCCCCGACCTCGAAGCCCAGGTGATGGACCGCATCATCCGCCCCACGGTGGCGACGCTCGGCGCCGAGGGCACGCCCTATGTCGGTGTGCTCTTCGCAGGGCTGATGCTGACGAGCGAAGGGCCAAAGTTGATCGAATATAATGCGCGCTTCGGCGATCCCGAATGCCAGGTGCTGATGATGCGCTACACCGGCGACCTCGCCGCATTGCTCCACGCTGCCGCGACGGGCAAGCTGGCGGACGCGACCCCGCCCGCCTTCACCGCCGACTATGCGCTGACCGTGGTCATGGCGGCGAAGGGCTATCCGGGCGCCCCCGAAAAGGGCGGCGCGATCCGCGGCATCGCCGAGGCCGAGCGCGAGGGCGTGCGCGTGTTCCACGCGGGCACCGCGCGCGTCGGCGACACGATCGTCGCGGCGGGGGGCCGCGTGCTCAATGTCACCGCGACCGGCCGCAGCGTCACCGAGGCGCAGGCGCGCGCCTATGCCGCGGTCGACCGGATCGACTTCGCGACCGGCTTCTGCCGCCGCGACATCGGCTGGCGGGAGGTCGCGCGCGAAGCGCGCTGAGGGGCTGGCGCGAGGTCGCGCGCGAGGCCGAATAGCCCCCCATTCGTCACCCCCGCGAAAGCGGGGGCCCAGCGAACCAACGCGGGAACTGGGTCCCCGCTTTCGCGGGGATGACACCGAATATGGGTCGACCCGATGCGCGCGCGCGCATAGGCTGACCCAAAGACAGGGAGACTATCATGGCGTGGCTTCAGGAAAATTATGTCATCGCAGTCGTCGGGCTCGTCGTCGCGATCGTGGTTTTGTGGTTCCTGTTCGGCCGCAAGAAGGCCGAAGATGTCGCGCCGACCGTCGCCCCACCCGCCGAACCGAAGAAGCCGCTCGAAGCCGTAAAGCCCGAGATCGTCGCGGCCGAACCCGCGCGCTTCAAGCCCAGGGAGCCTGCGCCGGCGCCGGCACCGCCGGTCACGCCC
>SCNT01000079.1 GCA_005503165.1 Sphingomonadaceae bacterium 3R27E2-A
ATCCCCGGCCACCCCCCTAAAAAGGAGCAACCTATCCAATGGCTGGTTTTTAAACCGCCACGCTCAGCAAATCGCTGGCGTTCCATTGGCCTGGTTTGTCACCGCCCTCTACACGTGAGCGTGGCGCAGCAAAACGGCGCCGGCCTGCGTTGGGGCGACGCCGCGACCCGTACGGGTTAGCAGGCGAACGCCGTAATGATCTTCCAAGAGCCGGATGCGCCTGCTAACCGCCGCAAGCGCAAGCCGGGACGATCCCGCAACCTTGGAGAGGCTACCCTGTTCTACCGCGCGCACGAACAGCCTCAGTGAATCGAGGTCCACAGGCGCGTTGCCGAGAGGCTTCCAGTCGTCGGGCATTATCGATCAGAAACGGGGATGGTGGCGCAGCCGGCAGTGTCGCTCGCCGTTGGTTTTCGAGAGTTTTCGGCGTGCGACGAGGCACCGGCAAGGGCCCGCATTTCCAATGTTCCTGCTTGTACCAACCAAGCGAAGCGCCTGTGGGGTGCAGATAATCCCGAGCCTATCCCCTTGCCATCGTTCTTGCGCCATCTGTCCGACCTCGCGCGACGAAACTCCTAGTGCGAGAGCGCCCGCCGCCTTGCCCGTCGCGATCTGCGCGCGGCCGAATGACCCAACATCCTGCCGCTGAAAGGCGACAAGGTGGCCGCATGGATCAACGATCGCCGCTCCCGACGGCTTCAATCTGAGACATTCAGCCTCGATAAAAGCATGTGCTATGACCTCGTTGGCCTGCGAGAGGAAGATTTCCATCTGTCGTCAAATCTTTGAGCCGATTGGAAGGTCGACGGGCTTTGCCGCGCCCATTCGCCGTGCGGCGGTTGCGATGCCGTTACTCCGCTGCGATATTTATCTTTTGCTGTGACATGACTTCCGGGTAGGCCGCCAGAAGTTCGTCGAAGTCGGCGATTGGTGTCACCAGTCCGATTGCGCCCAGGGGAGGGAGATCGCCCGATTGGCCTAGCTCCGAGTTTCGCCCTGCATCGACTTCACGAGCGAGCTTCACGAGCTTGCGCCGGGCGGCCAGGATCGCGGCATCGGATTGCACTAAATTCTCGAAGCGACGATCGATTGTGCCGGGTCGCCCGGGCACCATCCGCATGCCCTCCTGAATACCGCGATCTTCCTCGTTTATGCCGTAAATCCCGCTATACTTGACGGACTGCTGCGATAGGCGGTCGATCAGATAATCGTTTTCGCGGTTGGCGATCGGCAGGAAGGTATCAATCACCGTACCGTCCCCCAGGGCATAGGTGCCTTTCTCGATCCGCGGAGGAAAGGTCCAGCCTGAATCCGTATCAGCAATCTCCTCCTCGGTATAAGGGCGATTGGGCTGATACTTGTAGGCAAAGCTGCAGGTGTGCTCATCATCGATTGGAAGCCAGGCACGGCCATGGTAGCCCTGCGACTCCACAAAGGGAGCGGTGACACTCCATGTCGGCAGTAGCCAATTCGTCACTCGCCAGTAGTAGCCGCCATTGTAGTCGCGTCTCGCGCCATAGACGAAGCCTGTCTCGGTTTCGCGAATGACGATCTTCGGTGCGCCGTCCTGCATGACGACTTCTTGCATCGTTCCCTTGTAGTTCTTCAGTCCATGGATAAACGACAGATGGGCCGAATCGATCTCACCCTCGAACCCCTGGGCCCAGTTGCTCCGCTGCAACCATCTGGAGACATGAACCTGTTCCGGTGGGAGGCTCAGCCAGGCCATGTTCGGCAAGGGGGGCTTATGATCGAGTGGTCCCATATAGACCCAGGCGATGCCGCCCGCCTCCTCGACAGGATAGCCGATGATGCTCAACCGTTGCTTGACCTTGTCGAAGTTGTCAGGCGGCACGATGTTGGGGACATCCTGACAGCGCCCAGATACATCGAATTTCCATCCGTGATACACGCAGCGCAGGCCGCAGTCCTCGTTGCGACCGAAGTAAAGAGGAGCGCCGCGATGAGGGCAGTAAGCGCTGATGATGCCGATACGTCCGGACGTGTCTCGAAACGCGACGAGATCTTCCCCTAGGATGCGTAACCGTACCGGTGATCCATCGCGCTCCACTTCCGCCCCGAGCAAAGCAGGGTGCCAAAAGCGCCGGAAGAGATTGCCCATTGCAGTATCCGGGCCGACGCGGGTCAAGATATTGTTGAGGTCCTCGGTTTCAGCCATCGTTTCATCCTAGCTGGCTGCTTCATGCCTCTGCGATAGAGAAGGAAGCAGGATTGTGTGCTGTTCCTACCGATCATGCGTCTCGGCCTGACGCCGTCCTGTCATCCGTGCCGGTAGACGACGGTCTTGATGGCCGAGAATTCCCGTAGCGCCTGGAAGCCTTTCTCGCGGCCATGGCCGGAGCGCTTCATCCCCCCGAACGGGAGTTCGATGCCGCCGCCCGCCCCGAAGCCGTTCACATAGACCTGCCCGGCACGAATACCGCGTGCGAGCCGCATCGCACGACCTGCATCACGCGTCCAGACCGCCGCCATCAGCCCATATTCGGTGTCGTTGGCCAAGCGCAGCGCGTCGGTCTCGTCGGTAAAGGGGAGCAGGACGAGCAATGGGCCGAACACCTCATTTCGCGCCAGATCGTTGGAGCGGGCAACCGGCCCGTACAAGGAGGGCGCCACGAAGAAGCCGCCTTCGGGACAGCCGGCAGCGATCCTGCCTTCGGCGAGAACAGGCACCCCGTCCGCGGCCGCTCGCGCCCGGAACTGCTCAATCCGGCTTTTCTGCGCAGCGTTGATGACCGGACCCAACGGCAGGTCCATCTCCGGGGTGCCGGCTTCCAGTCCCGAAAAGAAGTCTCCGAGCCCACGCGCGACATCGTCGAAGATCGATTGCTGGATCAGGACGCGGGATCCGGCCGAGCAGGTCTGCCCGGAATTTTGTACGATCCCTTTGCCGATGGCGGGAAGCGCTGCTTCGAGATCCGCATCGGCGAACACCACGTGCGGCGACTTCCCGCCCAACTCCAAGGTGCAGCCGATGTGATTCTTGGCGGCTGCGGTCTGGATCAGGACGCCGACTTCCGGGCTGCCGGTGAAGGATATGAAGTCGATGCCCCGGTGATTAGACAGTGCGGAGCCGGTCGTCTCGCCGCGACCCGTGACGACATTCACCGCGCCCGTGGGAAAGCCAGCCTCTGCAGTCAGTTCGGCAATGCGCTGTGTGGAGAGGGATGAATCCTCTGCGGGCTTTACGACCGTCGCGTTTCCCGCGGCGAGTGCTGGCGCAAGCGTCCGTCCCAGCATCTGTGCGGGGTAGTTCCACGGAATGATGTGTGCGGTTACACCGTGCGGCTCGTACAGGCTGGCGGCGAAGAAGCCTTCGAGATAGGGGATGGTCTCGCCGTGAAGCTTGTCGGCTGCGCCGCCATAATATTCGAAATAGCGTGCCGTGGCCGTGATGTCCGATCGCGCGAGGGAGATCGGCTTGCCGGTATCGCGCGCTTCGAGTTGCGCCAGTTCCTCGTGATGGTCGTCGATGAGCCGGGCTAGCTTCGAGAGAAGGCGCCCCCGATCGGCCGCAGTTACCCGGCTCCAGGCGCCTTCGTCGGCTGCGGATCGTGCCGCCGACACCGCCCGATCGACATCGACGCTTTCGGCGTCGGCGATCTGCCCGATCAGGCACCCAGTAGCCGGCTCCAGGACGTCAACGGTGCGTCCGCCGTCGGTCTGCCGCCATACATTATCGACGAAGACCCCTTTCGGCGCCAGAATTGGGCGGCTCATCGCTTGATCTCCCATAGCTGTATACGCCTCATGCGTCCTCTCGGTCTTTGGACCTTGCGAAGCGGTTCTGTCAACGGCGGTCAGATTCCAGACCACCGGGGCGGAGTAAAAGCAGGCCACTGTTGAAGCGGGCCTAACGATATGAAGAGGGCCCCGATCGGGGCCCTCTTCATATCGTGGT
>SCNT01000007.1 GCA_005503165.1 Sphingomonadaceae bacterium 3R27E2-A
ACCCAACCCCACCTTGAAAATCCGCCCCCCAGCCCCATATCGCGACCAATGCAGGGGGATGACGAAGTTTTGACCGTGGCGCTCGGCGATAGCGCCGCCGGCCTGCGCCTCGACCGTGCACTCGCCGAGGCCCTGCCCGAACTTTCGCGCGAACGGCTGAAGACGCTGATCAAGGGCGGCCGCGTTACCGATGCGCAGGGCACCACGCTGTGGGACCCCGCGGCGAAGGCGGTGCCCGCGACGCTCGCGCTGCGGCTTCCGAAGCCCGCCCCGGCGCATAATGTGGCGCAGAACCTGAACCTCGTCGTCGCCTATGAGGACGAACATCTGATCGTCGTCGACAAGCCCACCGGGCTGGTCGTCCACCCGGCGGCGGGCAATCTCGACGGCACGCTCGTCAACGCTTTGCTCCACCATTGCGCGGGGCAGTTGTCGGGGGTCGGCGGGGTCGCGCGGCCGGGGATCGTCCACCGCATCGACAAGGACACCAGCGGGCTGATCGTCGCCGCGAAGCACGACAAGGCGCATGAAGGGCTCGCCAAGCAATTCGCCGCGCACAGCATCGACCGCCGCTACCTCGCGGTCGCAACGGGACGGCCGATGCCCGCGAATGGCAGCGTCGACGCCGCGCTCGCGCGATCGAGCACCAATCGCAAGAAGATGGCGGTGGTCGCCGAGGGTCGCGGCAAGCGCGCCGTAACCCATTACCGCACGATCGAGCCACTCAGCGGCGCGACGCTGATCGAATGCCGGCTCGAGACCGGGCGGACGCACCAGGTGCGCGTCCATATGACGCACATCGGCCATCCTTTGGTCGGTGACCCGGTCTATGGCCGCGCCAAAAAGCCGCTGTCGGACGTGCTCAAAACGCTGGGTTTCGTCCGGCAGGCATTGCACGCAGCCCATTTGGGCTTTATTCATCCGGTGAGCGGTAACGCCATCGCGCTCGACAGCGAAATACCCCAGGATATGCGGGAACTGATCGACAAATTGCGCGTTTAAGTTTCGAATGAAAATCTATTTTGACCGGCGGAGCCAACCGCGGCATATTTTCTCCAAAGACTGATAGGGAAGACGCTCTCCTATGGCTAATAAAAGCAATGTTCCGGCAGTGGTGCCCGCGCTCGGCGGTGAGGCGAGCCTGAACCGCTATCTGGCCGAAATCCGCAAATTCCCCCTGCTCACCCCCGAGCAGGAATTCATGCTCGCCAAGCGTTTCCAGGAACATGGCGACAATGAAGCCGCCGCGCAGCTGGTGACCAGCCACCTCCGCCTCGTCGCGAAGATCGCGATGGGCTATCGCGGCTATGGCCTGCCGGTCAGCGAGCTGATCAGCGAAGGCAATATCGGGCTGATGCAGGGGGTTAAGAAATTCGACCCCGACCGCGGCTTCCGCCTCGCCACCTATGCGATGTGGTGGATTCGCGCCTCGATCCAGGAATTCATCCTCCGCTCGTGGAGCCTCGTGAAGATGGGCACCACCGCGGCGCAGAAGAAGCTCTTCTTCAACCTTCGCCGGATGAAGAACAATCTCGAGGCGTTCGAGGACGGCGACCTGTCGCCCGAACATGTCGCCAAGATCGCGACCGACCTCGGCGTCACCGAAGACGAGGTGGTCAGCATGAACCGCCGCATGGCGATGGGCGGCGACACCTCGCTCAACGTGCCGATGGGCGAGGACGGCGACAGCCAGTGGCAGGACCTGCTCGGCGACGAAGGCCCGCTGCAGGACGAGCGCGTCGCCGAGGCCGAGGAACGCGACGTGCGTCACGCGCTGCTCAACGAGGCGCTCGACACGCTCAACGAGCGGGAGCGCCACATCCTGACCGAACGCCGCCTGACCGACGATCCCAAGACGCTCGAGGATCTGAGTCAGGTCTATGACGTCAGCCGCGAACGCGTGCGCCAGATCGAGGTGCGCGCCTTCGAAAAGCTGCAGAAGGCGATGCTCAAGCTCGCGGGCGACCGCCGCCTCGTCGGCGCCTGACCGGACAGACGATGCCGGCGTTCCGTCTTCGCGCGCCCACGGGCCCGCGCGGGTGGGTCGCCGTCGTCCTGATCGGCTGGAGCCTGATCGCGCTCGTCCAGGCGGCGCAGGGCTATGCCGTGGCCAATTGGCGCGGCCAGCCGCAGGCGTGGTGGCCGTCGATCGGCTATAGCGTGGCGATCTATTCGATCTGGGCGCTCCTCAACTGGCCGATCGTCCGCGCGGTGCTGACGGTCGAGCGCCGCATCCGCCGCTGGTGGCCGCGCCTCGCCGCCTACCTCGCGCTCTGGCCCGTCGTCGCGGGCGCGCATGTGCTGCTTTTCGGGCTGGTCTACTGGCCGATCTATCGCGGCGACGCGGTGCCGACGCGCGGCGCGATGGTCGAGCATATGTTCGTGCGCAATTTCGACAGCAATACGATGCTCTATGCCGCGCTCGTCGCGCTGGTGATCGGCTGGACGCGCTGGCCGCGCCGCATCGAACCGGTGCAGCGTCCGGCAAGCGACGACGCGCTGCTGATCCGCGCGCGCGGGCGCGTGCAACGCATTCCCTTCGTCGCGGTCGATTGGATCGGCGCCGCCGGCGACTATGCCGAAGTCCACAGCGAGGGCCGCGCCCACCTGATCGAGGAATCTTTGACCTCGCTCGCGGCGCGGCTGCCTGCGGAGGATTTCGCGCGCATCCACCGCGGCGCGCTGATCCGCCTCGACCGCATCCGCGCGATCGACCCGATCGGCCGCGGCGACGCGCATGTGCGGCTGACGACGGGGCAGGACCTCCGCCTCAGCCGCCGCTTCCGCGACAATCTGGCGGCGCTGCTCCACCCGCCCGCCCAGCCGGCCGAATAGTCCCGCTCGCAGATCGGCGCTCGCCGCGCCGCGGCGATCCGGCGCAACCGGCGGGCCCGTCCCGCTGGAGATCGCCCCATGTCGCTGCCTTTCCTCGCCGTCCTGCTTGCCCCGCCCCTCGCCGCCGTCCCTGCCGAGCCGCCCGCCGACATCCGGCCCTATCAGTCGCTCCATCTCGAACTGCCCTACACGCCGCCGGTCGCGCGCATCGATGGCGAGGACCGGCTGGTCTATGAGCTGCACGCGACCAATTTCTCGGCGCGGACGCTGGCGATCGCCTCAGTCGACGTGCTCGTCGCGGCCGACGGCAAGCGCATCGCGCGGATCGACCCCGCGGCTACGATGCGGCGGATCGGCGCCGCGACCGGACCCGCGAACCACCTCGCCCCCGGCCAGCGCGCGATCTTCTACCTTTCGGTGCCCTGGACCGGCGGCCGCCCGGCGGCGCTGGTCCATCATCTGACCTTCGTCCCCCAGCGCGAGGACGGCACATCCGACCCGGTCACCATCGCCGGCGGCGCCTTCACCCCGCGCCCGGCCTTTGGGGCCACGCTCGGAGCCCCACTGCGCGGCGGGCCGTGGACAGCGGTCGCGCTGCCCGACATCGATAACGGCCACCGCCGCTTTCCCTATGCGGTGCGCGGCCGCGTCCATATCCTGGGCCGCCACGCGATCGACTGGATGCCCGCCGCGGGCTTCGACCCGGCCTCGACCGGTACCGGGGTCGCGCCCGACGGATCGGGCGCCGATGTGCTCGCGGTCGCCGATGCCGAGATCGTCTCCGTCAAGACCGGGCCCTCCCCCGGCGCCCGCCCCAATGTCGAGGACGAGACCGGCGCGATGATCGTGCTGCGGCTCGCCGACGGCCGCCACGCCTTCTACCAGCATCTCGCCCCCGGCCTCAGCCTGCGTCCCGGCCTGCGCGTGCGGCGCGGACAGGTGATCGGCAAGGTCGGCGGAACGGGCCATGTCACCCAGCCGCACCTGCATTTCCATGTCGCCGACGGGTCGACGCCGCTCGACAGCGAGGGGCTTCCCTATCGCTTTGGGGCGGGGCAAATCGCTGGGCGCTACGCCGACATCGCCGACTTCGATGCGGGAAAGCCTTGGCAAGCGGAAACGCCGCGGCCGATCGACGGCCTGCCACCCGCCAATGCGGTGATCCTTTTCGATCCGGCGGCGCGATAGACGCACCGGCTTGCCGCCCGCGGCCAAGCGGCTAAGACACGGGCATGACCACCGCCAAGCCGAAACCCAAACGCCGCAAGCTGCCCTGGTATCTGCGGCCCTTCAAATGGCTGTTGTGGTTCATCGTCATTTCGGTCGTCTGGGTGCTGGTCTACGCCGTGGTGCCGCCGCCGGTGACGGTGACGATGCTCACCGACGGCAACGGCATCACCAAGGATTGGGAGAGCCTGTCGAACATCGACCGCAACATGGTGCGCGCCGCGATCGCCGCCGAGGACGGCAAATTCTGCAGCCACGACGGCTTCGACCGCGACGCGATCGAGGAGGCGATCGAGCGCAACGCCAAGGGCAAGAAACTCCGCGGCGGCTCGACGATCAGCCAGCAGACCGCGAAGAACGTCTTCCTGTGGCAGGGCAGCGGCTGGACGCGCTACGTCCGCAAGGTCCCCGAAATCTGGTTCACCTTCCTGATCGAAAAAATCTGGGGCAAGCGGCGGATCATGGAAGTCTATCTCAACGTCGCCGAAACCGGGCTCGGCACCTATGGCGTGGAAGCAGGCTCGCTACGCTATTTCAAGCATGGCGCGGCGAAGCTGACCCCGACCGAAGCCGCGCGCATCGCCGCGATTCTGCCCTTGCCCAAGAAGCGCGAGGCGATCAGCCCGTCGGGCTTCACGCGGCGCTACGGCAATACTATCCGCGCGCGGATCGGGGTGGTGGGCCGCGACGGGCTGGACGGGTGTGTTTACAAGTAAGGGCGGTTTTGGGGGTGGGAGCGGACGATCCCCTATTTCCGTTCGTGTCGAGCGAAGTCGAGACACGCGAAGGCATGCACTCCCCAAGGGTGTCTCGACTTCGCTCGACACGAACGGGATTTATAGGTCGGCTTCACCGATAATGCCCGGAACCGCCCCTAAGCCGGTTTCCAGCTCTTCCTGTCCTCGGCCTGCTTGAGCACCTCGAATGCCGCCTGCCCCGCGGCGAAGCGTTTCGCCGCCCCGGCGTCGCCAGGATTCACATCGGGATGGCATTCTTTCGCATAGGCGCGCCACGCCTTCTTGGTCGCGTCGAAATCGGCGTCGGGGTCGAGCCCCAGCAGTTCGAGCGCGCGCATCTCGTCGGTGCTGCGGGTGCCGTCGCCCGACCCGCCCCATTCATAATGCTGCGCCTTGGCATAGCTGCGCGCGCCGCGCGCTTCCTCGGCAGCGCGCTCGGCGGCGTCCTCGGCCGAAAGGCCCGCGAAATAATCCCAGCCGCGATTATATTCGGCGGCGTGGGTCTCGCAGAAATACCAGCGCTCGGGGCTGTTCGGCGATTTGGGCGCGGGGCAGTTGCCGGGTTCGGTGCAGCCGTGCCGGTCGCACAGCCGCACCTTCTGCGCCTCGCGCGACGAACCATAGGGGCGCCAGCGGGGAAAACCCCAGTCGTCGGATCTCTTGGCGCGGCTCATCCGTCCCATGTAGCGATTGGGGGCGGAAATGGCCAGCCGGGCGGAGCGAATGCCGCAGAAAAAAGCGCTTTCCTAAATTATTCCGCTGTGCAAGCCTTCGACCTCAGGCTCTTTCCATCGTCCATATCCCGGCGATCTTCCGCACCCCGCGGATCACGGCTTAAAGCCACAAAGGACACAATTTCGCATCGCCGATGCGGGGCTTTTGTGGCTTTAAGCCATCAAGCCTCGGGTTTGAACCCGAACGCCTTCTGCGCCAGCTTCACCGTCGCGGGGTCGAGCTCGGGCGGCGTCATCGGCACCGCCGCCTCCAGCGTGTCGGCGATATGCGTCAGCGCGGCAATGCGCGCGGCCTTCTTGTTGTTGCCGTCGATCACCTTCCACGGCGCCCAGCGCGTGTCCGTCTGCTCGAACATCTCGTGCATCGCCGCCAGATATTCCTTGCGCTTCGCCCGGTTGCGATAATCCTCGGGCCCGGTCTTCCATCGTTTCCACGGGTCGTTCAGCCGGTCGGCGAAGCGCTCGTCCTGCTCGTCCTGCGTGATGTGGACGAACAGTTTCACGAGATGCGTCGACGATCCGGTCAGCTGCGCCTCGAACTCGTTGATCTCGTCATAGCCCTTGCGCCACTCGCCCTCGCTCGCGAAACCCTCGACGCGCTCGACGAGCACGCGGCCGTACCAGCTGCGGTCGAAGATCGAGAGCTGGCGATTGCCCGGCAGCCGCTTCCAGAAGCGCCACAGGAAATGGCGCGCCTTTTCCTCGTCGCTGGGGGCGCTGATCGGCCACACCTCGAAATAACGCGGATCGAGCGGCGCGGTCAGCCGCGTGATGATCCCGCCCTTGCCCGCGGCGTCCCAGCCCTCGAACATGATGACGCTGCGCTGGCCGTGGGTGATATGCGCCGCCTGGATGCGGCCCAGCCGCTCCTGCAGTTCGGCGAGGTCGCCCGAATAATCGCCTTCATATTTGGCGCCGGATTCGAAGTCGGAGAGCGATATGGTCATGCCGCAACCCTAGCCGAAGGACAGCGCGATCACCAAGCGCCCGATGACCGCCTGTCGCCCTTTGGCACAGCGCGGCGCGCCTTCCTTACCGCCGCGCGAGCAATTCCTGCCGCGCGTCCCAGTCGGCGAGCGCGCGGCGATGGCGGTCGATGCGCGTCAGCCCTGCGCCGATGTCGCGGTTCTTCGATCCCAGCCGCTGCGCCTGCCCGTACCAGTCGATCGCCGCGGTGAAATCGCGCCGCGCCTCGGCGCAGAGGCCGAGGTTGAAGGCGAGCGCCGCGGTCGGCTCGGCGTCGCGCGCGATCGACGCCCAGCTGTCGCACGCCCCCGCCTGGTCGCTCTTGGTCTGACGGATCGCGATCTTGAACGCCTCGGCGGCGGCCTTGGGCAGTCCCTTGCGATTTTCGTCGACGCGGACATTGTCCGAAAAGCCGCTTGGCGCGAGGTCATGGCGGATCGTGCGCACCTGGGCTTCCAGCGTCTGGTCGACGAAGGCCTCGACCGTCCGGTTTGCCTTGCGGTCGGGGCACCAGGTCTGCTCGTCGCGCGCGCTCAGCGGGCGGGTGTAACGGATGCTGCCGTCGCCCATCGCGACCAGCCGGACATTGGTATTGACCGTCGCCACGCGGCGGCAGCGGAGGTCATATTCCTCTTCCTTCAGGCACTTGTTCTTGTCGGCGGGGTCCTGCTCGACGCAGCGCTTGCGCTTTTCGGTATAGCCCGATTCCTCGACCGCGGTGCGGATATTGCCCGTCACCAGCGCGTCGGTCGGCACCCCCGCTTCGGGCGCGACGACGCGGAAATAGGGTTGGCCGCTGAAGCGCACGGCGGTGAGTTCCCGCTCAAGGGCCTGCGACAGCGCGCTGCCGTCCTCGCCCTCGAAACGATCGACCGCGATGCTGATCAGGTCGTTTACCTGGCCATTGCCAGCCGGATAGGTGCCGCTCACCGTCAGCGTCTCGGCCGCGACCGGCATCGCAGCGCATATCAGCGCCGCACCCAGCATCCATCGCAACTGGCCCATCTCGTCCCCCCGATGTCCGTCGATACCGCCGACTGGCTATCGCAGCCCGGCGAACCTGTCAAAGCTCGGCGGCGATGAGGTCCGCGAGGCGCTGCGGCGCCTCCATCGGAATGAAATGGCTGAGCTCGCCCCATTGTTCGTCGCGTTCGGCACCGAGCGCGGCGCCGAGCCCCGGCCAGGTCGGACTTACCGAGAAATCGAGCGCATTTTTGCGCTCGCCGGTCTTGGCGCGGATGACGCTGACCGGCGCGGCGATGCGGTCGAACCAGTCATGCGGGCTGGTGCGGAGCGCGCTGAGATAGACCGAAGCCTCGGCCGCCGGCGGACAGGCCAGCTCATGCCCCTCGCCGTCGGCCGCGGGCAGCAGCCCGTGACGGCAATAGTCGGCGAGCACCGCAGGGTCCCAGTGCATATAGGGCGACCGCTTGCCGAAATGCGCGAGCATCGCCTCCCACCCCTCCCAGCGCGCCCGGCGGCGCGCGACGGGATGCTCGGCGGGATCAGGCAAGGGCTGCCCGGCAGCATCGGCGTAAAAGGCCGGGTCCATGATCACCGGGTCGATCAGGAACAGGTAACGGAACGCCGCGGGCCGCTCGGCGGCGAGCCGCGTCAGCAGAGTGCCGCCCATGCTGTGCCCGCAGCCGACGAGCGGCGTGCCCGCGAACCGGTCGACCAGCGGCAGCAGGAAATCGGCGGTCTTCGCCCAGTCGAACAGCGCCGCGGGCTTGGCGCTGCGGCCATGCCCCAGGCTGTCGGGCGCCACGACATGCGTGCCCGCGGGCAGCGCCGCGACGACCCGGTCCCACAGCCGCGCGTGAAAGCCGGTCGCGTGGAGCAGCAGCACCGACGGCCGGTCGGAGCGCTCACCCCATTCGAACCAGCAGAGGTCGCCATCCGGCGTCGCGAGCCGGTGTTCGCGCGGCTCGCTCATGCGATCAGCTCTTCGGCCCGTCCACGAGGCGGATGTGCAGTTCCTTGAGCTGCTTTTCGCTGACCGGCGCGGGGGCGCTCATCATCAGGTCCTCGGCCTTCTGGGTCATCGGGAAGACGATGACTTCGCGGATGTTCGGCTCGTCGGCGAGCAGCATCACGATGCGGTCGACGCCCGGCGCCGAGCCGCCATGCGGCGGCGCGCCGAACTTGAAGGCGTTGATCATGCCGCTGAAGTTCGCGTCGACGTCGGCCTGCGAATAGCCCGCAATTTCAAAGGCCTTATACATGATGTCGGGGCGATGGTTCCGGATCGCGCCCGACGACAGTTCGACGCCGTTGCAGACGATGTCGTACTGGTAAGCGAGGATATCGAGCGGATCCTTGCTCGTCAGCGCCTCCATCTCGCCCTGCGGCATCGAGAAGGGATTGTGGCTGAAATCGATCTTGCCGGTCTCTTCGTCGGCCTCGAACATCGGGAAGTCGACGATCCAGCAGAATTCGAAGCGGCTCTTGTCGATCAGGTCGAGCTGTTCCGCGACGCGCGTGCGCGCGAGCCCCGCAAGCTTCGCGGCCTTCGCCTCGACGCCCGCGGCGAAGAAGATGCCGTCGTTCGGGCCGAGCCCCATCGCATCGGCGATCGCCTTCATGCCCTCCTGGCCGTGGTTGTTCGCGATCGGACCGCCGAACACGCCGTCCTTCTGCGTGGCATAGCCGAGGCCCGGGAAGCCTTCCGACTGCGCCCAGCTGTTCATCTCGTCGAAGAATTTGCGGCTCTTCTCGTGCGTTTCGGGAGCGGCGACGGCGCGGACGACCTGGCCTTCCTCGACCATCGAGGCGAAGCGGCCGAAGCCCGAGCCTTTAAAGAAATTGCCGACGTCGTGGACGAGCAGCGGGTTGCGGAGATCCGGCTTGTCGCTCCCGTACTTCAGCATCGATTCGCGGTAGGGAATGCGCTTGAACGGCAGCGGCGACACGGTGCGCCCCTTGCCGTCGAAATCGGCGAATTCCTCGAACACACCGTGCAGGACGGGCTCGATCGCGGCGAAGACGTCGTCCTGCGTGACGAAGCTCATCTCGAAATCGAGCTGGTAGAATTCGCCGGGCGAACGGTCGGCGCGCGCGTCCTCGTCGCGGAAGCAGGGCGCGATCTGGAAATAGCGGTCGAAGCCCGCGACCATCAGCAGCTGCTTGAACATCTGCGGCGCCTGCGGCAGCGCGTAGAATTTGCCGGGGTGGACGCGGCTGGGGACCAGATAGTCGCGCGCGCCCTCGGGGCTGCTCGCGGTCAGGATCGGCGTCTGGAACTCGGTGAAGCCCTGGTCGATCATCCGGCGGCGCAGCGACGAAATGACGTTCGAGCGCAGCACGATATTCTTGTGCAACCGTTCGCGGCGGAGATCGAGGAAGCGGTTGGTGAGGCGGATTTCCTCGGGATAGTCGGCCTCGCCGAACACCGGCAGCGGCAGGCGCTCGGCGGCCGACTGCACCGTCACCGCGGTCGGATAGATTTCGATCTCGCCGGTCGCGAGCTTGGGGTTCAGCGTCTCGGGCGAGCGCGCGGCGACCTTGCCGGTGAAGGTCAGGACCGACTCGGGGCCCACGCCGTTGACCGTCGGATAGAGGTCCGAACCGGTCTCGACGACGATCTGGGTGATGCCATAATGGTCGCGCAGATCGACGAAGAGCACATTCGCATGCTCGCGCGTCCGGTGCACCCAGCCCGAGAGACGCACTTCCTCACCGACGTTGGCGGCGCGAAGATCGGCGCATGTATGGGTGCGATAGGCGTGCATTTTTTCGTCTTTCGAATGTCCGGGGAGGCGCGCGCGGAAACGCACCGATATGGCCGCGCCCAAGGCAGCACGGCGCGCCATTTGTCAAGACTTGTAGGCGATTCAGACCGTCAGGCCGAGCCCGTCGAGTACCGGGCTGCCGAACAGCGCACGGTGCGCGGGATCGGGCAGCAGCCGGTCGCGCGCAGCGCGCCAGCGCGTGAGATCGTCGCCATAGTCGCCCGCGATGCGCGCAGCGTCGAGGCTGCAGCTCTTCGCCCAGTGGCGCGTGAAGGCCACGCCTTCGCGGTCGAGCAGCTCGACGACGCGCGCATAGGCATCGGCGGTGCGCTGGCTGCGCGGCCCGTCGAAGTCGATCACTGCATTGTGCTCGAAGCGCGCGGGAGCGAGCAGTCCCTCGGCGCGCTCCATGAAACGGATCGTCACCGCGGTCGAGCCGCCATGCCTGGTATAGACCGCGCAGATCAGCTCGAACACGCGCGCCAGTTCGCCGCGGTCGATCGTCACCGACGCGTTGAACAGGTCGGCGAGCGGCCGGTGCGTGTCGAGCCCCTCGCCCCACGTCCCATACACCGGGGGGTCGTCGACATCGGGCCCTGCGGCATAGCCCTGTTTCATCGCGAACTGGAGCAACGCGCCGCGCGCCCAGGGATAATCGTCGAGCAGCTTGCCGAGCAGGCTCAGCGCGTCGTAGCCCGCCCCCATCTGGCCCGGTGTGGCGCGGGGATAGTCGGGCCGCCATTCCTCGCGATAGAGGAAACGCAGCATTGCAGGGCGCTTGAAAGGTTTGAAGGGATTGACGATCATCTGCACGAAGTCGGGCTCGCGATCGAGCGCATAGGCCGCCGAAAAGCGCCGGAAATTGCCCGCCGACAGCCAGTCCAGCGTCGCGCAATCGACTTTCCGCAGATTCTGGATCGGGCGGACGAGGAATTTGGGGACGCTGTCGATGACCAGCGCGGTGACGATGCCGAGCGCGCCGACCGGAAGCTGGACCGCCGCAAACAGATCGTCGTCGCGCAGCGCGATCGAGCCCGTAGCGGCGACGAAGGCGTCGTTCATCAGCCCTGCGGCAGGTTCGATCCAGTGAATGCCCGACGGCGTCACGATCTGCACTGCACGAATATGGTCCTGGATCCCGCCGCGGGCGACCATCGATCCGTGCGTCCCGGTAGCGGCTGCGCCGGCAAAGGTCTGGCCGTTGCCCGCGCCGCTGGTCCATAGCGAGCGCCCCTGTTCCTCGAGCTTATCGGACACTTCGTCGACGAGCGCCCCCGCCTCGATCAGCAGCAGTCCGGCGGAGTCGACGCCCGGCCGCACGTCGCTGTCGGCGATGCGGAAACAGCGGTTGAACCGGCGCGTGTGGAGCAGCCAGGCCCCGGAACAAATGTTCACGTTCGAGGGCGACCAGCCGGCGCCCAGCGGCCTCACCCGCTTGCCCGCCGCCTGCGCCGCGGCGAGCCATTGCCGTACGTCGCTCGCCGCCGCGGCCAGTTCGTCCCGTCCGCGCGTCGCATAGCCGCTGCGAAGCGCATGGCGGGTCGCGTCCTCGCAGACGCCGGTGCCATGATAGTTTGTCCAGGGCCCCGGCTCGCCCAGCCTGACGAGCGGCATCAGGCGTCTCCCAGCGGCAAGATGCCGGCGTGCGCGCGCCATGCGACCGTGACCGGGCGCACCGCCCCGAAGGTGGCGATCGCGGTCAGGACCTGCTTTCGCGTGATATAGACGCGCACGTCGCACAGCCCATGATCGGATTCGGGCGTGACGAAGGGCTGGTGCGACTCGGCGGCGAGGCCCCACCAGCGCATGGTGACTGTCATCGACTCCTCGTCGAGCGGGCGCGGATTGGCGATCGACACGAAGGTGTCGGCCTGCGCAGCCAGATATTGCCCGAAAAGCAGCGCGAACCCGAGCGCCGCCAACCCCCAACCGACCCAGTCCATGCCGATATCCCTTCGCGTTTCCCGGCCGGTATTCCGGCTCCACGACCCCGAAGAGCTTGGGCAATTTTTCCTGCCCGTCTGCATCAACTAGCTGTATAGGCGCGGCATGCAAGTCCATCCGCTCATCGAAACCAGCGCCGCGCTCGCCGAATTCTGCCAGTTGATCGAGAACAGCGATTTCATCGCCGTCGATACCGAGTTCATGCGCGAGAATACTTTCTGGCCCGAACTCTGCCTGATCCAGGTCGCGGACAGCGAACATGCCGCCGCGATCGATCCGATGGCGCCGGGCATCGACCTCAAGCCGCTGCTCGACATGCTCGTCGACAATGAGGATATTCTGAAGGTTTTCCACGCCGGCGGGCAGGATGTCGAGATCATCTTCAACCTGACCGGCAAGACGCCGCACCCGATCTTCGACACGCAGATCGGCCAGATGGCGCTGGGCCAGGCCGAGCAGGTGGGCTATTCGAACCTCGTCGAGGCATGGATCGGACTTCATCTCGACAAGGGCGCGCGCTTCACCGACTGGAGCCGTCGCCCGCTGGACAAACGCCAGATCGACTATGCGATCGGCGACGTCACGCATCTCGCCAAGATTTTCCCGATGATGCTCAAGAAGCTGGTCAAGACCGGGCGCGGCCACTGGCTCGACGAGGAGATGGAAAAGCTCGCCGATCCCGCCAATTACAATGTCGATCCCGACCAGGTGTGGCACCGCATCAAGATCCCGTCGCGCAAACCCGATGTGCTCGGGCGGCTGAAGGCGCTCGCCGCGTGGCGCGAGCGCGAGGCGCGGACGAAGAATTTGCCGCGCGGACGCATCGTCAAAGACGAAACGCTCGCCGACCTCGCGGCACACCCGCCGAAGGACCAGGACGGGCTCGGCCGCGTGCGCGGGCTGTCGGCGACGTGGCGCTCGAACGACATCGGCAGCCGGTTGATGGACGCGCTCGCCAATGCCGAGCCGCTCGGCCGCGACGACATGCCCGACCGCGCGCCGCGCGGGCCGGGGCTCGGCAAGGAGGGCGTGCTCGTCGCCGACCTGCTCAAGCTGCTGCTCAAGATCCGCGCGCGCGAGCTCAATGTCGCGGCGCGCCTGATCGCGCGCAGCGACGATCTCGAGGCGCTGGCGGCGGGGCGGCGCGACGATATTCCGATGCTCCAGGGCTGGCGCCACGACGTCTTCGGCCACGCCGCGCTCGACCTGGTCGAGGGACGGATGGGCTTTGCGGTCAAGAACGGCAAGCTGGTGATGAGCGAGATCGAGCACGCGACCCCGGTCGACGACGCCGTCTAGGCGCTAGAGCAACAGCAATTCGGGTTTGGCGTCGAGCGCCTGCGCGAGCGAGCGCAGGCGGCGGTCGACCGATTCGCCCGCCAGATGATGCCAGCCGGCGTCGAGGCGGAGCACCAGCTTGCCATCCTCCTGCGCGATGCGGCTCGCCTTGAGCGGCGCCTCGACCCCGCCGGTCAGCCGCTGCGCGAGGCGGATCGCGAGCCCCCATTGGCGCGCACGCGCCAGCCGCTCGCCCGACACGAGATTGCCCATCGCGGGAAAATCGCCATCGGCGCCGCCGAAACCCGCGTGCAGCGCGCGCGCGAGCAGGATACGGCCGGGGATGTCGATGCCGCGCCAATTGCCGTGCAGCCCGATCTCGGTGCCGCGTTCGGCGCGGAAGTCAGGGTTCGCCGACCAGGCGACGTCGCTGAGCAGACTCGCGGCGAGGCGGATGCGGCTGTCGGCCTGGTCTTCGCTGGCGAACAGCGGCGCGATCCACTCGGCGAGCGCGGGACCGTGCGGCGCGAAGCGCGCGAGACGGCGGCCCTCGAACTCGGCAGCGACGATCAGCGGGTCCTGCGCGCGTGTGCCCGCGTCGAGCGCCCGATAGAGCAATCCTTCGCGCAGGCCCGACGACGACACCGTCATTTCGGGCACGTCGATGATGTTGGCGAGCGCGGCGAGCAGCGCCGCGGCGTCGGGCAGCGACGCGGCGCGGTTCGACGCCATGCCGGGGATCGCCTTCAGTTCCTCGAAGCTCAGCCGCCGCGTCGCGCGGATCAGGCGGCGGAGCGCGGTGCGCGGCAGCGTATGCTGGTCGAGCACCGCGAGCGGGTCCTTGGTGAGTTCGAGGTCGAGGCGCGCGAGCGCGCGCCACGAGCCACCGACGAGATAGAGCGGCAGCCCCGCGCAATCGCCGGGCCAGCCCTTCGCGCGGAGCATCTTGCGCAGCGTGCGCTCGAACGCCTGATGGCCGTCCTTGCGCAGCGCGGGAAGCCGCAGCACGCCGAGCGGGAAGCTGTTGCGGCGGCCGACCTGGCCGTTCGAAACCTGCGCCAGTTCGAGGCTGCCGCCGCCGAGATCGACCGCGATGCCATGCGCGTCAGGGATCGCCGCGACCACGCCATAACCCGCGGCCTCGGCCTCTTCCTGCCCCGAGAGCAGGCGGATTTCGAGCCCCGCTTCGGCGGCGCCGGCGATGAAGTCGGGGCCGTTGCTCGCGTCGCGCACCGCGGCGGTCGCGACGCATTGCAGGTCCTGCACCTCCATATGCTTCGCGAGCAGCGCATAGCGGCGGAGCGCATAGAGGCCGCGTTCGGCATCCTCCGGGGCGATGCGGCCGTCGATCGCGAGACCGCGGCCCAGGCCCGCCGCGACCTTTTCGTTGAAGATCACCGCGGGCGCGCGCGGCGGGCCTTCATAGACGACGAGGCGCACCGAGTTCGAGCCGATGTCGATGACCGCGGAGCGGTGGACCTGGGGTGCGGGGGTTCGGCGGAAGGGCAAGAGTGTCAATCTTCGCGCATATCGAGGATGAGCGTGGGCACGTCCTGGCGCTGGCTGAGCGTCGTGCCGCGGCCCGAGAGCGACGGGTTCGTCATGAAATAATGGTGCAAGTTAAAGGGCTTGTCGTCCGGAGTTAAGCGCACATAGGTGCCGTCGGGCTGGAGCACCCAGCTTTGTTCATTGTCGATGAGGTTCGCCACGAGCACCTGATCCAAAATCTGGTCGTGCACGGTCGGATTTTCGATCGGGATCATATATTCGACGCGGCGGTCGAAGTTGCGCGGCATCCAGTCGGCGCTGGAGATATAGAGTTTGGCGTTGCGGCCCGGCAGCGCAGCGCCATTGGCGAAGGCCCAGACGCGGCTGTGCTCGAGGAAGCGGCCGACCACCGACTTGACGCGGATCGTCGCCGACAGCCCGGGCACGCCGGGGCGCAGGCAGCAGATGCCGCGCACGACGAGTTCGATCGGCACGCCCGCGGCGCTCGCCTCGTAGAGCTTGTCGATGATGTCGGGGTCGACGAGGCTGTTCATCTTGGCCCAGACCCCCGAGGGCAGCCCGGCGCGCGCCGCCGCGGTCTCGGCATCGATCAATTCGCTCAAATGTTTACGCATGTTGAGCGGCGACATGGTGATCATGTCGAGCCGTTCGGGTTCGACATAGCCGGTGATGTAGTTGAACAATTGCGCGGCATCCCGCCCCGCGCGCGGGTCGGCGGTGAAGAAGCTCAAATCGGTATAGATGCGCGCGGTAACCGGGTGATAATTGCCGGTGCCGAAGTGGCAATAGGTCTTGTACCCCTGCCCTTCGCGGCGCACGACCATCGAAATCTTGGCGTGGGTCTTCCACTCTATGAAGCCGTAGACGACCTGCACCCCCGCGCGTTCGAGCTGGTTTGCCCAGAGGAGATTCTGTTCCTCGTCGAAGCGCGCCTTGAGTTCGACGACCGCGGTGACCGATTTGCCCGCCTCGGCCGCCTCGATCAGCGCGCGGATCACCGGCGACTGGTTGCCCGCGCGGTAGAGCGTCTGCTTGATCGCGACGACGTCGGGATCGGCGGCCGCCTGGCGCAGGAAGGAGAGCACCACGTCGAAGCTCTCATAGGGGTGGTGGACGAGGATGTCCTTCGAACGGATCGCCGCAAAACAGTCGCCGCCATGCTCGCGAATACGCTCGGGAAAGCGCGCCGAGAAGGCGGGGAATTTGAGGTCGGGGCGGTCGACGTCGACCAGTGCCGACAGCGCCGCGAGCCCGACGAAACCGTCGATCTTGGCGACGATCGCCTCATGTCCCTGGATGTCGTCGCCGAGCACTGCGGCGAGTTCGCCGGGCATGTCGGCGGCGAGTTCGAGCAGGATCACGCGCCCGCGGCGGCGGCGGCGGATCGCGGTGCGGAACAGGCGCACGAGATCCTCGGCCTCTTCCTCGAGCTCTATGTCGCTGTCGCGGATGATGCGGAACACCCCGCGCGAGCGGATGCGATAGCCGGGGAAGAGCGTGTCGCCGAACAATTCGATCAGATATTCGATCGGCACGAAGGCCGACGCCTCGCCCGGCACCGCGACGAAGCGCGCGAGCGACGGCGGGATCATCACCAGTTCGCGAATCGTCTCGCCCGTCGCCTTGCGTTCGAGATCGAAGATGACCCCGAGCCCGCGGTTGGGGATGAAGGGAAAGGGATGCGCCGGATCGAGCACCTGCGGCGTGAGGATCGGGAAAATCTGGTCGATGAAATATTGGCGGAGCGCGGTGCGCAGCTTGTCGGCGTCGGAGCCGGGGCCGTGGACGACGATCCCCTGTTCGCCGAGCAGGCGGTGGAGCCGCTGCCACTCGCTCTGCTGCTGGTCGACGAGGCGGTTCACCTCGGCCTCGATCTCGGCAAGCTGCTGGCCGGGCGAGCGGCCGTCGGCGCTGGGGTCGTCGATCCCCTGCAATTGCTGGCCCTTGAGCCCCGCGACGCGGACCATGAAGAATTCGTCGAGGTTGCTGCCCGAGATCGACAGGAAGCGCAGCCGTTCAAGCAAAGGATGCGCGGGGTTGCGCGCCTCCTCCATCACCCGCCGGTTGAAGGCGAGCCAGCTCAGTTCGCGGTTGAAGAAACGGTCGGGGCCGAAATCGGACCCCGCCGTATCGGCATCATTGTCGGCGCGAAGAGGTCCACCGGCTATCGACATATCGTTCCATCCTGCCTTTCGAGGAGATCGGGATCGATCAGCCCCTGTGACAGTAATGTTTCACGCGTGAGACGAACGCCGATGGCGCGGCCGCGTTCCAGCGAGGCGGTATCGAGCGCGGCGACGATGCGGTGGATCATCGCATAGCTGCGCTCCATGCGCGGCACGATATAGGAAGCGACCCCGGGCGCGAGCGCGATGCCGCGCTGTGCGAAGAGCGCCTCGATCAGGTCGCGCGCGAGGCAGTCGTCGGGCGCGCCGATCGTCAGCACCGGCACCGCGGTGAGCCGCGAGCGGAGGTCGGGAAGCGCGATGCCCCATTCGGCGGGCGGCGCGTCGGCGATGATCAGCAAAGGCGTGCCGCTGGCCTGCGCGGCGTTCCAGGCGTGGAAAATCTCTTCTTCGGAGACGCTGTCGTGGCCGTCGATCACGCGCCCGCCGGTGTCGCGCGCAAAGAGCCGCCCCATCAGGCTGCGCCCAGAGCCGCGCGGGCCGGTGAGCACCGCGGTGCGCACGGGCCAGGTCGAGACGTGGCGGAGGTAACGCACCGCGTCGGCGTTGCTGGTGCCGACGATCAGCGGGCCGTCGTTGCTGCCCCCCGCGCTCCAGTCGAGCGGGAGCGCGATCTGTCCCGTGCGCGCCATCAGCGGCTGATCCGCAGCGTGCTCCCGCCCGCCTGCACCTTGTAGCCGCGCGCTTCGAGCGCGGCCTTGAGGGCGGCGAGATCGCCGCGGAAGGTCACGCGCATCACCGAGGTGCCGCCGAGCGCGAGGCTGGAGGTCGCCGCCGACTGGACGCCCGCGATGGCGCCGACGGCGCGCTCGGTCGCCGACACCGATTCGACGTCGGGCGAGCTGTACTGGACGGTAAAGCTCTGCGCGCCGGCGACAGGGGCGGTCGACACGCTGTTGTCGATTTCTGTCGGCAGCGCGTCGGCGCTTTCGGCGACCTCGGGCAGTTCCTCGACTGCGACGGGCTTTTCGAGCACCAGATAGGTGTCGGTGCGCAGCACCCCGGCGGCAAGCGCGTCGGTGTAGATACGGTCCATGCGCGCGACCGCTTTCTCCATCATGTCGGGCAGCGCGGCGGGGCTCGGTCCGGTCATGGTGAAACCGCCGATCAGCTTGTTGTCGGGGCCGAAGCGCGCGGTGAAATGGCCGGTGATCGGACCGCCGGGATAGCTGTATTCGACCCGCGCGATCGGCACGAGCACGTCGGCGGCGCCATATTGGTCGAGGATCACGCGCCACCAGACGCGGCCGCGGCGGCCGACCTGCCCCGCATTGAGCAGCAAGGTATCGGCGCCGGTGCCCGCGGTGCGGACATAGTCGATCGCGCTTTGCCCCGTATTATATTCGGCCCAGGCGCGCTGCCAGGCGCTGCGCTGTTCGAACACCTGCTGCATGCCGTCGATCGAATAGACGGGGATGACGAGCAATGGCGGCGAGCGGAGCGTGCGCCCGCTGACGCCCAGGATCTGCCCCGCACGCACGCGGTCGAACTGGACGCCGAGCTTTGCGACATAGCGGCGCGGGCCGATTTGTTCTTCCTCGACGACGATCGCGGTGACGATGCCGTCGAGCACCGAATCGCCGAGCGCGGGGCCGTCGGTGCCGTTGGTCGCACGATAGAGCTGCGCCCAGCCCTTGCGCTGCGCCTCGCGCCAGCCCTTGCTGCGCGCGTCGTCGGCGTTGTCGCCGGTGACGTCGACGAGGATGCCGCTGGTCAGGAAGTCGCCGCTGCTGTTGATCGGGGTGATGCCGCGGTTGCCGCGGCCGATCTGTCCCTGCACCACCCCGACGACCAGTGCGAGCGCGAGGAGCGCCAGAATCGCGGCAATCCGCCGGTCGCGGCGCAAGATGCCTGCGAGGTCGAAGCGGGGGGCGAAACGGGAGGGCGCGGCCGAAATCATCACTTCTCTATGCTCTGCCCCGAACCCGCGTCGGGGACAAGGAAATCATGGCATTTGTCGGCTGGAACCGTTAGTCGCGCGTGCCATGGATTCCAAGCAGAACAAGTCGGACGGGCAACCCGCCGCATACACTTATTCCCAGGCCGGCGTTTCGATCGACGCCGGCAATGCGCTGGTCCGTGCCATCGCCCCGCTCGCCCGCGCGACGCGCCGTCCGGGCGCCGACGCCGACCTCGGCGGATTCGGCGGCTTCTTCGACCTGAAGGCGGCGGGGTTCAGCGATCCCCTGCTCGTCGCGGCGAACGACGGCGTGGGCACCAAGCTCAAGCTCGCGATCGAATCGGGGCGGCATGACGGGGTCGGCATCGACCTGGTCGCGATGTGCGTCAACGACCTGATCGTGCAGGGCGCCGAGCCGCTCTTCTTCCTCGATTATTATGCGACCGGCAAGCTCGACAACGACGTCGCGACCGCGGTCGTCGCGAGCATCGCCGAGGGGTGCAAGCAGGCGGGCTGCGCGCTGATCGGCGGCGAGACCGCCGAGATGCCGGGGATGTACAGCGAGGGCGACTACGACCTCGCGGGCTTCTGCGTCGGCGCGGTCGAGCGCCACGCGGTGCTGACCGCCGACAAGGTCGCCGCGGGCGATATCATCCTGGGGCTCGCCTCGTCGGGGGTGCATTCGAACGGCTTTTCGCTCGTGCGGCGGCTGGCGGCGGACAAGGGCTGGAAGCTCGACCGCCCTGCCCTGTTCGACCAGGAAGTGCTGCTGATCGACGCGCTGATGGCGCCGACACGCATCTATGTGAAGAGCCTCCTGCCGCTGGTAAAAACCGGCAAGATCCACGCGCTGGCGCATGTCACCGGGGGCGGGTTGCTCGAGAATATCCCGCGGATTCTGCCCGCCGACCTGCACGCCTTCGTCGACGCCGATGCGTGGGACCAGCCGCGGGTGATGGCCTTCCTGCAGGCGCAGGGGGCTATCGAGCCAGAGGAAATGGCGCGCACCTTCAACTGCGGGATCGGCATGGCGGTGGTCGTCGCCGAAGCCGATGTTGCCGAGGTCGCCGCGGCGCTGGAAGCCGCGGGGGAGACGGTGCTGCGCATCGGGCATATCGGCGAAGGGCCGAAGGGCTGCACGGTGTCGGGCGGGGCCGAGACATGGAGCGCCATGGGCGCGTGGAGCGCGACGCATCATGCATAGGATCCTCCCTGTTGCGAAGCAATGGGGAGGTGGCGGCCCCGCAGGGGCTGACGGAGGGGCTGATAGCGCGGCGGAATCGCCCCTCCACCACCGCTTCGCGGCGGTTCCCCTCCCCATCGCTTCGCCACAGGGAGGATTTTAATGAAAGCCCGCGTTGCCGTCCTGATCTCGGGCGCCGGGACCAATATGGCGGCGCTGCTCTATGCCGCGAAGGCCGACACCTGCCCGTACGAACTGGTGCTGGTCGCGAGCAACGATCCCGACGCGCCGGGGCTGGCGATCGCCGAAGCCGAGGGCATTGCGACGTGGAGCCTGTCGCACAAGGGGCTGAACCGCGATGCCTTCGACGCGCTGGTCGACGAACAATTACGCGCGACAAAGGCCGAGTTCGTCGCGCTCGCGGGCTATATGCGCATATTGAGCGACGATTTCGTGGCGAAATGGGCGGGCAAGATGGTCAATATCCATCCGAGCCTGCTGCCGCTCTACAAGGGGCTGAACACGCATGCGCACGCGATCGAGGCGGGCGACCGCTTCGGCGGCTGCAGCGTGCATATCGTCACCCCCGGCGTCGACGACGGCCCGGTGCTGGCGCAGACGCCGGTCGCGATCGTGCCCGGCGACACGGTCGAAAGCCTCGCGGCGCGGGTACGCTTCGCCGAACACCAGCTCTATCCCGCCACCCTCGCCGCGTTCGTGACGCGCGAGCGCTCGCCCGATTATCTGCGCAGCCGCGTGCGCGAGCTCGCGCTGGCGCTGCCCGAGGCCGACGAGGTCACTTCGCACGGCATGCCCTGCTTCGGGATCGTGAAGGGCAAGAAATTCGCCTATTTCACCGAGGATCATCACGGCGACGGCAAGGTCGCGCTGCTGGTCAAGATCAGCGGCGCCGACGAGCAGGCCGCCTTGATCGAGATGGACGAGGCGCGCTATTACCGACCCGCCTATTTCGGCGACAGCTGGGTCGGCATCCGGCTGGACCTCGGCGACACCGACTGGGACGCGATCGGCGAATGGCTGCGCAAGAGCTGGCTCGCGGTCGCGCCGAAGAAGCTGGCGGGGCTGATGGGGGCCGCGGAGGAGTTTTGACGATGCGGTTGTGCGCGGCGCTGTTGATCCTCACGTTAAGCGGCTGTAGCATAGCCGTTTCGGACAAGCCGATGCTGACCGCCGCCGATACCGCCGGCGCGCCGCAATTCGCGGACGGCGTATGGCTGATGCCCGAATTCGACGAGGAGGTGGATTGCGCGGTCGATACCGCCAGGCCGGTGTCGAGCTGGCCCGACTGCGCGACCTGGGCGCTGCACAAGGACGGCCGGTGGTTCGCGCGCGAGGGCGATAGCGGGATCGCAACCAAGGCGGTGCCGCGTGAGGCCATCGTGGTCTCGAACGGCGACATCGCGATCGTCCAGCTCGAATCCGAGCCTGAAGACGGCAAAGTCGATCCGACGCCTTTCACCTTCATCGCCTTCGACAACAAGCCCGCCGCAACGGCGCCGCTGCGCACGCTCGGCTTCTGGATCGTAATGTGCGGCAAATATGAGCCCGTCGAGGGCGCCGCCGAGGATGACGCCAACAAATTGGTGCGCTTTCCCGGCTTCGACGAGAAATGCCGGCCCGATTCGGTTGCCACCTTGCGCGCCGCCGCCGCGGCGAGCCGCCCCGCGCCGGATTTTACGCTACCCCGTTTCGGTTGGGTACGCCCCGCGCTGGATTAGCGCGCTCAGTCGATGCTCTTGATCTCACGTCCCGAATGCGAGCGAATCAGCGACAGCGCATCCTCGAGCGAACGCGTCTTGCCGATGTCGGACTTGTCGTTCAGCAGCAGCTTCACCTTCACGCGGCGCACATAAAAAGTGCCGTCATATTCGCCGATTTCGTAAAGATTGCCGCCCTGCACCGCGACCGATCTTGTTCTGCCCATTCCCCCTCCCCCGCGATCAGATTAGTAGCGCCGCGGATCAAAGAAAAGGGCCGCCGGATCGTTCCGGCGGCCCCGATTTCTGCGTCGCGCGAAGCGATCAGCCCACGATTTCTTCGGGCTTGAAGAAATAGGCGATTTCGATCGCGGCGTTCTCGTCGCTATCCGAGCCGTGGACGGTGTTCGCCTCGATGCTCTCGGCCAGTTCCTTGCGGATCGTGCCCGGAGCGGCGTCCTTGGGGTTGGTCGCGCCCATGATGTCGCGGTTGCGCTGCATCGCGTCTTCGCCCTCGAGGACCTGGACGACGACCGGGCCGCTGATCATGAAGTCGACCAGTTCGCCGAAGAAGGGGCGTTCCTTGTGGACCGCATAGAAGCCCTCGGCCTGTTCGCGGGTCATGTGGATGCGCTTCGAGGCGACGACGCGCAGGCCGGCGTCTTCCAGCATCTTGGTGACCGCGCCGGTCAGGTTGCGGCGCGTCGCGTCGGGCTTGATGATCGAAAAGGTGCGGGTGACCGCCATGGGAAAGCTCCTGCGTTGGTGTGTTCTATGATGCGCGCGCCTCTAGCCGCGCTTTCGCTGCACCGCAAGGCGGGATGGACGGCCGCGTGGCGGCGCAGGCTCAGCCGCCGCCGCCGTAAGTCACCGCGCCGGTGACTTTGCCGCCCTGCTGCGTCGCGGTGACATGGACGCCGTTCTTGCCCTCGCCGCCCTTTTCGGCGCCGAACATCAGCGTGTCGCCCGCGCTGACCTCGCTCGTGACCTTCATCCCCGCGGCCTCGGCCTGCTTGCGGAAGTGCGCGATGACGTCGGCGGCCTTGCCCTCGACCTCGAAGCTCGCGAGGCCGCTGGCGCCGTCCTTGCCCGTGGTCGCCATGCCGCCGGTCATCTTCGACCCCGGATAGGGGGTGAAGCCCGCGGGCAGCTTGGCGGCGACCCCGCCGCCGAAGCTCATCTCGCCGTCGGCGGTCTTGATACTGACCTTGCCCTCGTCGCCGTCGGCGCTGGTCGTGACCTTGTAATCGGCGGTCTCGCCGGTTTCGGGGTCGGTGTAGCTGCCACTGGCGACCTCCTTTTCCGACTGCGAGCCGCAGGCGGCGAGGAAAAGCGCGGAGGCGGCGAGAAGGATCGACGGGCCTTTGGTCATCACATGCTCCTGTTGCTGTTCGCTTATTCCCTAGCCGTTGGAGCGTCCGGGCGAGGTGACCGGGGTCACAGCCTAGGGGCCCTCGCTCCAGCGGCCATTTTCGTCCTGTTTCCAGAAGCGGTTGTCGACATCCTCGCGCACCGCGAGCGCGCGCCACAGCGCGCGGGCGTCGTCGATGCGGCTGTTGTCGAAGAAGAGGAAGGTCCGTTCGAACCCCAGCGCTTCCTCGCGCCATTCGCCGTCGGCGAGCGCGAGATGCGTCGCGCGATTGGGCGGTACGGCGGCGAGCGTGCCCGCGATGAGGATCGGCTCGATCGCCTCGTCGGGCGAGCCCGCGGCGCCGTGCGGCAGGAAGCTCGCCGGCTGGAGGGTCCACAGCGCCTCGTCGATCGCCTGCCGCTGCATCGCGGGGCCCGCGACGACGAGCAGCCGGTCGCCGTTGGCGAGGACGCGCGTTGCCACAGCGGGAAGCACGCGCTCGACCGGGTCGCGGGTCAGGCGGTAGAAGTCGACGCGGGGCATGCCGGTTACGTCGCCCCCGCGAAGGCGGGGGCCGCTGGCGGTTTACGCGGCGACAAGGGATCAAGCCCTCCAGCGGCCCCCGCCTTTGCGGGGGCGACGAGTTTCTGCAATGACGAGGTTGGTAACATCACCCCTCGAAATTATCCGCGACAAACCGGTCGAGCAGGCGCACGCCATAACCGGTCGCGCCCTTGGCATAGACCGGACCTTCCTTGTCGTGCCAGGCCATGCCCGCAATATCGAGATGCGCCCATTTGACGCCGTCGTCGACGAAGCGCTTGATGAACTGCGCTGCGGTGATCGAGCCGCCCTCGCGCGGGCCGACATTCTTCATGTCGGCGATCGGGCTGTCGATCAGCTTGTCGTAGGCGGCCGACAGCGGGAAGCGCCAGAGCTTGTTGTTCGACGCCTCGCCCGCGGCGATCAGCTGGCCGGCGAGACCGTCGTCATTGGCGAAAATGCCCGCATATTCATGGCCCAGCGAGATCACCATCGCGCCGGTCAGCGTCGCGAGGTCGACGATCACCGAAGGCTCGTAGACTTTCTGCGTCCAGGTGACCGCGTCGCAGAGCACGAGGCGGCCTTCGGCGTCGGTGTTGAGCACCTCGACCGTCTGGCCCGACATGGTGGTGACGATATCGCCGGGGCGCATCGCATTGCCGTCGGGCATGTTTTCGACGAGGCCCACGATGCCGACGACATTCGCCTTGGCCTTGCGCCCGGCGATCGCCTTCATCGCGCCCGCGACCGCGCCCGCGCCGCCCATGTCCCATTTCATCATGTCCATGCCGGCGGCGGGCTTGATGCTGATGCCGCCGGTGTCGAAGGTCACGCCCTTGCCGACGAAGGCGATCGGCTTGGCGCCCGGCTCGCCGCCGTTCCAGCGCATCGCGAGCAGCCGCGGCGGGCGCGTCGAGCCCTGCGCGACGCCGAGCAAAGCGCCCATGCCGAGCGCCTTCATCTGGCGCTCGTCGAGCACCTCGAGTTCGACGCCGAGGTCAGCGAGATGCTGGCAGCGCTCGACGAAGCTTTCGGGATAGAGGATGTTCGGCGGTTCGGCGACGAGCGTCTGGGTGAAGGCGACACCCTCCGCAATCGCCTGCGCCTCGGCCCAGCCCGCCGGCGTGCCGCCGGGCGCAGCGATGATCACCGTCTGGAGGCTGGGCTTCGCAGTGTCGGTGAGGCGGGTGCGATAGGTGTCGAGACGCCAGTTCCGGAGCAGCGCGCCGGTCGCGAAGGCGAGGACATCCTGCGCATCGCTCTCGCCCGCGCTCGCGAAATCGACATGCACCGTCGCGACGCCGCTGGTCTGGAGTTTCGCTGTCAGCGCCGCACCGCCGCGCTCGAGATCCTGCACCGATCCTTCGCCGATGCCGACGAGCAGCAGCCGCTTCGCCTTGTCGCCGTCGATCGCCGCGGTTTCTGCGACCGATCCCGCCGCGCCGTCGAAGCGCGCCTGCGCCGCCGCGGCGCCGAGCAGCGCGCCGAGCGCGGCGGCACCGCCCTTGCGGACCGGGAAAGCGACGACGCCGGCAGACGCATCGATTTGCGCGACAAACTGAATGTCCATCTTTTGACTCTCTTATGCGATGATTGATTGGAACGTGCCGGACCGATAGGGGTTTCGCTTGCGAGTTGCAAAAACAAAGCTGGGGGTCCAATCGGCCCCCAGGCTCCAGGCGATGGGACAAAGGGATTAGATGACGGGGACTTTGTTCCAGGGGAGCAACCGGCCGCTGTGGCTCGCGACCGCCAGCGCGTTCGCGCTGCTCGCGGTGCCTGCCGGTGCGCAGACGGGCGCCGAACCCCCGGTGGTGCTAGCGCCACTGGGCGAACCGAGCCTGCAGACCCCCGACGTCTCGACCGCGCCCGGCGACGCACCGAAGGTCGCGGGCGACCAGCAGGTCGGTTTCGCCGCCGACAACCTCAATTACGACAGCGACACCGAGATCGTCGTCGCCGAGGGCAATGTGCAGATGAATCGCGAGGCGATCCAGATGCGCGCCAACAAGGTGACGTGGAACCGCAAGACCGGCGAGGTCGTGGCCGAGGGCGACGTCGCGATCGCCAATCCCGAGGGCGATACGGCCTATGGCGAACGCATCGTCCTGACCGACAGCCTGCGCGACGGGGTGGTCGAGGACATGCTCGTCGTGCTCGACAACGGCTCGCGCCTCGCTGCGGTGAAGGGCACGCGCTTCGACAACGGCAATATCGAGCTCGAAAACGCCGCTTACACCCCCTGCCCCGTCGTCGACGACGAGGGCTGCCCCAAGAACCCGAGCTGGCAGATCCGCGCGGTGCGCGTGATGTACGACAAGGCCAGGAACAAGGTGCGCTACAAGGGCGCGCGCGTCGAAATCTTCGGCCTGCCGCTGATCCCGCTGCCGGGACTGAGCCACCCGCTCAACAACGAGCCGAGCAGCGGCATCCTGGTGCCCGAGGTGCGCTACGACCGCACCAATGGGCTTGAAGTCGCGGTGCCTTATTACCTGCGCATCGCCCCCGACCGCGACCTGACGATCACCCCGCACATCTACACCGGTGCGGCGCCGATGATCGAAGGCGAGTTCCGCGCGCTGACCGACGTCGGGTCGTTCCGCATCAACGGTTACGGCACCTACAGCTCCGTCGTGCCGCTGAACAGCCCGACCACGCCCGGCGAGAACGATTTTCGCGGCTATCTGGAGAGCGCGGGCAAGTTCCAGCTGAGCCCGCGCTGGAGCATCACCTATTCCGGCCGCATCGCGAGCGACCGCACTTTCCTCCGCCGTTACGACATCACGCGCGACGACCGGCTGCGCTCGACCTTCGAGGTGGAGCGGATCGGGGGCCAGAGCTATCTGTCGATCGCCGGCTGGGCGACGCAGACCTTGCGCGCCGGCGACAAGCAGGGGCAGCAGCCGATCGCGCTGCCGATCCTCGACTATCGGCAGCGGCTGACCGACCCCGTGTTCGGCGGCCAGTTCGAACTGCAGGTCAATACGCTCGCGATCGGCCGCACCGCCGGGCAGGACACGCAGCGTGCCTTTGCCGGGGTGCGCTGGGACCTGCGCCGGCTGACCTCGCTGGGGCAGGAAGTCACCTTTACCGCGATGGTGCGCGGCGACATCTATCACAGCGACGAAAATCTGCTGACCGCCATCCCCGGCTATCGCGGCAAGTCGGGCTGGGAAGGCCGCGGCATCGCCGCCGCCGCGGTCGACATGCGCTGGCCCTTCGTCGGCGAATTCTTGGGCGGCACGCAGACGCTGACCCCGCGCATCCAGTTCGTCGCGACGCCGCAGATCAAGAATCTCGATATCCCGAACGAGGACAGCCGCGCCTTCGACCTCGAGGACAGCAACCTCTTCGCCATCAACCGCTTCAGCGGCTACGACCGCTTCGAGGACGGCGCGCGCGTTACTTATGGCGCCGAGTGGAATTACAGTCGACCGGGGTTCAACATCAACAGCATCGTCGGGCAAAGCTACCGCTTGTCGGACAAGCCGAGCCTGTTCCCCGACGGCACCGGCCTGACCGATCGCACCTCCGACGTCGTCGGGCGCACCACCGTCGCATATAAGGATTTCCTGCGGCTGACGCACCGCTTCCGCCTCGACAAGGACAATCTGGCGATACGCCGCAACGAGTTCGACGCGACGATCGGCAGCCGATCGACCTATGCCGTGCTCGGCTACTCGCGGCTCAACCGCGACATCGCGCTGCTCGGCGAGGATTTGCAGGATCGCGAGGAAGTGCGCGTCGGCGGCCGCGTCGCGGTAGCGAAGAGTTGGTCGATCTTCGGCTCGGCGATCGTCGATCTGACCAGCAAGAATGATGACCCGCTGAGCCTGTCGGACGGGTTTGAGCCGATCCGCCACCGGTTGGGGGTCGCCTATGACGACGACTGCCTGTCGATCGCGCTGACGTGGCGCCGCGACTATATCGACACCGGCGACGCGCGGCGCGGCAACAGCTTCTCGTTCCGCGTCGCGTTCCGAAACCTGGGATTCTGATTCGGATTCAAAGGGTTGCGAGGGTTAAGGCGCTCCTCTACGTTTTCTGAGGAAAGGGAAACGGGAGCGGCGTTGAATCATGAAATCGGCACGCGATCTGGTCGGAAGACCGGTTGGGATTTGCGAAAACTTCATCACCGAACAGGAACGCAAGCAGCTCCTCTATTATGCGAAGTCGGCGGCAGCGGCTTGGGAAACCTACCTCCTGCCCGGCGACGTGTGGTACGGTCGATTGATCAACCCGCGGGGGATGCCCCCGAAAATACTGAAACTGATGGCGTCGATCCGGCGGCGCGCGGCCAAGACCATCAAGGCGTATTACGAGATCGAAGCTCCCGTCTACGCCGACACGCTGCAACTGGTTCGCTGGCATCCCGGAAACCATCAGGCGCCGCATGCGGACTGCGAAGAGCCCGACGGTCGCCCCAACCAGTTCCCCTGGCGCGCCTTCGCATCGATCATCTATCTGAACGACGATTTCGAGGGCGGCCAGATTCATTTTCCCAGGCTGGGGCTGGAACCCCGGATCAAGCCGCGAATGCTGGCCTTTTTCCCGTCCACGTCGGATTATCTGCACGGCGTGAAGGAGATCACCGCCGGAACACGATACACGCACAGCTGCTTCTATACCTTCGATCCGAGGCGCCACGACGGGCTCGCCGTCTGAAGACTTCAGCCGTTCGTCGCATTGCTGCGACTGGTCGCAACCGCCGAACGAGCCGTGGTGGACGGGCGTTCTCTCCCTGGCCCGCTCAGCTTGCGTTCAGCGTCGGATCGCCAATATGGCGGCCGTAATGATGTGCAGAGACGCGTTTGCGCTGGACCATGGGACGTCTCCGCTGATACGGAGCGGGCCGGAACCGATTTTATAGGCTAAAAATGACCAAATTCTCGACCATGATCGGCTTCGCCGCCGTCGCCGCCATCGGCGTGACCCCGGTGCTGGCGCAAACCGTTCCCGACAGCGACGTGCCGACCACCGCACTCAACATCCCGGGCAATGTGCAGGTTTATGGCGACGCCAAAGCCAATGTCTATCGCCCCTCGGCCACCGTCAACGGCGAGATCATCACCGCAACCGACATCGAGCAGCGCATGGGGCTGATCCGCGTCGCCAACGGCGACGCCGAGCTGCCGCCCGAGCAGATCCAGGCGCTGCGGCAGCAGGTGTTCAGCAACCTGATCGACGAGAAATTGCAGATCCAGGAAGCGCGCGCGGCCGAGATCGAGATCGACGAGAATGTCATCAACGACCAGTTCGCGCGACTGGCCGCACGCTACAAGCAGACCCCCGATCAGTTCAGCGCCTATCTTGCAGCGCGCGGTTCATCGGCTGCCGCGGTGAAGCAGCAGATTCGCGGTGAATATGCCTGGGACCGCTTGCTCGCGCGCAACGTCCAGTCGACCACCAATGTGTCGAAGGACGAGGTCGACGCGATCTACAAGCGGCTGATGGAGGCAAAGGGACAAGACGAGTTCCACCTCGCCGAAATCTATCTCACCGCAACCGCCGAGACTATCCCGTCGGTCGCCGAAAACGCACAGAAGATCGTGCAGGCGCTGCAGGCAGGCGGCAGCTTTGCCGCCTATGCGCGCCAGTTTTCCGAAGCCTCGACCGCGGTCGTTGGCGGCGACCTCGGCTGGGTCAAGGCCGGGCAGTTGCCCGACACCATGGCCGACGCCGCGCGGCAGATGCAGCCCGGACAGCTCGTTGGACCGATCGAGGTGCCCGGCGGCGTGTCGATCATGCTGATGGTCGACCGGCGCCAGGTGCTGACCGCCGACCCGCGTGACGCGGTGCTCAGCCTCAAGCAGATTTCGCTCGATTTCCCCGCGGGCACCAGCGAGGCCAAGGCGTCCGAACTCGCCGGCCAGTTCGCCGAAGCGACCCGCGGCATCGCCGGTTGCGGCGCCGCCGACGGCGTCGCGCAGAGCCTGGGCGCGACCGTCGTGTCACGCGACGGCATCCAGATGCGCCAGCTGCCGCCGCCGCTGCAGGCGACGCTCGTCAGCCTGCAGGTTGGCCAGACAACCCAGCCTTTCGGCGCTGCGAACGAGGGCGTCAGTGTGCTTGTGCTGTGCGGGCGCGACCTGCCCAACACGGTCGCCGAGCCCAATCTCGAGGAAATCGAGAACCGCCTGCTCGAGGAAAAGGTGCAGAAGCGCGCCCAGCGCTATTTGCGCGACCTGCGCCGGGACGCGGTGATCGACTTCAGCTGATGCCCGACAATCAAAACCGACGCCCGATCGCGGTCACCCTCGGTGACCCGGCGGGGGTCGGACCCGAAGTCGCCGCGCGCGCCTGGGCGGCGCGGCATGACCACGAGCTGCCACCTTTTGTAGCGATTGGCGACATCGCGTCGATCGCGGCCGTCTCGCAAAGTCCGACCGTGCGCGTCCGCGACATCGCCGAAGTCGCGCCCGCCTTTGTCGACGCGCTGCCTGTTTGGCATCTCGAGGACAGCGGGCCCGTGGTGCCCGGGTCGCCGACCAAGGCGGGTGCGACCTGCGCGCTCCATTCGCTCGAAACGGGGATCGGCCTCGCGCGCACCCAGGCAGTCGGGGCGCTTGTCACCGGGCCGGTGTCGAAGGCGCAGCTTTACGACGTCGGCTATACGCACCCCGGGCAGACCGAATTCATCGCCGAGCGCTGCGGCGTCACCGCGACCAATGCGGTGATGATGCTCGCGGGGCCGCGGCTGCGCGTCGTGCCGCTGACCGTGCATGTGCCGCTCGCCGAAGTCCCCGAACGGCTGACCAGCGAGATGATTATCGCCAAGGGCCGCATCGTCGCGCGCGCCCTGAAGCGCGATTTCGGGATCGAGGCGCCGCTCCTGGCGGTCGCGGGGCTCAACCCGCACGCCGGCGAGAACGGCGAGATGGGTGACGAGGAACTCCGCATCATTCGCCCCGCGGTCGAGCAATTGCTGGCCGACGGCATCGCGGTCGAAGGTCCGCTCGCCGCCGACAGCCTGTTCGCGCCGCATGTGCGCGCGCGTTACGACGCCTTGCTCTGCGCGTACCACGACCAGGCGCTCGCCCCGTTCAAGGCGCTGCATTTCGACGACGGGGTCAACCTGACGCTCGGGCTGCCGATCGTGCGCACCTCGCCCGACCACGGCACCGCGTTCAACATCGCGGGCACCGGCGCCGCCGATCCGGGCCCGACGATTGCGGCGATCCGCATGGCGGCCGAGCTCGCGGCGATGCGCGAGCGCAGCTGCGCCCCCGCCGCGTGACCAGCCCGGTCCTGCCGCCGCTGCGCGAAACCGTGCGCGCGCACGGGCTGCAGGCGAGCAAGGCGCTGGGGCAGAATTTCCTGTTCGACGAGCAATTGCTCGATCGCATCGCGGCGCTGCCCGGCGATCTGGACGGCGCGACGGTGTTCGAAGTCGGGCCGGGACCCGGCGGGCTGACGCGCGCGCTGCTGCGTGCCGGAGCGAAGGTGATCGCGGTCGAGCGCGACGACCGTTGCCTGCCGCTGCTCGGCGAACTCAGCGCGGCGTTCGGCGGGCGGCTGACTGTGATCGCCGACGATGCAATGGCGATCGACGCCGATGCGCTCGCGGGCGGGCCATATCATATCGTCGCCAACCTGCCTTATAATGTCGGCACCGCGCTGTTCACACGCTGGCTGGAGCCCGCAGCATGGCCGCCTTCATGGTTGTCGCTGACCTTGATGTTCCAGCAGGAGGTCGCCGAGCGCATCGTCGCCAAGGTCGACACCTCGGCTTACGGCCGGCTCGCGGTGTTGGCGCAGTGGCGCTCGAACGCGCGGATCGCCATGAAGGTCCATCGCTCGGCCTTCACACCGCCGCCCAAGGTGATGTCGGCGATCGTCCACGTGACGCCCGCCGCACAGCCCGAGGGGGTGAACCCGCGCATCCTTTCGAAGCTCACCGAATATGGCTTCGGCCAGCGGCGCAAGATGCTGCGGCAGAGTTTGAAGGGCCTGCCGGGGGCAATCGACGCACTGGAGGTGTGCGGGATCGAGCCGACGCGGCGCGCGGAGACGGTGAGTGTGGCGGAATGGGTGGCGCTGGCGCGGGTGCTGAGCCGCTAGGTCAATTCTGGCTGGTCGTCACCACGGTCTTCGGGATCAGCGCTTCGGCCGCGACCACTTTCTTCTCGGCACTCGTATTGATCGTCTTTTCGAGCGCGGCGACCTGCGGGCATTTTTCGGCGCAAACGCGCTTCGCCTCGGCGAGCTTTTCGCGCGCGAGTTCGAGCGCGCCCTTGTCGGCGAGCGCTTCGCCCTGCCCGGTCAACGCGACGATGTCGTTGGGTTCGAGGATCAGCGCTTCGCGATAGAGGCCGATCGCCTTGCCCGGCAAGCCCTGCGCGCGTGCGACCTGCGCCAGCGCGACGATCGCGCTGCGATTGCGCGGGTCCGCCGCGAGCGCGGCCTCATAGGCGTCGATTGCCGCGTCGAGATCGCCGGCACCCTGCGCCTTCACACCCTGTTCCTGGAGCGCGATCGAGATCGGCAGGATATCATTGTCGGCGCGTTGCGCGTCGGAGGCCGTCGGCAGGCTGGCAAGGACAAGACCCGCTCCGAGGGCCAGGAAACTGACGCGCATTGCATTCTCCCATCGCTTCATCGAACGCGAGGCTAACATGGCGCGGTCAATCGGGCGAGGAAAAATCCGTCGCAGCGGTCGTGCGCCGGGGTGAGCAGAAAACCGCCACCCGCGACGCGCCCGATGCCCGTGGGCAGCACGTCGGAATCCGCGGTCCAGCCGGGATGGCGGGTGAGAAATTCGTCCACCTGGGCGCGCCCCTCGCGTGCGATGATCGAGCAGGTGGCGTAGAGCAATTTGCCGCCGGGCGCCACCAGATCGGCGCCCAGATCCAGAAGCTTCGCCTGGTCGGCGAGATGGCGGTCGAGCCGCGCGGGAGTGAGGCGCCAGCGCAGCTCGGGGCTGCGGCGCCAGGTTCCGCTGCCCGAACAGGGCGCGTCGACGAAGACGCGGTCGGCCTTGCCCCGATGGTCGGCAAGCATCGCCGCCTCCTGCCCCGGGTTTAGCAGCCGTGTCTCGATGCGCGTGGCGCCCGCGCGTTCGGCGCGCGGCGCGAGTTGCCGGAGGCGCGCACGGTTGGTGTCGCAGGCGAGGATATCGGCGTCGTTCGCGGTGAGCGACGCGATGGCAAGCGCCTTGCCGCCCGCGCCGGCGCAGAGGTCGACGATGGTCTGGCCCGGTGCCGCATCCAGCGCCGCGGAGGCATATTGGCTCGCGGCATCCTGCACCTCGAAAGCGCCGTCGGCGTAGGCCGGGTGCTGGATCGCCGCGGTTTCGGGCGGCAGGCGCCAGCCGTCATCGGCGCCGGCGATCGGCTCGCCGGCGGGGAAAAGCGCCGCGAGGTCGGCGCGGGTCGCCTTCAAGCGATTGGCGCGCAGGTCGAGCGGCGCGCGGGCGAGCATCGCTCCGGCCTCGTCGGCGCCGACGAGCGGGTCGAAGAGGTCGACGAGCGCTTGCGCGGCAAGCCCGGTTTCGGCGCGGGCTTCGTCCGGGGCGATGGCGGCGGGGCCGTAGGCGGTGCCGTCGAAGAGCGCGGCGACGTCGGGGTCGGCGTCGGCGAGGACGAGCATCGCGGCGCGGCCCGACGCCGGGGCCGAGCGCACCGCGCGGATCGCATCATAGACATGCGCGCGGATCGCGCGGCGATCCTTCGACCCCGCATAGCGGCGCGCGCGCATCGCCTCGGCAAAGATCGCGTCGGCGGGTGCTCCGCCCTCGCGCGCGGCGGCGGCGATGGTATCGAGGATTTCGATCGCGGTCTGGATACGCGCGGCGGGGGTCATCGCCCCGCCTCAACCAACCGGATAGTTCGGCGCCTCGCGGGTGATCGCGACGTCGTGGACATGGCTTTCGCGCAGGCCCGCGTTAGTGATGCGCACGAATTTCGCGCGCTCGCGCAAATCCTTGAGCGTGCGGCTACCCGTATAGCCCATCGCCGCCTTCACGCCGCCGACGAGCTGGTGGATGACGTCCTTGGCGGGCCCCTTGAAGGGGACCTGGCCCTCGATGCCCTCGGGGACCAGCTTCATCTGGTCCTTGATGTCCTGCTGGAAATAGCGGTCGGCCGAGCCGCGCGCCATCGCGCCGACGCTGCCCATGCCGCGATAGCTTTTGTACGTCCGGCCCTGGAACAGGAAGGTTTCGCCCGGCGCTTCGGCGGTGCCCGCAAGCAGCGAGCCGACCATCACGCTCGATGCGCCCGCCGCGAGCGCTTTGGCGATGTCGCCCGAGGTGCGGAGGCCGCCGTCGGCGATCACCGGCACGCCCAGCTTCATCGCCGCTTCGACGCTGTCGAGGATCGCGGTGAGCTGCGGCACGCCGACCCCCGCGACGACGCGCGTGGTGCAGATCGATCCGGGGCCGATGCCGACCTTCACGCCGTCGGCGCCGGCGTCGATCAGCGCCTTGGTCGCGTCGCCGGTGGCGACATTGCCCGCGAGCACCTGCACGCGATTCGACAGCTTCTTGATGCGCTCGACGGTGGCGCCGACGCCCTTGCTGTGGCCGTGCGCCGTGTCGACGACGATCAGGTCGCATTCGGCATCGAGCAAGGCCTCCGCGCGTTCGATGCCGCTGTCGCCGGTGTTGGTCGCCGCCGCGACGCGCAGGCGGCCGCTGGCGTCCTTGGTCGCGTCGGGGAAATTGACCGCTTTTTCCATGTCCTTGACGGTAATCAGCCCGATGCAGCGATAATCGTCATCGACGACGAGCAATTTCTCGATGCGGCGCTGGTGGAGCAGCTTGCGCGCCTCGTCCTGCCCGACGCCGGGGCGGACCGTAGCAAGATTTTCGGCGGTCATCAGTTCGCGCACCGGCTGTCCCGGATTGTCGGCGAAGCGCACGTCGCGGTGCGTGAGGATGCCCACGAGCTTGCCCCCGGTCTCGACCACCGGGATGCCCGAGATGCGGTGCTGGTCCATCAGCGCGGTGGCGTAGGAGAGCGGCGCGTCGGGGGTGATGGTGATCGGGTTGACGATCATCCCGCTTTCGAAGCGCTTGACCTGGCGCACCGCGGCGGCCTGTTCCTCGATCGTCAGGTTGCGGTGGAGCACGCCGATGCCGCCGATCTGCGCCATCAAAATCGCCATGTCGGCCTCGGTCACCGTGTCCATCGCCGACGACAGGATCGGGATGTTGAGCGTGATGTCACTGGTCAGCTGGGTCTGCAGGTTGGCGTCCGACGGCAGGATGTCCGACGCGCCGGGCACCAGCAGCACGTCGTCGAAGGTCAGACCGGTGATAATTTCCATGGGGTGCCACTTTCTGCTCCTGGCGGCGCCTGGCTTCCTCGAAAGGTGCGGCACGCGCGATTCGTTTGGTGGCGGCCCATGTAACCAGTCGGCGCCGCGCGCGCCAGTGGGCGGGGCGCGAATATTTCGCGGGCACGCTTTCGGCCGAAGAGCAGCAGATAGTATACTAACTGAGGGTTGCAGAGTGCCGCGCTTCGGTGCATCGCCGCCGCGACGAACGGGATGAGCGAATGAGCGATCTAAAGCAGGCGCTGACCGCCGCGCAGGATTACCGGACCGCGGCGCAAGCGGCGCTCGCGGCGCGGCTGGAGACGGCGACGATCGACGCCGAACAGCGCGCGGCGCATGGCTTTGCGTGGATCGCGACGACGGTAGAGGCTCTTAAGGCGACGCTCGGCTGGTATGAGGCGGGCGAGCAGCCGCGCATCGATGCGTTGGTTACCGAACTGGCATTTGCCGAGGGGATCGCGCAGCTCGTGGGCGGGCTGGCGATGGGGCAGAATGAGATATTCCGGCCGGCCGACTTGGGGCTCGCCGGTGCGGCGGCGAAGCTGGCGGGAGATTGCGGCGCGTGGCTGGGTGCCGATCAGGCGGCGGCACGCGCCGAACTGGCCGCGTCCCTCGCCGCGGGGCAATGGCCGAGCGAGACGCTCCACGACGCCGAGCTCGACGCGATCCGCGAACAGTATCGCCGCTTCACCGATGCCGAGATCTTGCCGCACGCGCACGGCTGGCATTTGACCAACGCGCTGATCCCCGATGCGACGGTGGCGGCGATGGCCGATTTGGGTACCTTCGGCGTCTGCATTCCCGAGGAATATGGCGGCCTCGGGCTCGGCAAGCTCGTGATGTGCATCGTCACCGAGGAACTGTCGCGCGGCTGGATCGGTACGGGGTCGCTCGGGACAAGGTCCGAGATCGCGGGCGAACTGATCGTGCTCGGCGGCACCGACGCGCAGAAGGCCGCATGGCTGCCGAAAATCGCGAGCGGCGAGGTGCTGCCCACCGCGGTGTTCACCGAGCCCGATGTGGGATCCGACCTCGGATCGCTCCAGACCCGCGCGCGCCGCGAGGGCGATCATTGGGTGATCGACGGGGCGAAAAACTGGATTACCCATGCCGCACGCTCGGACCTGATGACCCTGCTCGCGCGGACCTTGCCCGATGCGAAGGGCTATGCCGGGCTGTCGATGCTGCTTGTGCCCAAGCCGCGCGGCAGCGAGGACAACCCCTTCCCCGTCCACGGCATGAGCGGCAGCGAGATCGAGGTGCTGGGCTACCGCGGGATGCGCGAATATGCGCTGCAGTTCGACGCGATGCCCGCGCCCGCCGACGCGCTGCTGGGCGGCGAGGAGGGGCAAGGGTTCAAGCAGTTGATGCGCACCTTCGAGGGCGCGCGCATCCAGACCGCCGCGCGCGCCGTAGGCGTCGCACGGCGCGCGCTCGAACTCGGGCTCGACTATGCGGTGACGCGCAAGCAGTTCGGCAAGCCGATCCTCCATTTCCCGCGCGTGTCGGACAAGATCGCGATGAGCCTCGTCGATTTCGTCGTCGCGCGCGAATTGAGCTACGCCGCCGCGCGCGCCAAGGACGGCGGCAAGCGCTGCGATATCGAGGCGGGCATGGCGAAATTGCTCGGCGCGCGCGCGGCCTGGTCGAACGCCGACGCCAGCCTGCAGATCCACGGCGGCAACGGCTATGCCGTAGAGTATGAGATCAGCCGCGTGCTCTGCGACGCGCGCATCCTCAACATCTTCGAGGGCGCGGCGGAGATCCAGGCGCAGGTGATCGCGCGCGGGCTCGTCGGGGGCCGCAACTGATGGCCGATGCGGGCGCGCCTCGCCCCGCCTCTGTCTCGCCGCTCGCGCCGTTTCAATTCCCCGCCTTTCGCGCGATCTGGATCGCCAATCTCGCGTCGAACATGGGGTCGATGATCCAGTCGGTCGGCGCCGCGTGGCTGATGACCGAGCTGACGCAGTCGCATCTGCTGATCGCGCTGGTCAATGCGGGGGCGACGATCCCGATCCTGATGCTCGGTGTTTTCGCGGGGGCGATCGCCGACAATTACGACCGGCGGCGCGTAATGCTGTGGTCGCAGATCGGGATGCTGGTCGCCTCGGCCGCACTGGCGGCGACCACCTGGTACGGTGCGATCGGGCCTTTGTCGCTGCTCTTCTTCACCCTCGCCGTGGGCTGCGGCACCGCGGTCAATTCGCCGGCGTGGCAGGCATCGGTGCGCCAGCAGGTCGGCCATGCGCATCTGCCGCAGGCGATCGCGCTCAACAGCATCGCCTTCAACCTCGCACGCAGCGTCGGGCCCGCGCTCGGCGGCCTGCTGATTTCGCTCACCGGCCCCGCGCCGGCCTTCGCGCTCAACACGCTCTCCTATCTGGTGCTGATCGTGGTGCTGCTGCGCTGGAAGCCCGAAACCGAGCCGCCGAAGCGCAGCCCGATGCTCGCGGCGATCGCGACGGGGCTGCGCTTCTGCGCGCAGTCGGACCCGGTACGCCGCGTGCTGATGCGCGGCTTTTCCTTTGGCTTTGGCGCCGCGGCGTTCCAAGCGCTGCTGCCTTCGCTCGTCCGCGATCAGCTGAAAGGCGGCGAGCTCGACTACGGGCTCTGCCTCGGCGCGTTCGGGCTCGGGTCGATCGTCTGCGCGCTATGGGTCGGCGCAGCGCGCCGGCGCTGGGGCAGCGAGGCGGTGGTCAGCGTCGCGACCTTAAGCTTTGCCGCGGCACTGGTCCCCGTCGCACTGACCGGCCAGGTGATCGCCTTACTCGCCGCCGCCTTCGTCGCCGGCATGGCGTGGGTCGGCACGCTGACCTCGCTCAACGTCGCGATGCAGCTGCGTTCGCCCGACGCGATCCTCGGGCGCTGCCTGTCGATCTATCAGGCGGTGACCTTCGGCGCGCTGGCGCTCGGCGCGTGGATTTTCGGAATGATCGCCGATTTGTCGACGCTGACCATAGCGGTGCTGGCCGGCGGCGGCTGGCTGGCGTCGTCGGTGCCGATCCTCCACGCCGTTGCGCCGATGCCGGGGCGCGACGAAGGGCGCATCGCGCCCTAGCTGCACGCCTCCGCGCTCGGCGGCGCGAGTTCGTAATGCGCGTCCCACCAACCTTTCCAGCGCGTTTCGAGTTCGGCGAACGCCGCTTCCGACAGCCCGTAAGTGGTAAGGATCAGCGCGCCGCGCCCGTGCGGGGCGGTGTCCTTCACCGATTTGTCGGTGACGATCAGCAGGCCGTTGCCCCACTGCGGCACGGTGAGCCCGATCTGCCATGGCGTGCGGTGCCACGCCTGCCCCTCGACCACCTCGCCGGTCGGCAGGTCGGCGACGAAGGCCGCGCCATCAGGGACATCGCGGAGGCCGGTGAGCCCCAGCGCAGCGATGGGCCCCGAGCCGCCTTCGAGCGCATTACCCTCGAGATATAGTGTGCGGCGCGGCGCGATGGCGTGCTGCTCGATCGCGAGGCGCAACTGCTGGACGAAGCTGATCCAGCCCTCGACCATATCCTCATACACGCCGTCCCAGCTCGACCCTGCGGGGGCTGCACGGACGACGCGCAGGATGCAGGTTTCGGCGCCGGTCGGCTCGACCTCGAAACGGTCGGGCACGCCCTCGAACCACAGGATGCCCGCTGCCTCGTCGGGTCTGGTATACTGGAAGAAGATATAGTCGACCTCTTCGGCGAGGCTCGGCGCGTCCCAGCCAAACCATTGCAAGAGCTTGTCGCGGTCGCGCAGCGCGTCCCACACCTCGGCCGCCGGGGCGGCGATCGTCGTTTCGACCAGAATACGGTCGACGGTCGGCTGGTCGGCGGGCTCGGTCATCTTGGGCTCTCCCTCAATTGACGACGGTTCTGGTACGAGTGCCGACGGCAGGATGCCCGGCGACGGTGACGCGGTAGCTGCGCCCCTCGCCCGCGGGGGCGAAGTCGGCGGCGATGGTGGCGAGCGCGTCGGACAGGCGCGCGGCGAAGACTTCGATATCGGCGGGGCGTACGAAGGCGACATCGGCCTCGACGGTGAAGGTGAGCAGGCGGCTGCCCTCGTTCGCGGCCGCCTCGCGCATCCGCGACACGTCGCGGACGATCCCCGCAGCGGTGCGCACGAGATGGTCGGCGGCGAAGCGGTCCTGCTTATCGACCGTGTCGGGATCGGCGGGCGCGAGGATCATCGGGTCGATCAGCAGCGCGTCGCTCTGCGCCTCGAAGAGGGTCTCGGTAAAACCGCGCCGCCGCCGCGTCTCGACCGCGGCGATGAGGCCCGCCTTTTCGAGCAGGCGGAGGTGATAGCCGATCTTCTGTCGCGACATGTCGAGCGCCTCGGCGAGCCCGGCGGCCGACGCCGGCGAGCGGAGCCGCGCGAGTAACTCGCGCCGCAGCGGCGATAACGCCACCCGCGCGGTGACGGCGTCGTCGAGAAGGGCCAGCGAGTCGCTCATGATGCACTGGGTATAATGGACAAATTATTTTGTCAATTATAGCAAATCGCTCCGATCTCGACCGGGGCGCAATGATGTCGGATTCGCGGCGGAGGGTGCTTCGGGGTAGAATCAAGACGATCCTCCCCACTTGTGGGGAGGTGGCAGCGCGCAGCGCTGACGGAGGGGGGTGGCGTCCTTGAGCGGCGCTTCAGGCCGAGAGCCCCCTCCACCGCCCGCTTCGCGGGAGTGCTGGGTCGTCCAGTCCCCGGACTGGACTTGGATTGCCGGGGGCAATCCAACCCTGCACTCCCCCTCCCCGCAAGCGGGGAGGACCTTTATGTCCCCTCCCGCCCGAAAAAACCCGCCATGGAGCGCTCACGTCGGAAAGGGCTTTCCCAATAAATCTCGCTATGATCTACCCTGACGGTTGACCGCACCGATCGACCCGCAGGCCCCTCCGCAGACGTCCGGACCTTTCCGGCCTAAAGCGACAAAGGAGACATTTCGGACGCGCACGTCCGTATCCTTTGTCTCCTTAAGCGCGGAACCCGCCGTTTCGGCAGGCCACCCCCTCACCCCTGCGCATTCTTCCAGTCGCGCTTGATCTTCTTGGCAAGGCTCCATTTGTGCACTTCGGTCGGGCCGTCGTAGATACGGAAGGCGCGCACTTCGCGGAATACCTGTTCGACGATCGTCTTGTCGGTGACCCCGGTGCCGCCCATCACCTGGACGCAGCGGTCGGCGATGCGCATCAGCGCCTCCGACACCGCGACCTTCGCCATGGAGCTTTCGGCGGTGCCGAGGTCGCCGGTGTCGAGCACCTCGGCGCACCAGCGGATCATCAGTTCGGCCTGCTTGAGGTCGATGAGGTTCTCGGCGAGCATGAAGCCGACGCCTTCATGATCGATCAGCGGCTTGCCGAAGGCCGTGCGGCGGTTGGCATAGTCGGTCGCGATCTCGTGAGCGCGCTGGCAGGCGCCGTGCCAACGCATGCAGTGCGATAGGCGCGCGGGGCTCAGGCGCACCTGCGCATATTTGAACCCCTCGCCCGCCTCGCCGAGCATCTGGTCGGCGGGGACGCGGAGATTGTCGATGATCACCGTCGCATGGCCGCCGGGCATCGAACTGTCGATCGTGTTCGGCACATGTTCGATGCGGATCGCGGGATCGGGCAGATCGACGAGGAACATGCACGCGCCGCCGCCGGCGGCGACATCCTCGGCCTTCGCCATGATGATGCCGACCTTCGCGCCGTCGGCGCCGGTGATGAAGCATTTGCGGCCGTTGACGACCCAATGGTTGCCGTCCATGCGGCAGACCGTCTTCATCATCGAGGGATCGGAGCCCGCCCCACCCTCTTCGGCGGGCTCGGTCATGAAGAAGGCCGAGCGGGCATGGCCCTGCACCAGCTGGTCGAGGAAGCGTGCCTTCAGTTCGGGGCTGCCGACTTTGCCGAGCAGATACATATTGCCCTCGTCGGGCGCCGCGGTGTTGCACGCGAGCGGGCCGAGCGGCGAAAGGCCGGTCTTTTGCAGGACATGAGCCGTCTCGACCTGCGTGAGATGGTCGCCGTCGGCGAGGATATGCGGGGTGAGCACACCGGCGGCGCGCGCCTTCGCCTTGAGCTCGTCGACGAGTTCGTCGGTCGGCGCGCCGTGATGGTCGCGGCGCGGATCGCTCTCATAGGGCGCGACCACGCTGCGGACGAAGCTCTCGACGCGGGCGCCGATGGCGAGGGCGCGTTCCGAGACGGTCGCGGCGGCGGCATGCTGATGGCTCATTCCTGGCTCCCCATTTCTGTCGGGGACCCGTTGGATCATTTGCCCCGCGAGGGCAAGCGCTTCGCCATGCATCGACGGAAAACAGTGAACGCCCCGGCCGTGGGGGGCCGGGGCGTTCGGTCAGGCTAATTAAGGGACCAACCAAATATAGCCTGAACTCGGGTACTCTTAGGCTTAGCGCAACAGGTTCATGACGCCCTGCTGGCTCTGGTTCGCCTGGGCGAGCATCGCGGTCGACGCCTGGGCCAGGATGCCGGCCGCGGCGAGCTTGGTCGATTCCGCCGAAAAGTCGGTGTCTTCGATGCGCGACTTCGAGTCCGCCAGATTCACGACGGTCGACGTCAAATTGTCGACAGTGGCTTCGAGGCGGTTCTGCTGGGCACCCAGGTTCGCACGTTCGGTGGCGACCGTCTGGATCGCGGTGTCGAGCGTGGCGAGCGCGCCCGACGCGCCGGCAGCGGTCGAGAAGTCGAGGCCGTCGACGCCGAGGCCGGCCGACTGCATGTCGGCGACCGTGATGTTGACGACTTCGCCGTCGTTGAGGCCGGTCTGGATGTCGAGGTCGGCGGTGCCGTCGAGCAGCGCGGTGCCGTTGAAGGTGGTGCGCGTCGCGACATCGTCGATCTGCGCGATCAGCGCAGTGACTTCGGTCTGGATGGCGGTGCGGTCATCGTCCCCCAGCGTGCCCGTCGAGGCCTGGACGGCCAGTTCACGCATACGGACGAGCATGTTCGAAATGCCGCCCATCGCGCCTTCGGCGGTCTGCGACAGCGAGATGCCGTCGTTGGCGTTGCGCACGGCCTGGTTCAGGCCGCGGACGCTGGCGTCCATGCGGGTCGCGATGGCGAGGCCGGCGGCGTCGTCCTTCGCGCTGTTGATCCGCTTGCCGCTCGACAGGCGCTCCATCGCCTCCGACTGCATGCGACCCGCAATGCGCGAGTTGTTCTGGGCGCGAAGCGCGCTCACATTGGTGTTGATAACAGTCATAAGTTCCCTTTCCGGCCCCCCAAGGGCCATTCCCATGGTGTGCGGCTCGGCGAGCTTCACGATTGCAGTAACGGCGGGGGCGCCGGGCGCTTAAGGGCGGCACGTCAAAAAATTGCCGGACAGGGTTAATCGCGCGGCTCACGCGCTGGTATATCCATGTTTTTCAACGATAAAAATATTTGGCACACGCTTTGCATAACTCTCTGCATGCGGCGCGATGCCGCGTCTCGAGACGGATGGAAGCCATGAGCACGATTGACCAGAGCCGGCTGCTGCAGATGCGCAGTTCGATCCTCAATCAGAATGAAGCGCTGCAGCGCGCCGCGGGCCGCGGCGGTGCCGGCGGCGTCGACAGCGCCGCGGGAAGCGCCGATTTCGGATCGGCAATCTCGGCCGCGCTGCAACAGGTCAACGCCCAGCAGTCGAAGGCGAGCGACCTTACCGAAGCCTATGAGCGCGGCGACACGCACGACATTGTCAGCGTGATGATCGAGCGCCAGAAGGCCTCGCTCGGTTTCGAGACAACATTGCAAGTCCGCAACAAGCTGCTGTCCGCGTACCGCGACATCATGAACATGCCGGTGTAATCGATGGCCGACACCCAGATCCTTTCGCCTGTCGACGACGGCGCCGACCGCCGCCTTCCGGTTTCCGCCATGGGCGGCCGCCTGGCCCCCGTGCAGCAGTTCATCCGCCAGCCCGCGGTCCAGCGCGCTTTGCCCGCGATCGCCACCACCGCCGCGATTGGCATTGCCGCGCTCGCCTATTTCGCGACCGCTGCCGCCCCGCAGACCCAGCTCTTCGCCGGGCTCGCCGATGCCGACAAAGCCGCGGTCGCCGACGCGCTGACCGCGCAGGGCATCGCGCACAGCATCGACCCGACCACGGGCGCGCTCACCGTCGACGCCGACAAGCTCCACCAGGCGCGCATCGCACTCGCGGGCCAGGGCCTGCCCAAGGCATCGGCCGACGGCAGCGAGATGATCGGCGCGCTGCCGATGGGCGCCAGCCGCGCGATCGAGGGCGAGACCCTCCGCGGTGCGCGCGAAGCCGATCTCGCGCGCACGATCGAGGCGATCGACGCCGTCAAGGGCGCGCGCGTCCATATCGCCGCCGCCGAACCCAGCCTCTTCGTCCGCGAGGACAAGCCCGCCACGGCATCGGTCATGCTGACGCTGCAGAACGGCCGCACGCTGAGCGATGGCCAGGTGCAGGCCATCCGCTTCCTCGTCGCCTCGTCGGTTCCCGGCATGAACGCCGACCAGGTGTCGGTGATCGACCAGCGCGGCGCTTTGCTGTCGGATTCGGCGACGTCGAGCGACATGCAGGCGTTCCAGCTGCAGACCCAGATGGAGGACCGCTATCGCCGCGCGCTCGACAGCCTGCTCGGCCCGATGCTCGGCGCCGGCAACTACACCGTCGAGGTCCACGCCGACGTCGACATGTCCGAAAGCCAGGCGACGCGCGAAAGCTTTCCCGAGAACGACCGCGCGCTGACCAGCGAGCTGGTGACGCGCTCGGTCAGCGGCCAGGGCGATGTCCCCGCGGTCGGCATCCCCGGCGCGCTGTCGAACCAGCCGCCGCCGGCCTCGGCGCTGAACCAGACCCCGAACGGCACCGCCCCCGGCGCCCCCGCCCCGACGACGCAGAGCAACGAGAATGCCCAGCGCGCCTATGAGGTCGGCCGCGAAATTTCCGTCACGCACCGCCCGCAGGGCCAGCTTCGCCGCGTCTCGGTCGCGGTCGCGCTCAACCAGGGCAAGAAGGCGCTGACCCGCGCCGACATCACCAAGATCGACGGCCTCGTGAAGGGTACGGTCGGCTTCGATGCCGCACGCGGCGACCAGGTCGCGATCAGCCAGCGCCCCTTCGCCAAGGTCGAGGATGTGTCGCCCGCCTTTTACGAACAGGGCTGGTTCCTGCCGCTGGTCAAGCAGATCGGCGCCGTGCTCGTCGCGATCCTCGCCTTCCTGTTCATCGGCCGCCCGCTGATCAAGGCCGCCAAGGCGCGGGCCGCCGCGCGCGCCGAACGCGACGCCGCGCTCGAAGAATCGCTGATGGCGGCTGCCGAGGGCGGCAACCCCGCGCTGCCCCGCCCGCGCGGCCGCGAAATCACGCTCGAGATGATCGAGGCGGCGCCGAGCTATGAAGATCGCGCCAACCTCGTCCGCGCCTTCGTCCGCCAGGATTCGGCGCGCGCGGCGGTCGTCGTGCGCCAGCTGATGCAGGAGGGCGCCCGTGGCTGACCTCGACACCGAACTCGTCACCCCGCCCGCCAAGACCGAAGTCGAAGGCTCGGCCGCCGCAGCGATCCTGCTGATGCTGCTCGACGAGAGCGAAGCGGCGACGATTCTGAAGCATCTCGACCCCGCCGAGGTGCGCCAGCTGGCGAAGGGCATGTTCGACGCCGCCAACGCCACCGAAGTGCAGATCGAGCATGCGCTCGACCGCTTCGTGACCCGCAGCCGCTCGGTCAGCGCGCTCAGCGTCGGCGCCGACACGCGCATCCGCACGGTGATCAACCAGGCGGTGGGAAATGTCCGCGCCGACAACATCCTGGCCGCCGTCGCGCCGCAGTCGAGCGCCGCGTCGCTCGAAATGCTGCGCTGGATGGACGTCGACGCAATCAGCGGCCTGCTCGCCAGCGAACATCCGCAGGTCGGCGCATTGATCCTGTCGGTGCTGGTTCCCGACATCGCGGCGCGCGCGATCGAGACGCTCGACGAAGTGCTGCAGGCCGATCTCGTCCTGCGCGCGGCGCAGCTGTCGTCGGTCCCCGCCGCAGCGATCGAGGACCTGGAATCGGTGCTGGCCGCTGCCAATGTCGGCGGCCAGCGCGTCGCCAAGCAGCCGATCGGCGGCCCCAGCGACGTCGCCAAGATCATGAAGAAGATGTCGAAGTCGGCCAGCGAGCGCGCGATCCGCAACCTCAAGAAATCGGACCGTCAGCTCGCGCAGACGATCGAGGAAGAGATGTTCATCTTCGAGAATCTGCGCGATCTCGACATGAAGAGCCTGGGCACCATCCTGCGCGGCGTCGACGCCTCGCAGCTGTCGATCGCGCTCAAGGGCGCGGACGAGGATATGGTCGACCTTTGCCTCTCGACCATGTCGCAGCGCGCGTCGGAAACGATCCGCGACGAAATGGCCGAGATGACGATGGTCAAGCGCTCCGACGTCGACGACGCGCAGAAGGCGATCATGACGATCGTCCGCCAGATGGCCGCCTCGGGCGAGATCATGATCGCGGGCGCGGGCGACGATTATGTCTGATCCGCATTTCGCTCCCACTCCGCTCGCGATGGCGATGGCGCGGCAAGGCGGCTTCCGCCCGATGTCCTTCGACCCCGCCGTGCGCGCGCGCGAGGCCGAGACCGCCGCGCATGCGCCGGTCGTGGCCCAGCCTGGCGAAGACCCGTTCGAAAAGGGCCTCGCCGAGGGCCAGCGCCTCGCCGAAGCGGGTTTCGCGGTCGAGCGTGACCAGCTGCTCGCGCTCGTCGCGGGCGCCGAGGCGCTGCAGGACGAACCCAGCGAGGAACTGGCGCAGCTGATCGCCGAGACGGTCGAGCGGCTCGTCCGCCAGATCGTCGCCGACGCGCCGATCGACGCCGCCTGGCTGAAAGATCAGGCCGAGACCGCCGCCGCGCTGGTGTCGGAGGCCGACAAGGCGCGCACCCTGTGGGTTCACCCGCAGGACGCGGCGCTGCTGATGGACAGCGACATCCGCCTGCCCGTCGCCGCCGATCCCTCGATGATGCGCGGCACCGTCCGCGTCGAGACTTCCGCCGGCTGGATCGAGCATGGCCGCGCGGTCTACCTCAATGAACTGCGCGCCGCGCTCGGCCGCGAGGAAGCGGGCGCATGACGCGCCGCCTCGCCCTGTCGGCGCAGCAACTGCTCGCCCCCGTCGACATCGCCAAGGCGAGTCCGCGCCGCATCGGCACGCTCGTCGCGCACGAGGGCATCATGCTCGAAGTGTCGGGCTTCCCGCAGCCGCTCGGCAGCAACGTCCGCATCAGGTCGGCCGACAACGACTATGTCTATGGCGAGGTCGTCGGGTTCCGCGGCCACCGCAGCCTGGTCCTGCCCTTCGACATGAACAAGCCGCTGGTCACCGGCGCGCCCGTCGAGCCGCATGGCGCGAGCTCGATGGTCCCCGTCGGCAAGGCGCTGCTCGGCCGCATCATGGACGCGCAGGGCCATCCGCTCGACGGCCGCCCGCCGGTCAAGTCGCAGTTCACCTGGCCGCTCGCCGGGCGCAAGGTCAACCCGCTGCGCCGCGGCCGCGTCATCCGCCCGCTCGACATGGGCGTGCGCGCGATCAACGGCCTGCTCACCGTCGGCGAGGGCCAGCGCGTCGCGATCATCGCGGGCTCGGGCGTCGGCAAGTCGGTGCTGATGGGCCAGATGATCGCGGGCACCGATTGCGACGTGATCGTCGTCGGGCTGATCGGCGAGCGCAGCCGCGAAGTCAGCGACTTCGTCGAGACCAAACTGCCCCCCGAAGTCCGCAAGAAATCGGTCGTGGTCGCGGTCCCCGCCGACCACCCGCCCCTCCTTCGCCTGCGCGCCGCGATGCGCGCGACCGCGATCGCGGAAGCCTTTCGCGACGAGGGCAAGAAGGTCCTCCTCCTCATCGACAGCCTGACCCGCGTCGCGCATGCGCAGCGCGAGATCGGGCTGACCTTGGGCGAACCGCCGACGATGAAGGGCTATCCGCCCTCGGTCTTCGCGCTGATCCCCTCGCTCTGCGAACGCGCGGGCATCGACAAGCAGACGGGTGGCTCGGTCACCGCGCTCTACACCGTGCTCGCCGACGGCGGCGACATCGACGATCCGGTGGTCGACAGCGCGCGCGCGATCGTCGACGGCCATATCATCCTGTCGCGCGCGATGGCCGAACAGGGCGTCTATCCCGCGATCGACGTCGCGCGCTCGCTGTCGCGCACGATGGTCGACTCGGTCGATCCCGAGCATGCCGCCGCCGCCGCGCGCTTCCGCCAGCTCTGGTCAGCCTATGAAGAGAATCGCGATCTGATGCTGATGGGCGCCTATGTCGCCGGCGGCGATCCGGTGCTCGACGAGGCGATCATGCGCCGCGCCGACCAGCTCGCTTTCGTATCGCAGGGCGCCAAGGCCCAGGTCGATTTCACCACCTCCCGCCAAACCCTAGTCGAAGGATATAGTGCATGACCTCTCGCACCGCGCGCCGCAAACGGATCATCCGCGTGCGCAGCGTCGAACATCAGATGGCGGAGGCCAATCTCGCGCGCGCCACCAGCGAGCTCGCGAACCTCGTCGAGCTCGGCAAGCGGCTCGAAACGCTGCGCACCGACCTCGCGATGGCGAAGGGCGCGGTCGCCGGGCGCGCGCTCAACACGATCGGCGAACTCGGCATGCGGCTCGACATGGCGAAGGAAAATCTCGTCGCGCCGACCAGCAATGCCAGCGCGCGCCGCGACCAGATGGGCGCGCTCGCCCAGCGCGCGATGGTCAAGGAAGAATCGGCGGTGCGCCTTTACGAGCGCAGCCGCAAGAGCGCCGAGCAGGAAATGGAACGCCGCGCCGACGCCAACCGCCCGTTCCGCACCGGCATGCGCCTGCGCCTGATCGACGGGGGCATCGCATGATGCCTGCGCTGCCGCAGACCTCGACGGCGCCGATGCCCTCGCTGCTCGCGATGCTGACCCCGGTACAGGGCGGCGACGCGGGCGAAGCGGGCGCGTTCGACGCGCTCGTCGCGGCGCAGACGCGCGGAACTGAGGCCTTGGCTACGCCGGTTGCCGCGCCCGTCATGCAGATCGCGCCGATGGCGAGCGTCGAAACCATTCAGGTTCCTGTGTCGGCACGTATTGAAGCGCTGACCGATCTCCCCGACGTCACACCCTATTCGGTTCGTGCTGAGCTGGTCGAAGCACCGTCCTTCTCCCCGGCGCCCCAAGAAGAAAGAGCAGCCTTTCGACAAGCTCAGGGCGAACAGCCGTTGGGTACTCCCGTCGCACCGATCGATTTCGCCCCCGCCGCGCCGCCCGCGCTCGCGGTCGTGCGGCAGCCCCGGACGCCCGCGCTGCCGATCCGCGCGCCGCAAGCAGCGTTGCCGCAGGATCTCGCCCAGACGGAAGAGCTTCCGGTCGAAAGCGCAACGCCGCGCAAGCCCGATGCCGCGCCCGCCGACAAGGCGATCCTTGCCGCGAACGAATTGCTCGCGACGCTGGCGCAGTTCACCACGCCCGCGAACAAGCCCGTTGCCGCCAAGCCAGTGATCGAAGGCGAAAGCGCGAGCGAGGGCGAAATGCCGGTCGCTGCCGAAGGCACGCCCATCGCCGCTTTCCTCGCCCCGGCTGCCGCGCCCGCCGAAACGCGCCCCGCCGGCAAGCCCGCCGCCGAGAAGGCGCCCGCCGCCAAGCCGCGCCGCGACGACGCGCCCGCGCTGCCAACTGCGGCGCCGAAGGTCCGCGACAATGCTCCGGCCCTCGCGCTGACGACCGTCGCCGCGCTCGAACCCGCAGCCGCCAAGCCCGCTGCCGAGCCGTCGATGACGGTGCTCTTCGCGCAGCCCGCCACCGCCGCCACGACCGCGCTCGCCGCCGCCGCGCCCGCCGCGACGATCGCCGAGCGCACGCTCGACCTTTCCAGCGACGACGCCTGGATCGAACAGCTCGCCGCCGATATCGCCGCCACCAAATCGGCGTCGGGCGACATCAGCTTTCGCCTGATGCCGCGCCACCTCGGCCGCCTCGACGTGTCGATGATGGCGGGCGACGAGGGCGTGTCGGTCAGGCTCGACACCCAGCATGAAGCCACCGCGACGATCGTCACCGCCGCGCAGACACGCCTCGCCGACGACCTGCGCCAGCAGGGCGTGCGCGTCGCCGAGACGCAGGTGACGCACACCCCCGCCGAAACCGGCCGCCAGTTCCAGCAGAACCCGGGCCAGGGCCAGGGCCAGGGCCAAGGCCGCGGCGCCGTGCAGGATGCCGCGCATCTGATCGAAACCGCCGCCGAGCGCGACACGCGCCAAGAAACCCGTGACGAGCGGAGCGGCGACCGCCGCGGCCGCTTCGCTTAACAGGAGCCGACCGATGACCAAGGACAAGACCGAAGCCACCGCGCCGAAGAAGGGCGGCAAGATGAAGAAGCTGCTGATGATCGCCGTCGGCGCCGCGGTGCTGATCGGCGCCGGCGCCGGCGCGGGCATGTATTTCGGCGTCGGCATGGCCAAGACCGCACCCAAGCCCGAGGATTTCTACCCCAAGCTGGTCGTGCGCAGCGAAGGCGAAGAAGCCGCCGCCGACGAAGGCAAGGACAAGGAAGCCCCGCCCAAGGTCGGCACCGTCTCGGTCCCCAACGACAAGTTCAAGGTCGATCCGCGGAAGTACGAGATCACCTATTATCCGATCGAGCAGGCGTTCACGACGAACCTCGCCGACGGGTCGGGCTTCCTGCAGGTCGGGATCAGCCTGTCGACCTATTATGACGGCAAGGTCATCGCCAACATCCGCCGCCAAGACGTCCCGATCCGCTCGGCCGTGTTGATGGTGCTCGCCGAACAGGACCCCGCCCTGCTCGCGACCACGCACGGCAAGCAGTCGCTGCAGCGCCAGCTCACTGGCGCGATCAACCAGGTGCTGCGCGACAAGGAAGGCTTTGGCGGCGTCGATAACGTCTATTTCACGAGCATGGTGATCCAGTGAGCGCCAAGGGCAATCCTTTCAAGGCGCCCAAGGCGCCCGCCGCGAAGCCCGCGGCCGACGACGCGACCGCGTCGCTGCTGCTGCGCAAGGCCGAGGACGGCTATGCCTTCCCGGTGCTCGAGGGCGTCGCGAACCAGTTTGCGCGATCGCTCCGCGACCTGATCCGTGCGCTCGGCGCGCCGACGGTGCAGGTCGAGCGCGGGACCGCCGAGCATATGCGCTTTGCCGACTGGTGCGCTGCGAGCGCCCCGGCGATCTTCTGGCGCTACCACGCACCGCCGCTCAAGGGTCCGGTGCTGCTCGCCGGCGCGCGCCCGCTGATCCTCCAGCTCGTCGACATCTTCTATGGCGGCAAGGGCCAGCTTGCGAGCGAACGCGAGGAGCTGACCGACGCCGAGGACCGCTTCGCCGCGCGCCTCGGCCGCGACCTCGGGCTGCAGCTCGCCGCCGCCTGGGACGGCAAAATGGTCCCCGAACTCGACTGCGTCACCCCCGACAGCGCCAAGCTCGCCGCGGTGCGCGCCGACGACGAACTGCTCGTCCAGCGCTTCACGCTGCGCGGCGGCGTGCTCGATGGCCGCACCATCGCCTGCGCCTACCCGGTCGCGGCGCTGCGCGGCATCGCCGATGTCGAATCGGTCCCCGATGTCCGCAACGAAGTCCCCGCCGACGCCGAATGGACCGCGACCTTGAACAGCGCGCTCAAGACCGTCCGCCTGCCCGTGCGCTCGGTCCTGGCGCGTCCCGAAATTTCTTTGGTCAAACTGCTTGGTTTGGAGGTCGGTGATATCATTCCGTTAACCATTCCGCGCAATGTTCCGGTAACCGTCGCCGGTCGGCATTTCGCCGCCGGAAGCATCGGCGAAGCGAATGGAAATGCGGCCATAATGATCGAGCATATCGAAAGAGGACCGGATGATGAGTGATCTCAGCGAAGCCCCCGCGCGCGGCGAACGCCGCGGCGCCAGGGACATGGCGGCGGCGCCCAATTTCGACCTGCTCGCGGGCGTGTCGCTGCGCGTGTCGGTCGAGGTCGGATCGACCTCGATGACCCTCGCCGAGCTGCTCGCCATGTCCGAAGGCAGCGTGGTCGAGCTCGACCGCGCCGCGAACGAGCTGCTCGACATCTATGCCAATGGCACGCTGATCGCGCGCGGCGAGATCGTGAACGTCGACGGCCGCTACGGCATCCAGGTCGCCGAAGTCGTCGCCCCCGACCGCGGGCTCGCCGGGTTCGACCGGAGGGCCTGATGTTCGAATATATATTGCGCTTGGCTCTGCTGCTGCCGCTCGTCGGCGGCATGGCGTGGGGCAGCCTGTGGCTGTGGAAAAAGGTCCAGATGGGCACGCTCCAGCTGCCCGGACAGGGCGCGAAGCGGACGCGCGCGATCGAGATGATCGACGTGCTGCCGCTCGGCCCTGGGACCAAGCTGACCGTCGTCGAATTCGCCGGGCAGCGCATATTGCTCTCGGTCTCGCGCGGCGCGGTCACCCGGCTTGCCGACAACAGCCAGGGCGATTTCCATGTCGACTAGGAACCATTGGCTGCGCGCCGCGGCGATCGCCGGCGGCGTGGCGCTGCTGCTCGCGGCGCCCGCGGCTTATGCGCAGGAAGCGAGCGGGCTCACCCGCGCGGTGAACGAGATCGGCGGCGATGGCCGCCCGTTGTCGCTGTCGCTGCAGATCCTGCTGCTGATGAGCCTGCTGACGGTGCTGCCGTCGCTGCTGCTGATGATGACCAGCTTCACGCGCATCATCATCGTGCTGTCGATCCTCCGTCACGCGCTGGGGCTGCAGCAGACCCCGCCGAACCAGGTGCTCGTGGGCCTCAGCCTCTTCCTCTCGCTCTTCGTCATGGCGCCCGTGATCACCGAGGTGAACCGCGTCGCGATCGAGCCCTATGGCCAGGAGCAGATCGACATCGGCACCGCGGTGTCGCGCTCGGGCGATGCGCTGCACGGCTTCATGCTGACCCAGACGCGCAAATCCGACCTGATGATGTTCGCCAAGATTGCCAAGGCGCCCAGCTATGCGAGCCCGAAGGATGTTCCCTTCTCGATCCTGCTCCCCGCCTTCGTCACCAGCGAGCTCAAGACCGCGTTCCAGATCGGCTTCCTGATCTTCCTGCCCTTCCTGATCATCGACCTGATCGTCGCCTCGGCGTTGATGTCCTTGGGCATGATGATGCTGTCGCCGACGATCATATCGATGCCTTTCAAGCTGTTGCTCTTCGTCCTTGTCGACGGCTGGGCGCTGACGATGGGCTCGCTAGCGGCCTCGTTCGGAACTTAGCGCGATGGAAGCCGATTATTTCGTCGGGGTCGCACAGCAGTCGCTGTGGATCCTCGCGCTCGCGACCGCGCCGCTCTTGATCCCGATCCTGATCGTAGGCGTGCTGCTCGGCATGGTGCAGGCGGCGACCTCGATCAACGAACAGACTTTGACCTTCGTGCCCAAGCTGGTCGTCGCCGCGATCTGCCTCGCGATTTTCGGCGGCAGCATATTGGTCCTGCTCACCGATTTCACCCGCGAGATCTTCGCGCAGATCCCGACGCTCGTCCGATAAGCAGGCGATGAACCCCGCCGACATCCCCAATGTGGAGGCGATGCTGCAGCTATGGATGCTGGGCATGATCCGCCCCGGCGCCTGCTTCCTCGCGGCGCCGGTGTTCGGCGCGGCGAACGTCCCGATCCAGCTCCGCCTCGTCATCGCGCTCGCTGTCGGCGTGCCCGCGGTCGCGGCGTCGGGCATGGTGCTGCCGCCCGAGGGGATCGTCTCGGTCCCCGGCTTTTTCCTGATCATCGGCGAGGTCGTGATCGGCCTCGCCATGGGTTTCGTGCTCCAGATGGGGCTCGCCGCGGCGTTGCTCGCGGGCGAGGCGATCAGCAATGCGATGGGCCTTGGCTTCGCGTCGATGGTCGATCCGCTGAGCGGCGCTTCGAGTTCGGCGATCGGCCAATTCCTGTCGATGCTCGCGACCGCGATCTTCCTCGCCGCCGACGGGCATCTCGTGCTCATTTCGATCATCGTGGACAGTTACAGCGCCCTGCCCCCCGGCAACGCCTTTCCGTCCTGGCAGACGATCGAAGGCATCATCCGCTTCGGCAGCCTGATGTTCGCTGCAGGGCTGACCATCGCCCTGCCCGTCGGTTTCGTCCTTATCCTCGTCCAGATCATCATGGGCGTAATCGGCCGCTCCGCCCCCGCGCTCAACCTGTTCGCGGTCGGCATTCCGGCGACCCTGCTGGCCGGCGTCGTACTGCTCGGCGTCGCGACGCCGGTGATGGCCGAGGGGCTGGCGCAGATCCTGTCCGACGCGCTCGACGCTGCGCGCATGGTCGCGGGGGGCTGAGCCATGTCGGGGACGACCGAGAAGGACCAGAAGACAGAATTACCGACACCCAAGAAGCTCGCCGATTCGGCGCGCGAGGGCGATGTGCTGCAGTCGCGCGAGCTCGCGACCGCGCTGATGATGCTCGTCGCCGCGGGCTGGCTGGTCGCCGCGGGCGGCTGGTTCGTGCGCACCGTCGGCGAGCTCGTGTCGCGCGGGCTGACGCTCGATCGCGGCGACATCACCGACTTCGCGCCCGGCGAGGCGCTGCTGCGCAATGGGACCGATGTGCTGCTGCCGCTCGCCAGCCTGTTCGCCGCGGCGCTGCTCGCAGCCTTCGCCGGCCCGGCGCTGCTCGGGTCGATGGGCTGGCGCGGCAAGGCGCTCGGCTTCAAGGGCAATCGCATGAACCCGATGAGCGGGCTCCAGCGCATGTTCGGCATCCAGGGCGCGACCGAACTCGGCAAGGCTCTCGCTAAAGTGCTGCTGCTCGGCACGATCGGCTATTGGCTCGTCGCGAGGAATCTGCCCGCGATCGTGCAGATGGCGTCGAGTGACCTTCATTCGGCGATCGGCCTCGCCGGCAAGGCGGTCGCGCAGTCGGTGCTGGTAATGGCGGGCGGGCTCGTCGTCATCGCGCTGATCGACGTGCCGGTGCAGTGGATGCAGCGCCGCAAGCGGCTGATGATGAGCAAGCAGGAAATCAAGGACGAGATGCGCCAGTCCGACGGCGCCCCCGAACTCAAGCAGGCGCAGCGCCAGCGCGCGCACGAGATGCTGAGCGGATCGGCGCGCAAGGCCGTGTCGGAGGCGACGGTGATCCTGACCAACCCGACGCATTTCTCGGTCGCCCTGCGCTATCGCCCCGGCATCGACGCCGCGCCGGTGGTGGTCGCGCGCGGGCGCGGCGAGGTTGCGCTCGCGATCCGCGAGCTGGCGCGCGGAACGGCTGTACCGATCCTCGAATATCCGCAGCTGGCACGCGCCATCTATTTCACCGCGCGCGCCGGGCGCGTGATCCCCGAGGAATTGTTTGTCGCGGTCGCGACGATCCTCGCCTTCGTCTTCCGCCTCGAACGCGCCGTCGCCGAGGGGCTGGCGCAACCCGACATCGAGGTGCCGTCGTCGCACTGGTTCGATGCGGATGGGCGGAAGCAGGCGTAGGGCGGGTTTCTGGGCGGGAGCCGGCAAGCCAACTTATGAATCCCGTTCGTGTCGAGCGAAGTCGAGACACGCTTGCGAAGCCCTAGCCTTCGGGTGTCTCGACTTCGCTCGACACGAACGGAAATTGAGGCAGGTCTGGAACTCACCCCAAGGCGGTCGCCAAGCCACAAAGCCGGCTTAAACTCCCCCGCGCCCTGCCGTTAATATCTCCGAAGGACAGCGCGCATGGTCAGTTCAATCGCCAACAGCCTCGGCTTCGGATCGGGCATCGACACCCAGCAATTGGTCAAGGACCTCGCCGCCGCGTCGCGCGAGCCCAAGGTCGAGCGCGTCAACGAACTCTACAAGAAAAACCAGGTCAAGATCAGCGCCGTCGCGCAGGCCAAGTCCGACCTCGAGGGCTTCGCCAACTCGCTGAGCCAGATGGTGTCCGACGGCACCTTGCGCAGCACGCCGACCGTTTCCGACGAGAGCGTGCTCAGCGCCACGTCGCGCGCGGGCCTGTCGGCCGACAGCTTTGCCGCGACGATCGAGGTCACCCGGCTGGCGCGCGCGCAGACCGTCTATTCGGGCATCGTCGCGGATAAAGCCGCGCCGATCGGCCAGGGCACGATGACGCTGACCGTGAATGGGGTCGCCAAGACGATCACCATCGGCGCTGCCAACGACAGCCTCGAAGGGCTCGCTAATGCCATCAACGCCAGCGGTGCCGGCGTCACCGCGTCGATCGTCGCCGACGAAGGCGGGCACCGCATCATCATGAAGGGCCCGACGGGCGCCGCGAACGGCTTCACGCTCGAAACCGCGACCCCCGCCCTATCGGGCTTCGCTTATGGCTCGGGCGGCGGCATGACGCTGGGCCAGAGCGCGACCAACGCCGAATTCACGCTCGACGGCGTCGCCTTCAGCCGGGCGACGAACATCGTCGACGATGTCGTCCCCGGCATGTCGCTGACGCTCAAGAAAGCCGCGCCCGGCCAGCCCGTCGACATCGGCGCAAGCCGCCCGCTCGACATGATCAAGCAGACCGTCGGCGACTTTGTCGACGTCTACAACCAGCTCAAGAAGAGCCTACAGTCGGCCTCGGCCATGTCGGGTCCGACGACAGGGCTGCGCGAACTTGAACGCGAGCTCTCGGCGCTGGTCGGCAAGGTGCTGACCAGCCACCCCGGCATCAATAAGCTCAGCGACATCGGCATCGGTTCGACCAAGGACGGCCTGCTCGCGCTCGACAGCGCGAAGCTCGAAAAGGCGCTGGCGACCGATGCCGGCGCGGTCGAGGCGCTGTTCAATCCGCGCCGCGACGCGGCGCACACCGAAACGAGCGACCCCGGCATCGCCTTCGCGCTCGACGCGATCCGCGACAAGGCGGTCGCGACCGACGGCGTGCTCGACCGCGTGTCGAAATCGCTCGCCGACAAGGGCGAGACGCTCGTCGAACAGCTCGAAAAGATCGAGGAGCGCGAGGACGCCTATGAAGCGCGGCTCGAAAAGCAGTTCGGCGGGCTCGACGCGAAGCTCGCGGCCTTAAAGGCGACCCAGACCTATCTCGAACAGCAGATCGAGATGTGGAACAACCAGAATAAGAACTAGGGCCAACCGCCGTGCCAGCCACCGCCTCGACCGTCCGCGCCACCGGCCTCTACCGCCGCATGCAGAGCGAAAGCCGCGCCGCGGCCGCCGACCCCGTCGAACTCGTCACCATGCTCTACGACGAGCTGGAGATCGCGGTCGGCGTGCTCGCGGCGATGGTGCGGCAAGGGCAGCGCATCTCGGCGACCGAACCCGCGCACCGCGCGCGCGCGATCCTGATCGGGCTCGACGCGGGGCTGGACCACGAGGCCGGCGGCGACGTCGCCGCGGCGCTGACGCGGGTCTACGGCAGCATGCGACGCAAGCTCGACAAGGCAGTGGCCACGAACGATGCCGAGGGGCTCGACGAACTGCTCGAGGGCATCCAGACGGTGAGCAGCGCCTGGCGGCAGCTGCGGTAGATTCTCGCAAGGTAGTGGAAAGCTTGTCCTCCCCTCCCTGCAAGGGAGGGGCTGGGGGTGGGTTGCCGCCGTAGGCGGCGCTCTTTCTTTCGGCTCGCTTCGCTCGCACCCACCCCTGACCCCTCCCTTTCAGGGAGGGGAACAACGAAAAAACTTCGGCACCGGCTCGATCCCCTGCCCCGCGACCAAGGTGGGGACTGGTATGGGGTGGGAAACGAGCCGGTGCCGATTCAGCGGCACTGAGACGGGTGGGGACGCTCAGGCTGCCTGTTGCTGAACTCCATATTTGCGCATCTTTTCGATGAGCGTGGTGCGCTTGAGCGTCAAAAGACGCGCAGCTTCCGAAATGATGCCATCGGCGAGGTCGAGCGCGACATGGATCTGCTCGAGCTCGATCGTCTCGATCTCGCGCTTCAAATCGATCGGGCGTCCCGGGGACGGCACCTTGGCCAAGGGCATCGCCGGTGCACCGTCGTCCGCGCTGGCTTCAGCCGCGACGAGGCCGGTGGGGATAGCCTGTCGCGGCCGAAGCGCCGCGGTGGGATTCAAAAGGATGGCGACGTCCTCGGCGCCGAGCGTTTCGCCGCCGTGCAGCACGCTGGCGCGCTCGACGAAATTGCGGAGTTCGCGGACGTTGCCCGGCCAGCGGTGCTGCATCAGCAGCGTCATCGCGGCATCGTCGTAGCGGCACTTGGCCTCGCCGGGCATCTTGCGCTGGAAATGGCGAATTAGCGCGGGGATATCCTCGACGCGGTCGGCCAGGCTGGGGACCTGGACGACGACCACGCCGAGCCGGAAGAACAGGTCTTCGCGGAATTTGCCATCGGCGATCGCGGCGCCGAGATCCCTGTGGGTGGCCGAAATGACGCGGACGTCGACGGCCTTCACGTCGCTGCTGCCGACGCGGACGATCGTTCGCTCTTCGAGCACGCGGAGCAGCTTGACCTGCATGTCGAAACGCATGTCGCCGATTTCGTCGAGGAAGAGCGTGCCGCCCTCGCTCGCTTCGAAATGGCCGATGCGGCGGGCATGGGCGCCGGTGAAGCTGCCCTTTTCATGCCCGAAGAGTTCGGATTCGATGAGATCGCCGGGGATCGCGCCGCAGTTGATTGCGGAAAAGGCCTTGCCCGAACGGACGCCTTCGTCGTGGATCGCGCGGGCCACCAGTTCCTTGCCCGAGCCCGACGGGCCGCAGAGCATCACCGAGGCGCTCGAACGCGCCACGCGACGGATCATCTCGCGCAGTCGCTGCGCGGCCGGGCTGTGCCCGATGATCAGCATTTCCAGGGCAGCCTGGTCGCTGCCGTTCCCCACCTTGGTCATTCTCGGTCTCCACCGCGCCCCCCAATTCGGCGCTTCTCGATGAGCCAAGAGATTGCGGAATCTGGTAAACAAACTGCTAACCAAACCCACCTAAGCCATTCAAAATAAACGATTATTGCCAATCTGGCAGTAATGGCGACCGAACCCCGTCGTTAAGAATCTTATTGCTGCCAGATTGGCACCAATTGTCGGGAACTTTTAGCCGCCGACGTCCCAGCCCAGCGTGACCGAGATGCGGCGGTTGCGCGGGTCGAATCGGTCCGAGGGCACATAGGGCTCGGTATCGGCGACGCCCTCGATCCGCGCGAAGCGGTCAGAGCCGACGCCGCGAAAGGCAAGATATTGGCGCGCGACTTCGGCCCGCTCGACCGACAGGCGCCAATTGTTCATTCCCGTCTTGGCCGACCAGGGGCTGGCGTCGGTGTGCCCGCGGATCATCACCTGGTTCGGAACTTCGGCGATGATCTTCGCGATCTCGCCGAACAGCCGCGTCGCGTCGGGGGTCAGCTGGTTGGTGCCGACGACGAACATCGAGAAGTCGGCGTCGTCGACGATGTCGATGCGCAGCCCCTCGCGCGTTTCGGTGAAACGGATATTGGGCGCCAGCCGGCGGATCTCGCTCTTCGCCTGCACCTCGCGTAGCAGCGATTTGGCGAGCTTTTGGAAATTGGCGCGCTGCAACTCGCGCCCCGAGGCCTCGCGCGGGCCGCCGGTGGCGTCGCGCGGGATCGTCATCGACTTGGTGCCCGTCTGCGCCGCGCCGTGCGGATATTTGTCCGCCGCCACCAGCGAGTCGCCGCCGAACAGCCCGTTCGAGCCCGCGGTATCCTGTTTCGACTGGACGAGCGTCGGCGCGAAATAATCAGCGAGCGCCTTGCGCTGCTTCTCGGTCGTCGCGCCGAGCAACCACATCAAGAGGAAGAAGGCCATCATCGCGGTCACGAAGTCAGCATAGGCGACCTTCCACGCGCCGCCATGATGGCCGGCGTGCGGCGCCTCGATGACCTTCTTGACGATGATCGGGCGAAGCGGCGTGTTGGGCCTGGCGGGCATCAGCGGCCCCGCATGCCGTCGAAGACCTCGGCGAAACTCGGCTGGTTGTCGTGGTCGACGCCCGAGCGCGCGGCCTCGATCACCAGCGGCTGCGGATGGCCGTGGAGCGAGGCGATGATCAGCTGCTTGACCGTCTGATAGATGGCGGAGTCGCTTTCGATCACGGCGCGGGCGCGGCCGGCGAAGGGACCAACGAAACCATAAGCGAGCAGCACGCCGAGGAAGGTGCCGACCAGCGCCGAGCCGATCATCGCGCCGAGCACCGCCGGTGGCTGGTCGATCGACCCCATCGTCTTGACGACGCCGAGCACCGCGGCGACGATGCCGAGCGCCGGGAGCGCATCGGCCAGGCTCTGCAGCCCGTCGGCGGGCTTGATCGCATGATGGTGGTGGTTCTTGATCGCGCTGTCCATCACCTCCTCGACCGCATGCGGATCGAGCGTGCCCGACGACACGACGACCAGGCGCAGCGTGTCGCAGATCAGGTGGACCAGGGTCTGGTCCTTGAGCAGCTTGGGGTATTGCTGGAAGATCGGCGAGCTCGCCGGATCCTCGATATGCGGTTCGACCGCGACCGGTCCCTCGGTGCGCATCATCTTCATCAGCGTCGAGACGAGGAGAATGCAGTCGAGGTAATCCGATTTCTTGTAGGTCGGCCCCTTGAACACCTTGCCGAAGCCACCGCCGAGTGCCTTCAGCTCCTTGCCCGAATTGCCGATGATCAGCGACCCGACCGCGGCGCCGCCGATGATCAGCATTTCGTGCGGCAGCGCGTGGAGCACCGGCTCGAGGTTGCCGCCGGTCATCGCAAAACCCCCGAAGACCAGCAGGATCAGAACGACGATGCCGATGACGGGGAACATGCTGAACAACTCCAGTCGGGGGCCGATGCCCCCGGGAAAAAACGGGACGTCTCGATGCTTAACGGCAGCGGCGGCGAAAGATTTAGGGCCTCATGTCTTCGTCGCCCTGAACTTGTTTCAGGGTCCATGGCCTGCCCTCTCCATCCGCGCGGCTTTGAAGGAGAGCATCGGCCATGGATGCTGAAACGAGTTCAGCATGACGAAAGTGTTGAATGCCACTGCCATGATGGCCGGCGTCAGCCTTTCGGACGTCAACTCAACAGATCGAACAAAGTCTGGCGATTTATCCGCGCAAAGGCGGCCTGCGCGGCTTGCAGCGTCAGGTCGGTCGCATTCAGTTCGGCGATCGCGACCGACAGGTCGGTGTCCTCGACAACCGACCGTTCGTCGGCGAGCGTGATATCGCGCGCCTCGAGGCTGTCGCCGATACGTTCGAGCCGGCCGGCGGACAGGCCCATCGCGGCGCGCGTGTCGGCGACGTGCGAAATACTGTCGCCCAGCGTCGTAAGCGCCGCACCGGTCGCGGTGGCGTCGCCGGCGGCGACCGCGGCCGCGGCATCGCGCAGCCCCGTCGACAGGCTGTTGCCCCCCACGACGAATACATCGCCCGCCGCCGGCACCGGCGCGAAGCTGATATCGGCGTCGAAACGCACCTGCTTGGCATTGGCCGCGAACAATGGCTCGCCGTTCGAATCGCGCGTCGCGGCGAATCCGTCGATCTCGTCGGCGATCGCCGACAGTTCGGCGGCGATGCTCGCGCGGTCGGCGGGGTTGGTCGTGCCGCTCGACGCCGACAGCGTCAGTTCGCGTGCGCGGGTGAGCAGGTTGCCCACCGATCCCAGCGCGGTGTCGGCCTGCGACACCTGCGCCGATGCCGTCTTGACGTTCGCGGCCCAGGTCGTGCTGCTCGCCTGCGCCTTGCCGATCGTCGCGATGCGGCGCGAAGCGACGGGATCATCGGAGGCGCGCAGCAGTTTCTTGCCGCCCGAAATTTGCGTCTGGATGCGGTCGAGCTGGTCGGAGAGCTTCGACTGGCGCGCGATCTCGCGCGTCATGCGGTTGCCAACGGCGTTGATCATCGCGGCGCCCTTTCCTTAAATCGCGCTCAGCAGCGCTTGCATCGTCTCGCGCGCGACCTGGATCGTTCGCGCGGCGGCGGAATACGCCTGCTGGAACCGCAGCAGGTCGGCGGCTTCCTGGTCAAGGTCGACCCCACTGACATTGTCGCGCGCAGCGGCGGCGCCGTCGGCGCGCGTCGTCGCGGCGGCGGCCTGCGCGCGCGCGGAGGCCGCCGCCTGCGCCTGTTCGGCGAGGCGGCCCGACCAGGCGGCTTCGGGATCGTTCGCCCCGCGCATGCCGCCGATGGCGAGCATATTGCCGTTCGAGCCGCTGGCGTTCGCAGCGGCGACCTGATCGGGGGTGAGCGTGGTGGCGGTCAGCGTCGCGGCGGTCGTCCCGCTGAACAAGGGCCGCCCCGCATTGCCATTGGCGTCGGTGCCCGCCTGGTGCGCGGCGTTGAGCTGGCCCGCGAACGCCGCCGCCGCGGCGTCGAGCCCGCTGCGCTGGCCCGCGACATGGTCGGCCGCCTGCGCGAGCCCCGCAAGATTGCCCGACCCCGGGTCGAGCGGCGCACCGCCGGCGCTGAAGCTCAGCCGCCCGTCGGCGCCGGTCGCGACTGCGACATGGGTGACGGTGGCATTGCCGACGAGCATGTCGCCCGACGACGCCGCGCGCACGGTCACCGCACCCTTGGCGTCAAAGCTGGTGGTCACCGGCATCTGCGCCGCAATCTGGTCGACCAGCCGGTCGCGCTCGTCCATCAGGCTCGCCTCGTTGGTCGAGCCCGGCCGCGCCTTGCGCAACCCGTCGTTGATCCGCTCGAGCGCGTCGAGATTGGCGTTGAATTCGCCGACCGCGGTCGCAGCCTCTCCCGAAATCCCTTCGGACATCGACGCCAGTTCCCTGGCGGCGCCCTGAAAGCCCGTGGCAATATCCTTCGCCGTCTGCAGGAATTCGGCGCGCAGCGTACGGTTGTTCGGGTCGGCGGTCAGCTTGTCGGCCGTGGTGAACAATTTGGTGAGGTTGGTCGAGATGCCGTTGCTGTCGTCGCTCAGCGCATCTTCGGTGCGGGTCATCCATGACAGCCGCGCCATCGCGCGCTCGGCCTCGCCCGACGAGGTGCGCGCATCGTCGATCAGCCATTTGTCGACCGAGCGGGTGAGCCCGCCGATCACGACGCCGCCAGGGCTGACGTTGCGCCCGACGAGCGCCGACTCGGTGCCGCTCGCCATCTCGCTGAGCGCGAGGCGGCGGCGGGCGTAACCCGGCGTCTGGGCGTTGGCGATATTGTCGCCGATCGTCGTCATCGCGCGCGAATAGGCCTTGAGCCCGCTCGCGCCGATGCTGAGGAGATCGCTCACTGCACGCCTCCGCCAAGTTTGCTCGGGCCGCTGCCTGCGATGCCATCGAACTGGCGCTCGACCATGTCGGCGATGCCGAACTGGCGCATCGCGGCGATGCTGTCGGCGGTCTTGGCGTCGGCCATCTCGCGGAAATTGTCGGTCGCGCTCGACCCGAAGATGTCGGAGCCGAGCTTCGCCTGGCGCATCGACGCCATCAACTGGCGCAGGATTACCGCTTCGAAAGCCTCGGCCGCCTTGCGCAGCCCGCCGTCGCCGCCGCCGGCGGCCGCGGGGGTCGGCGTCGCCGACGAAAAGGAGATGGGCGTCGTCATATGATCACCAGCTCGGCTGTGAGCGCGCCGGCCTGGCTCAGCGCCTCGAGGATGGCGACGAGGTCGCCGGGGGGAACGCCCATGCGGTTGATCGCATCGACGAGTTCGGAGAGCGACGCGGTCGGCGCGACCAGCATCATCGGGCGATATTCCTCGGTCACCTCAACGTCGCTCGATTCCTCGACCGCGGTCTGGCCGCGGCTGAAGGGCTCGGGCTGGACGACGCGCGGCGATTCCTTGATCGCGACGGTCAGCTTGCCCTGCGACACCGCGGCGGTGCCGACGCGCACCGCGCCGTTGATCACCACCGTGCCGGTGCGCGCGTTGACGATGACCTTGGCGGCCGCTTCGGTGCGCCGGACGCCGAGATTCTCGATCTGCGACATCAGCCGCATGCGCGCGTCGCCGCCGCCCGGGGCACGGATCGCGACGCTGGCGCCGTCGATCATCGACGCGCTGCCGGGGATCGCCGCGTTGATCGCGTCGGTCACCGCCTTGGCGTTGGTCGCGTCGAACTGGTGGAGGTTGAAGGTCAGCATTTCGCTGCTCCCGAAGCCTGTATCGACCGACCGTTCGACCGTCGCGCCACCCGCGATCCGCCCGCTCGACGGCACATTGACCGTCAGCTTCGACCCGTCGGCGGCATCGACGCCGAGCCCGCCGATGACGAGATTACCCTGCACCATCGCATAGATCTGGCCGTCCGCGCCATAGAGCGGCGCGAGCACGAGCGTGCCGCCGCGCAGGCTCTTGGCCTTACCGATCGCCGAGACAGTGACGTCGAGGCGCTGGCCGGGCTTGGCGAACGGCGGCAGCTCGGCGGTGATCATCACTGCGGCGGCGTTCTTGAGCGCGGGGTTCACCCCGGCGGGGAGCGTCAGTCCGAAGCGCTGGACCGCGCCCTTCATGCCCAGCGTCGAATAATCCAGGCTGTCGTCGCCCGTGCCCGCGAGCCCGACGACGATGCCGTAACCGGTGAGCTGATTGGCGCGCAGGCCCTGGAACTGGCCCATGTCCTTGATGCGCTGCGCCTGCGCCGGGCCCGCGAAAGCGAAGCTGGCGATCAGGAGCGCGAGGAAGGTGAGGATGGCGTGACGCTGGCGCACTGGTGGGTCCCTTTGCGGCTGTCAGAACGGGCTGATGATCGAGAAGAATTTCTGCAGCCAGCCCTGCTGGCTGGCGCGGGCGATCTCGCCCTTCCCGGTGTAGCGGATGTGCGCATTGGCGACGCGGGTCGACAGCACGCGATTGTCGGCGCTGACGTCGGCCGCGCGGACGAGCCCCGCGATCTGGACGCGCTCGTCGCCACGGTTGAGCGTGATCAGCTTCTCGCCCTTCACCAGCATCGTGCCGTTCGGATAGACCGCGGCGACGGTGACGGTGACTTCGCCCGACAGCATGTTCGACTGCGCGGCGTCGCCCTTGCCCTTGAACTGCGAGCCACCGCCCATCGCGACGTCGCTGGGGTTGAACAGCGACAACGGGCCGGTGGTCGGCGGGGTCAGGCCGAAGCTGCCGTCGCGGTTGGTGCCCGCGCTGTTGCTCTTCGCCCCGATCGTGCGCTCGACGAGCTGGATCGTCAGGATATCGCCGACCTGCCCCGCCCGCGCGCCCGAGGTGAGCGCGACATAGCTGCCCTGGAAGATCGAGCCATTGGCCGGCGGCGCCGGCGGCACCGGGTCGGGCAAGGTGACCGAAAAGGCGTCGGGCGCGATCTTGTCCTTCTTCGCTTCGGCCGCGGCCGGAACCGCGAGCAAGCCGAAGAAGAGCGCGCCGGAGGCCAGCTTAGAGAGTCTGGGTCGCATTTTTCAGCATCTCGTCGGTGGCCTGGATCATCTTCGAATTGACCTCATAGGCGCGCTGGGTCTCGATCATGTCGACCAGTTCCTCGACGACATTGACGTTCGATCCCTCGAGCATCCCGCCGCGCAGCGTGCCGCGCCCCTCCTCGCCCGCGGCGCCGACCAGCGGCGCCCCCGACGAAGCGGTCTCGACCAGGATATTGTCGCCGATCGCCTGCAGCCCCGAGGGGTTGGCGAAGCGCGCAATCTCGATGCGGCCGAGTTCGGTCGCTTCGGCCTGGCCGGCGATCGTGGCGGAGACCGTGCCGTCGGCGCCGATCGAAATGCCGGTGGCGTCCTCGGGGATCTGGATCTGCGGCTGGATCGGCTTGCCGTCGGGGGTGATGATCGTGCCGTCGGCCGAGCGGTTGAAATTGCCCGCACGCGTATAGCCCATGCGCCCGTCGGGCATCTGGACCTGGAAATAGCCCGCGCCCTCGATCGCGACGTCGAGCGCATTGCCCGTCGTCTGCAGCGTCCCCTGCGTATCCATGCGCGAGGTGCCCGCGAGTTCGACGCCGGTGCCGAGGTTCAGGCCCGTCGCATAGCGGTTCTCCGCCGACGAGGGCGCCCCCGCCTGCGTCATGATCTGATAGCCGAGCGTCTCGAAATTGGCGCGGTCGCGCTTGAAGCCCGTGGTGTTCACGTTGGCGAGGTTGTTCGCGATCACCTGCATCCGGAAGCCCTGGGCATCCAGACCGGTTCGCGCGACGTGCAGGGCACCATAGCTCATTGTCGTATCTCCTTAACGCGGCAGCGCCATCAGGTTCGCGGTCGAGCTGTCCATGTCGCGCGCGTCCTCGATGAGCTTCAATTGCGAGTCCCAGGCCTTGCTGGCCTCGATCATGTCGACGAGGGCGACCGTCGCGGTGACGTTCGAGCCCTCGATCGAGCGGATCATCACGCGCGCTTCGGGATCGTCGGGCAAGATGCCGCCGCCCTTCACGCGGAAGAGGTTGTCGAGCCCCTTGACGATGTCCGAGCCGGTGGTGGTCGCGAGCCGCAGCCGGTCGACCTCCTGCGGATTTTCGGGATCGCCGCCGGCGGGGACGACGAAGACGCGCCCCTGCTCGTCGATCTTGATCGAATCCGCGGGCGGGATGGTGACGGGGCCTTGCGAGCCCTGCACCGGATGGCCGTCGCCCGTCGTCAGCAGCCCGCTCGGCGAAACCTGCAGGTCGCCGCGGCGGGTATAGGCCTCCTCGCCGTTCGGCGCCTGGACGACGAGCATCGCGTCGCCCGCCATCGCGATGTCGAGGTCGCGCCCCGTCGCCGTGATCGTGCCGGCGCGCATGTCGGCGCCGACGACTTCCTCCGACGCCATTGCGCGCCCGCCCATGCCGTTCCCGTGCAGCCACAAGGACTGCGCCTCGGCCATGTCGGCGCGGAAACCCGGGGTCTGGGCGTTGGCGAGGTTGTTCGCAATCGCCGTCTGCCGGGCCATGCTGCCCCGCATCGCGGTGAGGCTGGTATAGATGACGCGGTCCATGGGGATCCTTCCGGCAAACGGCGGTTAGCGGATGATCAGCGCAGGCCGATGATCGTCTGCGTCAGCGCGGACGCACCCTCGATCGCCTTGGCATTCGCCTGGAAATTGCGCTGCGCGGCGATCAGCATCACCAGTTCCTCGGTGATGTCGACGTTCGAGCGTTCGAGCGCGCCCGAGCGGATCGTGCCCATCGGACCATTGGTCGCGGCGTCGATCGTCGGCGGGCCGCTGTTGCCGGTCGACTGCCAGTGCGCGTCGCCGACGGGGCGGAGGCCCTCCATCGCGGGGAAGGTCGCCATCGCGATCTTGCCGAGCACCTGCGTCGATCCGTCGGCGAAGGTCGCCGAAGCGAGGCCGTCGAGGCCGATCGAAACATTGACCAGCGCCGCGTCGGGATTGCCCGCCGCATGCTGCGGCACGACGAAATCCTGGGTCGAGGCGAGGTCGCGGCTGGTGACATTGCCGTTGGCATCGACGGGCAGCAGTTGCAGCGTCGCGCCGGTCGAGTCGATCACGCGGCCGTTCTCGAGCGGCGTGAACGAGCCGTTCCGGGTATAGGTGACCTGATTGCGCGGCGCATCGCCCTTCACGACGAACATCCCGTCGCCGATGATCGCCATGTCGAACGTCTTCTCGCTCGATTCATACGACCCCTGGGTGAACTGCTGGGTGATGCCGTTGAGGCGCGTGCCCTGCCCCGCGACCGTCTTGGCCGACTGGTTGGGCGAGGCGGCGAAAATGTCGCCGAACTGCGCCTTGCTGCGCTTGAAGCCGATCGAGCCGGCGTTGGCGATGTTGTTCGAGGTGACCGACATGTCGGTCTGCGCGGCCTTGAGGCCCGAAAGCGAGGTATAGAAAGACATGGGACTATCCTTACTGCTGGGTGGTGTTGGTAGGGGCGGGCGTGGTCGCCGCCTTGATGTCCTTGAGCAGCTGGGTCTGCGCCGTGAGCTGCTCGGAGATCTGCTGGAGCGTGGTGTTGGTCTCGGTGATCCCGGCGAGGCTCGAGAATTGCGCCATCTGCGCGACCATCTGCTGGTTATCGACCGGGTTGAACGGGTCCTGCTGGCTCAGCTGTGCGGTCATCAGGCGCAGGAAGTCCTGCTGCCCCATCTGATTCGAGGTGCCTTTCGGCTGAATCACGACGTTGCTGTTATTGGTGACGCTGTTGACGGCCATCTTACTGTCCCATCCTGAGGGTTTCGTTGATCAGGCCCTTGGCGGTTTCCAGGACCTGGACATTGTTCTGATATTGCCGGGCGGTCTCGACCATCTCGACCAGCTCGGCGGCGCTATCGACCGCGGCTTCCCAGACATTGCCGTCGGCATCGGCCAGCGGGTTGTTGGGATCGTGCTTCTTGGTCGGGGTCATCCTGGTCTGGGTGACCTGGTCGACCTGGACCGTCGCGCGGCCCTGCTGATCCATCACGGTGCGGAACACCGGCTTCATCGCGCGATAGGCGGTCGCCTCGCTGCCCGCCGTCGTCCCGGCATTGGCCAGGTTCGACGCGGTGGTGTTGAGGCGGACGAGCTGCGCCGACATCGCGCGGCCGCTGATGTCGAAGACCGAGAGCGAGCCGTTCATGGTCACTCGCCCTTCAGCGCGCGGGTCAGCGTGTTCACGCGCCCCGACAGGAAAGAGAGGCTCGAGCGATAGGCGAGCGCATTTTCGGCGAAGGCGGTCTGCTCGGTCGCCATCTCGACGGTGTTGCCGTCGAGCGACGACTGGACGGGCACGCGATAGGAAATCGCGCCCTGCATGTCGCCGCCCTGCTGCGCGAGGTCGAGCGCCTTCGAGAAGTCGAGGTCGCGCGCCTTGTACCCCGGCGTCGCGGCGTTGGCGATGTTCGACGCCAGCATCATCATGCGCTGGCTGCGCAGCTGAAGCGCGCTGGCGTGGATGCCAAAGAGCTTTTCGGATGCCATCACATCATTCCTTCTTTCGACGGTCCCGTCCGGCACCGGCCGGCGCAGACGCGCGGAAACACCAAGGCATGATGCAATGCGCGTGCCAAAATGATTTTATGGCTGGAAATCAGCGCGAAAAGGGCGATCACCGGCGGCTCGATTTTCGCCCGACCCAGGGCGGTCAAAATTCTGACGGCCTCCTGTCGGAACCGCCCGAACGTCGCGGCAAAGCGGGACTGGCACGCATCCTGCAATCCTGCGAGCGACCATTTTGGACCAAAGGAGATGGGTCGTGAACCGCAAGATCATCATGGGCGTCATTGCTTTTGCCGCCTGCATCCCCGCCGCATCGGCGCAGCAGGCCAGCGAGGACTGGCAGACGATCGACGTGCTCACCGCGATGGTGGCCAATGCGATGGGCCGCACCGCTACCCCGATCGACCGCCGCATCAAGCTCGCGCGTTGCCCCGAGCAGGCGTCGGTCACCGCGATCGACGCCAATGCGCTCGCGGTGCGTTGCCCGTCGCTCGGCTGGCGGCTGCGCGTCCCGATGAGCGGCCCGGCCGGCGCCAGCGCCGCGGGCGGCTTCGTCGCCAAGCCTGCCGCCGCCGCACCGGCCATCCGCCGCGGCGACAATGTCCGCGTGACGATCGAAACCGAAAGCTTCGCGATCAGCTATGCCGCGACCGCGACGCAGGACGGCCGCGTCGGCGAGCTCATCGCGCTCAAGGGCAGCGATCCCAAATCGAGCCTCAGCGCCATCGTCACCGGCCCCGGCCGCGCGCGCCTGGCGGATTGACCTAATCACGCCCTCCCCTTCAGGGGAGGGCAGCGAGACTTAGGTCCGGCGTAGCCGGCCTTAGTCGCAGCGGGTGGGGGCCCGAAACCTCGCGCAAGGCCGCGGGCCCCCACCCCAACCCCTCCCCTGAAGGGGAGGGGCTTTAGACAACAAACCCTGCTCTGGCCGGGTGGCTGTCGGTTTTCCGACGCTGCCGGGCCTTTTCTTATCTTTTTCGCAAGACCTGCCTTAATCGCCCGCGCACCCCGCCGTTAAAGCCCCTGTAAGCGCCGCGTCGATTTTCCGACGGCGGCCATTGGAAAGGAGGCGCATATGACGGGAGACGGCAAGATCGGATTGCAGGTCGGCAATGTCGTGCGCCTCGGCGCCGTGCGCAAACTCGCCTCCGCCACCACCGAGGAAAAAGCCGCCACGATGCCGCGCCCGACGCAGGACGCCGCCGCGAGCGCCAGCCTGATCACCCTCGCCGCCGATATCGCAAAGCAGCCGGTCCCGGTCGACCATGGCCGCGTCGCCGCGATCCGCGAGGCGATCGCGGGCGGCAGCTACCGGCTCGACCCCGCCGCCACAGCGCGCGCGATGCTGCAGTTCCACGCCGGCAGCGCCGACGCATGATGATGCAGATGGACGAGGTCCAGGCGCAGCTCGACGCGCTGGTCGAGGCGCTCGACGGGCATGACGCCGGCGCGATCATCGCCGCGACCGAGGCGCTCGCGACCGCGGTGATCCTGTTCAAGGGCGCCAAGGTTCCGCCGGGGCGCGAGGAGCATGCACGAATGCTGATCGACAAGGTCCTCCGCAAGCTCGAGGCCGCCGCGATCCGCGTCAACATCCTCAGGGACTGGACGCGTCAGAGGATTGACAACGGCCATGCGCTGCGCGGCACGCGCGCCCAAGGGATCGCCCTAAGCTACTAATTAACCAAAGAAAGCCGCGCCTTTCGGGCGAATGGCACGATGATTGCTTTTGGTCTGCTGAATGCAGCGAGACCGAAAGCCATGACGACGATCAGCAGCAGTGCAGCCGGCGGCGCGACCTCCCCCGTGATGACGGCGGTGCAGGATGCGTCGGCGCGCACCGGGATCGACTTCGACTATCTGGTCGACGTCGCGCGCGTCGAAAGCGGGTTCAACCCCACCGCGCAGGCATCGACCTCGTCGGCGCGCGGGCTCTATCAGTTCACGCGCTCGACCTGGCTCGCGACGCTCGACCGCCACGGCGCCGACCACGGCCTCGGCTGGGCGGCGAATGCGATCGGCCGCGACGCCTCGGGCCGCCTGGCGGTGACCGATCCGACACTGCGCCAGCAGATTATGGACCTGCGCGACGATCCCGCCGCATCGGCCGCAATGGCCGCGGCCTTCACCTCGGACAACCGCGCCTATGTCGAAAGCCGCATCGGCCGCGCCGCCGAGCCTGTCGACCTCTATCTCGCACATTTCCTGGGCTCGGGCGGCGCGGTCAAATTCCTGACCGCGATGGCCGCCGACCCCGACCAGCCCGGCGCGGCGATGCTGCCCGATGCAGCCGCCGCCAACCGCTCGATCTTCTACGCGTCCGACGGCAGCATGCGCAGCCTGCAGGACATTCGCGAACGCTTCCGCGCCAAGCTCGACGCCGGCGGCTCCCCCGGCTTCATGCCCGGCGGCGCCACCCCGCCCGCCAATCCAGGCTGGCGCATACAGATGGCCAGCGCCAGCGGCACCCAGGGCGGCCGACCGCCGCTCCCGATGATGGATATCCAGCCGATGCCCAAGAAACTGTCGATGGGCTTCGCCGCCCAGGCCTATCAGCGACTCGCGTCGCTGGGAGGCCATGCGTGACCGCGATGCCGAGCATGAAACAGGCGAGCCGCTTCGCCGGCGCCGCGGCGCTGCCCGCGGGGATGCTGATCCTCGTCGCGCTGATGGTGATCCCGGTCTCGCCGCTGGTCCTCGACATCAGCTTCGTCGCCAACATCATGATCAGCCTCGCGGTGCTGATGGTCGCGCTGTCGGCCGCCAAGCCGCTCGACTTTTCGGCCTTCCCCACGGTCTTGCTGCTCACCACCCTCTTCCGCCTCGCGCTCAACGTCGCCTCGACGCGCGTCGTGCTCGTCCACGGGCATGAGGGCACGCACGCCGCGGGCCATGTGATCGAAGCGTTCGGCCAGGTGCTGATCGGCGGCGACTATATCGTCGGCCTGTTCGTCTTCGTCGTGCTGATGATCATCAACATGGTCGTGATCACCAAGGGCGCGGGCCGCGTGTCCGAAGTGTCGGCGCGCTTCACGCTCGACGCCTTGCCCGGCAAGCAGATGGCGATCGACGCCGACCTCAACGCGGGCCTGCTCACGCCCGACGAAGCCAAGGCGCGGCGTCAGGAAGTCGCCACCGAGGCCGATTTCTACGGCTCGATGGACGGTGCCTCGAAATTCGTGAAGGGCGACGCGGTCGCGGGCCTGCTGATCCTGTTCGTCAACATCGTCGGCGGGCTGATCCTCGGCGTGTTCAGCCACGGCCTCAGCTTCTCCGAAGCGGGCAGCACCTATGTCACGCTTGCGATCGGCGACGCGCTCGTCGCGCAGATCCCCGCGCTCCTGCTTTCGATCGCCGCCGCCGCGATCGTCACCCGCGTCACCTCGCCGCATGACCTTTCGGGCCAGATCGGCAGCCAGTTCGCCGCACCGCACATCTGGTTCGCGGTGGGCGGCGTGCTGTTCGTCCTCGGCCTCGTCCCGGCGATGCCGCAGATGCTCATCCTACCCGCCGCGGCGCTGTCGCTCGCGATGGGCTGGCAACTGCGCAAGGCCGCCGCCAGTGCGGCGATCGTCGCGGCCGAACCCGCCGCGCCGCCCGCCGACCCGCACCTGATCGACTGGGCGGACGTCAGCGAGGGCAGCGCGTGCCAGCTCGAGATCGGCTACGCGCTCGTCGCGCTGGTCGACGAGCGCAAGGGCGCGCCGCTGATGGGCCGCATCACCGGCATCCGCCGCCAGCTGTCGAAGGAATTGGGCTTCGTCGTCCCCGCGGTGAAAGTCAGCGACGACCTGTCGCTGCCCGGCAACGTCTATCGCATCTCGGTCGCGGGCGTCATCGTGGGCGAGGACGAGGTCTTCCCCCACGAAATGCTCGCGCTCGACTCGGGCGACCTGATCACCAAGGTCGCGGGGCGCCCGTGCAAGGACCCGACCTTCGGGCTCGATGCGCTGTGGATCCCGCGCGCGGCGCAGAACGATGCGATCGCGGCGGGCTATACCGTCGTCGATCCGGCGACCGTGGTCGCGACGCACCTCAATAACAGCATCGTCGGATCGGCGTCCGACCTGTTCGGCATCGACGACGCGCAGGCGCTGGTCGACAACCTCAAGACGCATTATCCGCAGCTCGCGGCCAGCCTTACGCCGACCGGCTTCACCCTCCCGCGCATCGCGAGCCTCTGCAAGACGCTGCTCGTCGAGCGCATCCCCTTGCGCGACTTCCGCAAGATCGCCGAGGCGATGGTCGCGATGTCGGGGCAGCAGCTCGGCGAGACCGAGCTGGTCGAGGCGGTGCGCCAGCGAATCGGCGCGCTGATCGTCCAGACGATCGTGCCCAGCCGCATGCCGCTCCCCGTCGTGACCTTCACGCCCGAAATCGAAATGCTGCTCAACCAGGCGGTGCGCGCCAACCCCGGCGCCGAATGGCCGTTCGAGCACGGCCTGGCGATGAAGATCATCGACCAGGTCGGCCAGGCGGTCGAGCCCCTGCTCCTCTCGACCCGCAGCTTCGCGCTCGTCGCGTCGCCGATCTGCCGGCCCGCTCTGTCGCGGCTGGTGCGCGCGACTTTCCCCGACGTCGCGGTCATTTCCTACCTCGAAATCCCGGCGACCAAGGCGACCGAGATCGTCGCGACGATCGGCGCCGAAGTTCCCCGCCTCACGGGCGAGAGCGCCGACCAGATGAAGGACCATCATCATGAGAATTGAGCCCGCCGAGCAGTTCGCGCGCGCCGTTTCGCCGCAGGGTTACGGCGCCAGCGCCGAGGAGCTGATCGACGAATATGCGCCGCTGGTCCGCAAGATCGCCTGGCAGGTCTTCTCGCGCGTATCGCGCACCAGCGACCTCGACGACCTGATCCAGACCGGGCTGATCGCGCTGATCGAGGCGAGCCGCCATTATGAGGATCGCGGCTATGTCTTCGCCACCTATGCCTCGACGCGCATCCGCGGCGCGATGATCGACCAGCTGCGCCGCGAGGCCGATGTCGGCCGCTCGGCGATGGTCGCGAGCAAGCGGATCGCGTCGGTCCGCGCGGCGCTCGAACAGAATCTGATGCGCGCGCCCACCACCGCCGAAATGGCCGCGGCGTTCGAGATGTCGCCCGAGGAGTATTTCGCACTCGAACGCAGCGCAACCTACGGCCGCTCGACCTCGCTCGACGCGCTGGTCGACGAAGGCAGCTTCCTCTTCGCCGACGACAGCGAGGGCGCCGACGAGCGGATGGAGCAGGACGATCTATTGGAGGCGCTGGGCGCCTGCATCGCGCGGCTGCCCGAACGCGAACAGCTGGTGCTACAACTCTATTTCTTCGAGGAGCTGAACCTGCAGGAAATCGGCCTGACGCTCGACGTCAGCGCCGCGCGCGTGTGCCAGATCAAGGCGGGCGCAATGGCTAAGATCGACCGGATGCTGCGCGACGTTACGGAGTAGCGCCAAAGCCCTCTCCGCTTCAGGGAAGAGCGCGCCGATCACTCACGCCGCATAGCGCTGCCGGCCGTTCCACGCCTGGCCGATTTTCTCGAAATACCGCGTCATGCTGTCGACGCCATTGTCGGTCAGCCGCACGATCGAGCGGCGGCGGTCGCGTTCGTCGATATAGCGCTCAGCAAGGTCCAGCTGTTCGAGCAGCGCGATCATGCGCAGCCCCGACGACAGCGGCACCCCCGCGCCGGTCGCGAGGTCGCTGGCGCTGAGTTCGCGGCCGTTGGTCTTGGCGAGCATCAGGTCGAGCATCATGTCCCAGGTCGGCCCGGTCAGCTGGGCGGTGCCGAAATGCGCCCGGCGCGTGCGCCGCATCTGCATGCTGAAGTTGAGCTGCTCGATCAATCCCGGCACCGGCGCATCGATACGATCGGGCCGCGCGGCGTCGGGTGCCTGCGCACCCGCCCCCGTCGCCAGCATCTCCTGTATCTGGTCGATCCGCGATTTGATTTCCGCAATTTCAACATTCGAAAATTGCTGCATGACCTGGGACCCCTGGGGGCGCCGCTAGGCGGCCGCCCTCATGTCACCGTTCCGTTTCGTCGATCCCGCCGCGTACATGATCACGAACAGGATCGGATAGGACACATATATCGAAAGCAGCGAATAGGGTCGCGCCAATATCTCCGAAAACATCAGCTTCTGAAGATGCCCGAAAATCGCGATCAATTGCCAGCCGGTGATCCAATAAGGCCAAAACCGGTCTGTTTTGAAGGCGATGCACCAGAAACTTCCCAAGACGATGACGTCGATGACGAAGATATTGAGTTCGATATTCGTCCATTCCGGAACGGGTGACACCAATGTGGAGCAGACCGAAGCGATCAGCGCCGTATACGCCGCCCAGCGTTCGAGGGGGCCGCCGCGCCTCATCGCGACGGCCACCGTGCCCAGCAAAACAGCGTAATAGATCGCAACGGCCCACATGTGGCGTACTGACCCCTTGTGGCTATCAGCTGGCCTTGGCCAGCGGCGCCGCGGCCACCAGGTCGTTGCTCCCCTCGTCGAGCGTCGCGCTCGCGGGCTTCACGCCGGCGCCGAACATGCGGGTGCCGAGGCCGACCTCTTTCTGGGTGACGGTGAGCGCGAGGTGCGCGTCGGTGAGCAACTGGCGGACGTCACCGGCAGCGGCGAGCGCATGCGCGACCTTGGCCATCGCTTCCTGGCCGACGATCGCCGACATATTGGTGTCGCGGCGCACGGTGGGCAGCGTCGCGGCCAGATTGGCGATGCGGATCATCGCCTCGTCGATGGCGTCTTCCGCCTGATGCAACTCGGAAGCGATCTTCTTTGCGCCGGAGAGTCGTTGGTTCAGCATTTTCTTGGTCCTTGAAAAAGGAATGCTACCGGTTCCCCCCGCCAGCATTCATTCGAACGTCAGGTCAACCGCCCAAGTCCGACAAGGATCGAGTAGAGAGCAGAGAAGGCCAAAATCGTCACGAAGGCGATCAAGATTGGCCAGACAATCCTTTCCAACAACCCATGCCGATTGACCGGCTGGGACTTGGTCGGAAATGGCAGCCCGATGTTCAGAACCTGCCAGGCCGATCCACGCCCCGGACCGCCTTCCTCGGCTGCGGCGTCGTCCGAAAGGTAAAGCGATTGATATGTCAAAGGCTGATAAGGGGTAACATCGTCAAAGACACCGTTACGAGCCAATATCGTTGCTGCCTCCACGCGATTGGAAACATTTAATTTTTTTAACGCGCGTCGAACACGTTCATCGACCGTGTGCGGCGAAACATTCATCAGCCGCGCGATTTCCTTGGAATTTTTATGCTCGAAAACATGCCGCAACGTTTCGATCTGCGCGGCCGACAGAAGGCTGAGGTAATTATCGGGATCGCCTTGCACGGAGCGGGAATAATACATCAGGAGTCTAAATCAAGCTGGCTAACTAGGTGCAACGGGTCGCGCGACGCCCGACCGCGGTTGCGACCGCGCGGCGCTGCCGCCCGAATGTGCCGTCGCTGCATCATCTGCCTTCATGCCAGTCTCCGCTCGTTGCGCCCCTATCGGCGGAAGCCGATTTTTATGCTCTCACCCCCGTGAATCACGAAGGGCTGACGAACGCAAGCCCGATGTGACACTGGGTGGACCCTGCCGATCCGCTCCCACCGCCAGCAATATGGCCCCCATCGGTCCGGCGTCATTCTTCAGCGCCGGCGGACGGACGATACACGATAATGCCGCAACGTCATAATCAGGGATGTATTTGATCAACATTTCACCGGCGCGATCAGTTGCCCGCGCGAGCAGGCCGGGCTGACCCAGCGCGACGCTGCCGCCGACGATGATGCGATCGGGGGACAGCGTCAGCATCAGCGCGACGAAAAGTTCTGCAAGGTCCGATGCGGCCATATCCCATGCGGGATCGGAGGGATCGACCGTCGCCGGGTCGCGGCCGAAACGCGCGCGCAGCGCCGGTCCGCTCAGTAGCCCTTCGATGCAGTCGCCATGAAATGAGCAGGCGCCGGCGAAAACGTCGCCCTCCCCGCGGCGCAGGCGCAGGTGGCCGATTTCGGGGTGGAGCCGCCCGATCACCGGCCTTCCCCCGACGATCACGCCGCCGCCCACCCCGGTCCCGATCGTCAGATAGACGATCGTCCTGCACCCCCGCCCCGCACCGAGCACGGCCTCGGCGATGCCGGCGCCGTTGACATCGGTATCGAGCGCAATCGGGCAGGCAAAGCGCTCGGAAAAGGCGCCGACGATGTGCGCACCCGCCCAGCCCGCCTTGGTCGTACAAAGCATGGTTCCGTAATCGGTCGCCGCCGGATCGACACGGATCGGGCCGAAGCTCGCGATGCCGATCGCGGCCAGCGGCACCGCATCGTCCCACGCCGCCAGCCGCGCGACCGCAGCGCCGAGCGTTTCGGCAGGGCTCGTCGTCGGCAAGCTATGCTGTTCGGCGATGTCGATCCCGTCGGCCAAGGTGACGATGACCTTGGTCCCGCCGAGTTCGACCCCCGCGAAGCGGCCCGCCGCGGGGGCGGCGGCCATCAACGGGCGTCCCGCAGCCGCTCGCCGATCGAATTGGCGAAATGCTGGTCCATAGCGGATCGCGCCCGCGCGGGTTCGCGCGCCGCGATCGCGTCGGCGACCTCGCGGTGCAGTGCCAGCGCTTCCTCGCGCTCCTCCTCGGTCGCGCGTTCCTCCCACGCGCGCGGGATGGCGAGCGCCATCAATTCCTCGAACGAGCGCACGATCTGATAGAAAAGCGGATTGCCGCTCGCCGCCGCGATCGTTTGGTGAAAGGTGGTATCGGCGGCGGTGCGCGCCGCTTCGTCACGGTCGACCGCGAGTCCGTGTACCGCCGTCAGGATGGTGCGCGCCTGCTCCTCGCTCCGGTTCAAGGCGGCGAGCTCTGCGGTGCGCAGCTCGAGCGTGCGGCGCACGTCCCAGACGTCGGCAAGGCTCACCTGCGCGGTGTTCACCGCATGCCTCATCGACGCCGCCATCACCGAGCCGTCGATCGCACCGACGCGCGGCTTGCGGCCGTTGCCGACATCGACCAGCCGCAGCGCTGCGAGCGCCCCGAACGCTTCGCGCATTACCGGGCGGCTGACTCCCATCTGCGTCGCAAAGCTCCTCTCGCCCGGCAGCGTGTCGCCGACCTTGAGATCGTTGGTCCGGATATAGTCGCGGACGAACTCCATCGCGCGCTCGACCAGCGAACCGCGCGCCGCAGCGTCGAGCGTCTCGCTCACGCCGCTACTCCGACGCGGCGCATCGCGGTCGGCGCCATGCCGAAACGGCGCGAGAAGGCGCGGGTGAAACTGGCGTTGTTCAGATAGCCGCAGCGATAACCGATGCTCGCCACCGGCAGGTCGCTGGCCGCGAGCATCTGGCGCGCCTGGCGCAGCCGGTGTTCGCTCAGCGCCTCGGCGACGGTGCAATGATAGAGCTCGCGGAAACCCCGGGTCAGCTTGTCGCGGTTGATGCCGCAGCTGCGGGCGATATCATCAAGGGTAAGCTTCTCGTGCCAGCGCTCGTCGACGATGCGCCGCGCTGCCGCGATGCGCGCGATGTCTTTTTCACAGAGGCTCGGCTGGCCATCGACGCTGACGAGGCGCCCAGCGCGCAGCGCAGCGAAGAATTGGCAAAGCAGCTCGATTGAGCGCGCGAGGCGCAAAGTGTCGATCGCAGGGGCGTCGCTGTCGGGCGCGAGGATCGACTGGCCGAGCGCGCGCAGGTCCGACGGCAGGTACCAGCGCGCATCGGGATCGGGCAGTTCGCCGAACAGCCGTCGGCACGCGCCGCGCGCGACGGCGACGATGAGCAGATGGTCGCCAGCGGCGCCTTCGAGATCGCGTGAACTCAAAGTGCTTATGACCGGATCCTGACTCGCGCCGAAGCCGAGGATCAGCGCATCGGGCGGCAGCGCCCGGCGATCGCATCCCCCCTTGCCGACGAATGTCGTCATCTCGTGCGAAACGATAACCGCATGCTTGGTCGCCATGGCATTTCTCCCGCGGCGGACCGTAACCTATCTTACAGCTATTGCAAGCCTATCTGACAGGTTCACCACGCGGCCCGATGCCGATCGCCGGCAAGTGCGGCTTAGTTGGGACGCGACCGGTCCCGGATCGACCGATGGTTCCCGGCTGTGACCGGCTGGGCAGTTACCCCGCGGCGCGGCAGCGGCGGTGCTCTGCCGTTCGCCCTTATAATTATACCGGTGCGCGCTCGCGCGCCGCCGCGGCGCTCGCGACCTCGCGCTCGGCCTGCGTGAAGCCATAGGCAGGGACGAGCGCGCCATGGCGATCCATCACCTGCGGCAAAGCTTCCACAAGCCGCAGCCCCGCGTCGGGCCCAGCCCCGACATAGACGCCAGGCGACAGGGTCACTTCGGCCGCAGCGAAATGCCCGGCCCCCGCACAGAGGATCGTGCGCGTCGGCGCCTCCCGGCCGACGAGCGGAAGCAGCGCGGGGCTGACCAGCGCCGGGTCAAGCGCCGCAAGGCTCTCGTCCGCCAGCACGCCGTGCGTCATCTGCGTCGCCGCGGTCGGCGCCAACGCGTTGACGCGAATGCCGTATTTCTCGCCCTCGATCGCCAGCGTCTGCATCAACCCGACGAGCGCCATCTTCGCCGCGCCATAATTGGCCTGGCCGAAATTGCCCCACAACCCCGACGAGGAGGTGGTCATCACGATGCGGCCGTATTGCTGGGCGCGCATGACCTCCCAAACCGCCTTGCAGCAGATCGCCGCCCCGATCAGGTGGACGTCGACGACCAGCCGGAAATCGTCGAGGCTCATCTTGGCGAAGCTCTTGTCGCGAAGGATGCCGGCATTGTTGATCAATATGTCGATGCGGCCCCAGCGGTCGAGCACCTCGCGCACCATCGCCGCGACCGCGGCCTCGTCGGTGACCGAACCCGCGACGGGAAGCGCGGTGCCGCCCGCCGCCTCGATTTCGCCGGCGACGACCTCGGCCGACTCGAGCGCCAGATCGTTGACGACCACCGACGCGCCCTGGCTCGCGAGGTACAACGCGTGCGCCCGGCCCAGCCCGCCCCCCGCGCCCGTCACGATCGCCACGCGGCCGGCGAGCGACCTATCCGATCCTGCTATCGTCATGCTCAAAAACCCTTTTATTCACTCGCTTGTTAGTTAATATCTGAACGAAGACACAGGCTACCGTCGAAGGAATCCCCGCCCTTCCAGGGTCAGGCCGGCTTGTTGCAGATCTGAAGGAATCCCGCGGCCATGAACGAGGCCATGCGCGCCTTGATCGCCTCGAAATCCTCGGACTTGCAGACGCCGCCCGACAATTTGTCGATGCGCCCGGTCCGCGCGAGGGTAACCATCAGCGCGCCGGTGACGAAATGATAGCCCCAGAAGATGTCGCGCTCGGCGCAGTCGGGCAGCGCCTTTTTGAGCAGGTCGATCAACCGCAGCACGACAGGGTCGAAATGGCTGTCCATCAACTCGGCGCCCCATTCGGGGGTGTTGGCGACCAGCGCGCCGAGCGCGCCGTAATTTTTCCACCCCTCGCCGCCGTGGATATAGAGGTCGAGGTCCGTGTCGAGAAAGGCGTGCAGCGCGCCCTCGACCGTCGGCTTGCCGCCCGCGGCCTTTTCATAATCGTCGAGCGCCTTCATCCGCCGCTCGCTGGTCACCACGGCGCGCCGCGCGAAGACCGCGTCGAACAGGCTCTTCTTGTCCTCGAAATAATAGTTCAGCAAAGTGTGGTGCACGCCGACGCGCTTTGCGACGTCCTTGAGCGTCACGCCGTGCAGCCCGTGCTTCGAAAAGAGATATTCGGCCTCGTCGAGCATCTGCTCGATCGTTTCGGCGCGCTGTTCGGCCTTGGTCGACCGCCGCCGCACTTTCGCCTGATCCGTCCCTGGTCCCAAATCCGATCCCCGTCTGTCGCCGCCGCGCGGCGATGCTCTTTCAACAGGCTCCATAGTCGTTCCTGAGCCGAATCTTATCGATTTTTCCCGTCGGCGCCAGCGGCATGGCGTCGAGCCGCACGACGGCATCGGGTATCCACCACGGCGCGACGCGGCCACTCAGCGGCGCGAGCAGTTCAGCGTCGTCGATCTCGTCGCCGCCGCGCATCTCGACCAGCAGCACCGGGCGCTCGCCCCATTTGGCGTCCTGCCGCCCGATGACCGCGGCCAGCGACACCTGCGGCAGCGCGCCGACGACCGCCTCGATCTCGGCGGGGTTGATCCATTCGCCGCCCGACCTGATCAGATCCTTGGCGCGGCCGGTGATGATCAGATTGCCCCTGGCGTCGATCCGCGCGAGGTCGCCGGTCGGGAACCAGCCCTCGGCATCGGTCACAGGCGCCTCTTCACCGAAATAGCGATCGACCACCGATGCGCCGCGCACATGGAGATGCCCCTCGCCGCCGCGCTGTTCGGGCAGCGGCGCGCCGCCCGCGTCGGTCAGCCGCAGATCGACGCCGATTGCGGGCCGCCCCGACACCGCGGCATTGCGGTGCGGATCATCGGGCGGCGCGATCACACCCAGCGGCGACAATTCGGTCATCCCCCAGCTCGTCTGCACCGTGACCCCGAGCCGCGCTTCGAGCCGTTCCATCAGCGCCGGCGCCATCGGCGCGCCTCCGACGATCAGGCGCTCCAGCGCCGGCAACTCGCCCCCGACGGCCTCAAGATGATCGACCAGCCCGAGCCACACGGTCGGCACCCCGACCCCGATCGTCACCCCCTCGGCCGCGATCAGCCGCGCCAGGCTCGCGCCGTCGGCCTGCCGCCCGGGCAGCACCAGCTTGCCCCCGACCGCGGGCAGCGCGAAGGGCAGCCCCCAGGCATTGGCGTGGAACATCGGCACCACGGCGAGCACCGCATCGCGGCTGGTGAAGGCCATGACGTCGGCCTGCAGGCTGCGCAGCGTGTGGAGGAAACTGCCGCGGTGCGTGTAGGTGACCCCCTTGGGCGCGCCGGTCGTGCCCGAGGTGAAACAGAGGCCCGCGGGCGCGGTCTCGGGGAAGTCGCCCCAGGTCGCGTTGCCCGGCGCGTCGGCGATTAGATCTTCCAGTTCGGTAACGGGAACGCTCGCACTCTCGCCAGCCTCGCCGTCGATCAGCAGGATGCGCTCGATCCCCGGCGCGCGCTCGGCGATCAGCTTTGCCAGCGGCAGCAGGTCGGCGCTCGCGACGAGAATCTTCGCCCCCGACTGCACCGCCATCGATGCGAGCTGTGGCCCGGTCAGCCGCGGGTTGAGCGTGTGGCACACCGCGCCCATGCCCATCACCGCATACCAGAGCTCGACATGCGCCGCGCTGTTCCACGCGAGCGTCGCGACGCGGTCGCCCTGCGCGATGCCGAAGCCGGCGAGCAGCGACGAAATCGCGAGGCTGCGCTCGCGCAGCTCCGCGTAGCTCACACGCGCCACGCTGCCGTCGTGGCGCGCGGTCGCGACCTCGGCCTCGCCGTGCCAGCGCGCAGCATGGTCGAGGAAGCGGTTCAGCGTCAGCGGATAATCCTGCATGCGGCCGTCGATCATGGACAACCGGCGCCCTTGGCCAGCACGGGCGACAGGATGCCGGTGTTCCAGTTCCACGGCAGATTGCCCGCGGCGCGGCGGCGGCACATCGCCGCCTCGTGCAGCCTGTACATGCCCGGCATCAGCCGTGCGCCCGCACGCGGGATATCGGCGAAGGCGAGGAAGGCCGCGCCCTCGCCATAGGGCTTCCACGCCGCCTGCCCTGCCGCCTCGGGCTTGCCGGTCCCTGCAAAGGACACCCAATAATCGCCCATTGCGGTCGCGAAGCGCTTTTCGGCGACCGTGTCGGGGATCTTCGGCCAATAGGGCGGCGTATCGGTCGCGGTGCCGAAGACATAGGGGATCTCGGCGGCGTGAAAGCCGTGCAGCCCCGCTTCGCTCGCGGCGGGATAGCCGTGGTCGAAGAGGTAGAGATAGGCCTTCTGCCCGAGCGCGCCCTGCTTCATCGCCAGCCGCTCCGAGGTCCAGCCGTACAGCGCGTCGCGGGTCGTCGCGAGCACTGCCTCGCCGAGGTTCGTCGCCGGATAGAGTTTGAGCCAGCCGTCGGCCAGATCGCCGTAGCGCTCGCGGATCGCCGCTTCATAGGCTGCGGCACTTGTGGGGGTCGGCGGCGCCAGCATGCGCAGCGAGCGGATCTCGCCGATGTTGAACCCCGCGATGATCGGCACCGGCGCCTGCTCGCCGCGGTCGAAGCTGTCCACCAGCTGGCGCGGCAGCACCTTGCCGTCGACCGTGCCCCACGGGAAATAGCCCACCTTCAGGGCACCGTCGTTGAGCGCCGTCGCGTCCATCGCACGCAACGCCGCGAGGTCAGCGGCGCCGAGCGCGGCGGCGACCTTGCTCCCCATCGTCTCGGCGGGCACCTCGCCATGCCGCGCCTCGCGCAGCGACGGGGTCGAGATCATATAGGCGCTCTGCGCGATCGCCTTGTGGAACAGCCCGCGCGCCTTGGGCGCCGTCATCAGATACATCACGCTGAGCGCCCCCGCGGACTCGCCCGCGATGGTGACATTGCCCGCATCGCCGCCAAACGCGCCGATATTGGCCTTCACCCATTCGAGCGCGGCGATCTGGTCGAGCAGCCCGTAATTGCCCGACACGCCGTCGGGCGATTCCTTGCTGAGCTCGGGATGCGCCAGATAGCCGAGCGCGCCGAGGCGGTAGTTGATCGACACGATCACCGCCCCGCGCGCCGCGAGCTTCGCGCCGTCATACATGCCTTCATGACTGTACCCGTTGGTCAGCGCGCCGCCGTGGATCCACACGATCACCGGCGCATCCTTCACCCCCTCGGGCGCCCAGATGTTGAGCGTCAGGCAATCCTCGGACATCTTTGCGGGCGGGTTGGTGTAGATGCCGATCGCGGTCGGGCGCGGCTGGATGCAGGCGGCGCCGAAGCTCTGCGCCTTGCGCACGCCGGTCCAGACGGGAAGCGCCACCGGCGGTTTCCAGCGCAGCGGCCCCACGGGCGCCTCGGCATAGGGAATGCCCTTGAACACGCTGAGCTTGCCGACGCTCTTGCCCTCGACCGTGCCTGCGGGCGCCTCGACCACCGGCGCGGCCATCGCGGGCGCCGCCATGACCAGCCCCGCGGCCGCCATCGCGCTCGCTATCGCCTTCATGCCAAGGCCTCCTGCCGGCGGAGCCCTGCTGCGAGCCACAGGAACAGCCCGATAGCCACGACGTAGAAGGGCGTCAGCGTGTAGAGCGCCGACTGCAGCCCATGCGCCTCGCCCTGCGCGGTAAACCAGTCGCTCGCGAAGCCGACCCATGTCGGCCCCAGCCCCAGCCCGATGAAGTTCATGATCAGCAGCAGCAGCGCGCCCGCGAGCACGCGCTGGCTGGGCTTCACTTCCTCCTGCACCAGCGCGACCGACGCCGAGAGGTAGAAATAGTTGAACACCATCACGACGGTGAGCAGCGCGAGCGCCAGCGGCCAGCCCGGCGCCCAGACGAAAGCGAGATAGAAGGGCATCGCCACCGCCAGCGACAGCGCCGGTGCGGTCGCGTAACCGGTGCGCGATTTCTTCACCATCCGGTCGATCACCCGGCCCGACACGATCATCCCGCCGCCCATGCCGATCAGCAGCACCAGTGCGTACCAGATCGCGACTTCGCCGAGCAGCATGCCCTTTTCGCGCATCAGGAACAGCACCGCGAAATTGCCGAGGCCATAGGTCACAAACTGCGTCGCGCCCCCTCCGAGCGCCGCGAGCATCAATATCGGATGCGACAGGAACATCCGCACCGTCGGCCAGAAATCGGCCTTTTCCGTCGCCGCCGGTCCGGCGACATCGGTCGCCCCGCGCCGGGGCTCGCGCACCGTCAGCCAGACGAGCACCGCGGTGACCACGCCGATCGCCCCCACCGCGATGAAAGGGATGCGCCAGCCGAACTTCTCGGCGATCGCCGCGCCGAACGCCACCCCCGCCGCGGCGCCGATTGCGGGCCCCAGGTTGAAGATGCCGAGCGCCGCGGCGCGCTTGCCCGGCGGATAGGTGTCGGTGATGATCGCATAGGAGGGCGGCACGCCCCCCGCCTCGCCGAAGCCCACGACCATCCGCGCGATCGCGAGCTGGGTGTAGTTCGCCGCCACGCCGCAGGCCACGGTCGCGCCGCTCCACACCGCGCAGGCGACCGACAGCACCCCGACGCGGCTCGTCCGGTCGGCGAACCAGCCGACCGGGATCGCGATGAAGCAATAGAACATCGCGAAATAGAGCCCGCTGATCAGCCCGAGCTGGCCGTCCGTAATCTGGAGCGCGTCCTGGATCGGCTTCGCGAGGATCGACAGCAGCTGCCGGTCGAGGAAGTTCAGCACATAGACGAAGCAGAGCATCCCGAGCACGAAGCCGGGCCGCGCGGCCGGCCTCGTGGCGGATGCGGGGAGCGTGTCGGTCGCCACGGTTTAGAGGCTGTAGCCGAGGCGGATGCCGAAGGTCCGCGGCCGCATCGTGCCGAAGCGGCTCACGAGGAACGCCTCCGGGTGGATGTAGGTGATCGAATGATCGTCGAAGAGATTTTCGACATAGAGCTGCGCCGACAGGTCGCCCTTCTTGAAGCCGAGGCTCATGTTGACATTGCTGTACGCGTCGGTCTCGCCGAAGGTCGACAGCGGCACATTCGGCAGGCCCGGCGTGTTCGGGAAGCTGCTGTTGTACGACCCGATATGCTGGGCGTTGACCGCCAACATCGCATCGACGTCCGACCCGATCTTGAAATTATAGCTCATATAGGCCGACCCCTGGATCCGCGGCGCCGACAGCCGGTGCCCGAGCACCGCGCCCGAAATCGCCGCCTCGGCAGCCGACAGCTTGGTGATCTTGCTGTCGTTATATGCGCCGTTGAAGCCGATCGACACCCCGGTCGCGGGGATCACATTGACTTCGAATTCGAACCCCTTGCTCTGCGCCGCGCCGATGTTGGTCGCGAACTGCACCGAGTCCGACACGCGGTTCGCCTGCGCCTGGATATTGCTCCAGTCGATCAGGTAGAAAGCGGCGTTGATGCTGACGCGCCCGCCCAGCCAGCGGCCCTTCGCGCCGACCTCATAGCTTTTCAGGCTGTCCGACGTTGCGCCGAACGGGATGATGATGTCGTTGGGATCGACGAGGCTCGGCGCCCCGGCGCGCGCATTGACGATCGGCGCGCGGAAACCCGTCGAGAAGGTCGCATAAGTGGTCAGGTTGTCGCTCGGCTTGAAGGTCGCGCTCGCCTTCCACGACGGCTTGGATCCCTTGGCTTTGACCCCCTCGACCGCCGCATAGGGGGTGAAGGTGGTGAAATTCGCCGGAATGCCGAACAGGGCATAGGTATAATAATTGAACCCCGCCGCGGTCGCGAGATAGCCCCCCGCTTCGGTGAAGGCCTGCGCCGAGGTCTCGCCATAGCGCATGCCGCCGGTCAGCCAGAATTTGTCCGAGAAACGGTAGGTCAGCTCGCCGAAGCCCGCGAGCTCCTTGCTGATCGAGTGGGTGTAGAGCTTCTGGAAATATTTGTCGGGAAGCCCGGTCAGCCCGCGCGCCGCGAGAAAATCGAGGTTCGAGCGATAGAAGAAGTCGACGTCGCGGCGGCGGTGCAGGTAGAAACCGCCGAGCACGAATTCGAACGGCCCGTCGAGCGTCGAGGCCAGCCGCGTTTCCTGCACGAACACCTTGTCATAACCGTCGGCGTCGAGCCCGAAGGCGATCGGCGCCCCCGGGAACGACCCCGGCGCGAAAGTGCCCGCAAGGTCGACATAAAAGCGCTGGTCGAAATCCGAATAAGTCGACGAGCTGGTGAGCTTGGCGAAATCGAACTCATAGTCGATCGTCGCGTTGGCGATCGCCTGCTTGCCGGTGAAGCGGTCGGGTTCGTCCGACACGCGCTTGTTGCGCCCAAGCGACGGGAGGGTCAGCGAGCTGTCCTTGGGATTGCTATATTCATAGCTGCCGAGCAGCTTGACCGAAAGCCGGTCGGTCGGTTTCCACAGCAGGATCAGTCGCCCGCCATAATCGATCAGCGTGTTCGAATTCTTCACCCCGGTCCCGACATTGTCGAGATAGCCTTCCTCGTCGCGGTAGAAACCCACCGCGCGCACCGCGAGCCGGTCCTCGACCAGCGGCACATTGATCATCGCATTGTAACGCTGACGAAAACTGTCCGACCCGGTCAGCCCGAAATCGACGAGCGCCGCGGTGTCGAAATCATTGAGGTCGGGGCTCTTCTGCAGGATGCGCATCGCGCCCGACAGCGAACCCGAGCCGAAGAGCGTCCCTTGCGGCCCGCGCAGGAACTCGACGCGCTCGACGTCGAACAGGTTCGGGTCGACCACGGTGGTGTTGCCGATCGTCGAGACGGGCAGCTCGTCGATATAGATGGCAACGGAGCTTTGCAGATTGGCGTTGTAACCATTGGTCGCGATGCCGCGCGCGGTGAAATTGTTGAAGTTCGCGGTCGGCTTGTTGAGCACGACGCCGGGCGTCTCGCGCCCGATGCCCTCGTACCCGACGATGCCCTTTTCGGTCAGCTCTTCCTGCGAATAGGCCGAGATGCTGAGCGGCACGTCCTGGATGCGCTCGGCGCGGCGCGTCGCGGTGACGATGATCGATCCGTCGTCGTTTTCATCCTCGGCCTGCGGCGCGGTGGTGTCCGCGTCCTGCGCCATGGCCGCGGCCGGAATGGTGAACAGCGCCGTCGCAGCGACGGACGCCAAGAAGATTCCCCTCATCACGCTCTCCCATATCGCGCCGATCGGATGTCGGCATCAAGGGGGTTTATGCCCGTCGTTCGGGAGCGAGTCAATATTCACTCTCACGAGTGTGAATATTGTGATGGAGAGCGATTTGCGAATGAAGTTGGGCGGAAATCAGACGATTTTTGCAGGCCGACAGCGGCGGCGGACCGAAATTCGCTCCTTGCCAGCTTCGTCATCCTGAACTTGTTTCAGGATCCATGGCCCGCCGATTCCTTCAGCGCAGCGCCAGACGAAAGGGCAGGCCATGGATGCTGAAACGAGTTCAGCATGGCGAGAATTGGAGGACGGCTCCCAATCTAACGGCCGCGCAATGCGCCGTGGGCGCCGCCCTAATGCTCCGAAGCCCCCGCCGCGCCGATGCCGGTTTCGGCGCGGACGCGTTGCGCCGGATAGCCCGCCCGGTCGACCGCCGCGCGCCCGCTCTTGTCGGCGCGCGACACCAGCCAGATCGTCAGAAACGCCGCGGTCATCGAGAAGATCGTCGGCGAGCTGTAAGGGAAAGGCGCGCCCTCATAACCGAGCACCGCCTCCCATATAGCCGGCGACAATATCGTCAGCACCAGCGCCAGCGTCACCCCGACGAAACCGCCGACCACGACGCCGCGCGTCGTGCAGCCGCTCCACAAAAGCGACATCACCAGCACCGGGAAATTGCCCGACGCCGCGAGCGCAAAGGCCAGGCTGACCATGAAGGCGACATTCTGCTTCTCGAACGCGATGCCGAGGACGATCGCGATCAACGCGAGCACCGGCACCGTATAGCGCGACACCTTGAGCTCGTCGGCCGAATTGGCCTCGCCGTGCTTCACGACCGAGGCATAGATATCGTGCGACACCGCCGACGCGCCCGACAAGGTCAGCCCCGCGACCACCGCGAGGATCGTCGCAAAGGCGACCGCGCTGACGATGCCGAGAAAGATGTCGCCGCCGATCGCGGTCGCGAGGTGGATCGCCGCCATGTTCCCCCCGCCCTTCAGCGTGCCGTCGGGCATCAGATAATCGGGGTTCGACGCGACGAAGGTGATCGCGCCGAAGCCTATGATGAAGGTCAGGATATAGAAATAGCCGATCCAGCCGGTCGCCCACAGCACCGACTTGCGCGCTTCCTTCGCATCGGGAACGGTGAAGAAGCGCATCAGGATGTGCGGCAGGCCGGCGGTCCCGAACATCAGCGCCATGCCGAAGCTGATCGCCGACAAGGGATCCTTGATGAACCCGCCCGGCCCCATGATCGACAGACCTTTGGCGGCGGCCTCCTCGGGACTTGCCCCGGCTACCGCCGCGATGCCGGTCTTGATCTCGACCGCCTTGGCGAACAATGCCTCGGGCGAGAAGCCGAAGTTCCACAGCACCGCAAAGGCCATGAAGCTGGCACAGCCGAGCAGCATCACCGCCTTGATGATCTGGACCCAGGTCGTCGCGACCATGCCGCCGAACAGGACGTAACAGGTCATCAGCGCACCGACGATCAGCACGGCATAGGTATAGGGCAGCCCGAACAGCAATTTGATCAGCTGCCCCGCGCCGACCATCTGCGCGATCAGGTAGAAGAGCACGACCGCAAGCGTGCTGAACGCCGCGAACAGCCGCACCGGGGTCTGCGCGAAGCGGAAGCTCGCGACGTCGGCGAAGGTGTAGCGCCCGAGGTTGCGCAGCCGCTCGGCGAGCAGGAAGAGCAGGATCGGCCAGCCGACGAGGAAGCCCGTCGAATAGATCAGCCCGTCGTAACCGTCGGCAAAAATCTGCGCCGAAATGCCCAGAAAGGAAGCCGCCGACATATAGTCGCCCGCGATCGCGAGCCCGTTCTGGAAGCCGGTGATGCCGCCGCCCGCGGTGTAGAAATCGGAGGCGCTGCGCACCCGCCCCGCCGCCCAGCGCGTGATGCCGAGCGTCGCCAGCACGAAGGCGCTGAACATCAGGATCGCGGGCCAGTTCGCCGCCTGCTGCTCGGTCTGCCCGGTCAGCGCATCGGCGGCGGCAATCGCGGGCCAGCCGAGCGCCAGCACGATCAGCGCGGTGCGCGTGATGGGCCAGCGGCTCATGCACCATGATCCTTGCGCAAGGCGTCGAGGTCGCGGTCAAAGACCTTGTTCGCGCGGCGGACATAGACGGCGGTCAGCACGATGCCCGCGACGATCACCCCGAGCCCCAGCGGAATGCCGAGCGAAGTCACGCCCGACCCGAGCGGGCGCGCGAGGATATGCGGCTCGAAGGCGATCAGCAGGATATAGCCGAAATAAATAACGAGCATCAGGATCGTCAGCCGCCAGCCGAAGCGCGAGCGGCGCGTCACCAGTCTTTGATAACGCTCGTCAGCCTCGATCGCGTGTACGTGCCCCGCCGTCTTGTCCTGCGATCCATCTTCCTGTTCCAAGGCGCCTCTCCCTGCTTTGGAACGCTTCTATGCGGGGAGCGCGCCGCAAACCCAAGCGCTTAATCGGGCCGCCATTCCGAAGCGAGCACACCGCGGTCTCCGAACAGCGCCCGCATCGCATCGGGCCCCGCCACCGCCGCGCGCAACCTGTCGGCGAGCGGATCGTCGATGGGGTGCGCCCCGCCGCGCAGGAAGGCAATCCACGCATCGACCGCGGCTTCGATCGAAGGGCAGCGCGCCCCGCGCTCTTGGTGCCAGGCCAGCGTTTCGACCCAGCGCTGCGGGATTTTCTGGCTGCCGTCCATAGCGATCTGGATCAGCCGGTGGTGCAGCGCGGGATTGGCGAAGCGGTCGAGCAGCGCGTCGGCATAAGCGGCCAAATCCTGCCCCGGCGCTGCGTCGATCGTCGGCGCCGCCTCGTCGCGCATCAGCCGCTCGATCACCGGGCGGATGGCGGGATCGGCGATCGCCTGGTGCACGAACTTGTGCCTCTTCCCAAGCCCGATATACGCCAGCGCCGAATGCGCACCGTTGAGCATGCGCAGCTTCGCGGTCTCATAGGGCGCGACGTCGCTCACCATTTCAGCGCCGACCGCTTCCCAGCACGGGCGCGGCCCGGCGAAATCATTCTCGATCACCCATTGGCTGAAGCCCTCGGTGACCACCGCACCCTCGTCGCGCACCCCGAGTTCGCCCTCGATCACCGCGCGATCGGTCTCGGTCGTCGCGGGGACGATGCGGTCGATCATCGTCGCGGGACAGCGGCATTGCGCCTCGAACCAGTCGACCAGCTCGCCTTGCTCGGAGGCAAGATATTCGCGCATCAACCGGCGCAGAACCGCGCCGTTATTCGCGAGATTGTCGCAGCTGAGCAGCGTCAGCCCCGGCAGCCCTGCCGCATGCCGCGCCGCCAGCGCCGCGCCGACGAAGCGGTACAGGCTCGACGCCCCCTTCGCCGCGGCGAGATCGAGCGAGCCGTCGGCGGCGCGCAAATAGCCCTTTTCGGTCACGGTGAAGCTGACGATATGCGTCGTCGGCGCCGCGATGGCGTCGATCACCGCCTGTGCATCCTCGGACGCGACGAGCACCCGCTGCACGGCGCCGATCACCCGCAAGCTGCTGCCCGCCACGCTGCGCGTCGCGACGGTGTAGAGCCCGCCCTGCGGGTTCAATTGCGCGGCGACGGCGCCCGACCGCAGCGACACCCCGACGATACCCCAATCGCGATCGCCCGCGCCCATCGCGTCGTCGGTGTAGACCGCCTGATGCGCGCGGTGGAAGGCGCCGATGCCGATATGCACGATGCCCGCCGCTTGGCGCCTGCGGTCATAGGCCGGGCGCCCGACCGACGCGGGCGGGACGGTTTCGGCCGACAGCCTCACAACTTGTACGCGGCCTTGACGAGATTGTAGCTGAGGTCGGTCGCGAGTTCGGCGGCCTCCCATTCCTCCATCCGGTGCTCGGCGACGAGCCCGGCGAGGAAACCGCAGTCGATGCGCCGCGCGACGTCGTGGCGCGCGGGGATCGACAGGAAGGCGCGCGTATCGTCGTTGAACCCGACGGTGTTGTAGAAACCGGCAGTCTCGGTCACTTGGCTGCGGAAGCGCCGCATCCCCTCGGGGCTATCGTGGAACCACCAGGCCGGGCCGAGCTTCAGCGCCGGATAATGGCCCGCGAGCGGCGCCAGTTCGCGCGCATAGCTCGTCTCGTCGAGCGTGAAGAGGATGATCGTCAGCGCCGCCTCATTGCCATATTTGCCGAGCAACGGGCGCAACGCGTGGACGTAATCGGTCGAGGTCGGGATATCGGCGCCCTTGTCGCGCCCATAATGTTCGAACAGCCAGGGGTTGTGATTGCGGAACGCACCGGGGTGGATCTGCATCACCAGCCCGTCGTCGAGGCTCATCCCCGCCATCACCGTCAGCATATGCGCGCGGAACAGCTCGGCATCGGCGGCGCTGGCATTGTCGCCGGTGACGCGTGCGAACAGCGCCTCGGCCTCCGCCTCCGACAAGTCGGCGGTCGCCGCGGTCGGGTGACCATGATCGGTCGAGGTCGCTCCCATGTCGGCGAAGAAGGCGCGCCGCTTGCGATGCGCGGAGAGATAGCCGGCATAAGACAGCGCATCCTCGCCCGACAGTTCGGAGAAGCGCTTGAGATTGGCTCGAAAACCCTCGAACTCGGGATCGACGACCGGATCGGGGCGATAGGCGCTGATTACCCGCCCGCCCCATTCGCCGCTGGCATTCGCAGCGCGGATGACAGCGTGATGCTCGAGCGTGTCGATCGGACTTTCGGTCGTCGCGATCACCTCGATCCGGTAGCGGTCGAACAAGGCACGCGGTCGGAAAGCGTCGGTCGCGAGCGCCCCGGTGATGCGGTCGTAATAGAGGTCCGAAGTCTCGGCCGAAAATTGCACATCGAGACCGAAGGCTTCCGCGAAGACCCAGTCCATCCACATCCGCGACGGCGTGCCACGAAAAAGATGATAGTTCTGCGCGAACAGCCGCCAGCTCTCGCGCGGATCCGCGGCCTTGTCGCGGATTCCGAGCGCGTCGAGCGGCACGCCCTGCGAATAGAGCATCCGAAACACATAATGGTCGGGGTGCAGCAACAGCTCGGCGGCATTGCCGAACGGCGCATTGCCCGCGAACCAGGCGGGATCGGTGTGCCCGTGCGGGCTGACGATCGGCAGCGCCGCGACCTCGGCATAGAGCCGCCGCGCGATGCCGCGCTGCGTTGGCTCGGACGGAAAGAGCCGGTCGGGATTGAGCGAGAGCGCGCGCGTCACGATGGTTTCGGTTCGCTTTCGACGGTTACGGGAGCGAGCCGCGGGCTGAGCAGGTGGACCGCCAATACCGCAAGGAAGTAGACGATCGTGCAGGCCGCGAAAATGATCGTATAATTGCCGTTCGTCGCGTCGAGCACGAGCCCCGTGGACTTGGCCATGATCATCCCGCCGACGCCGCCCGCGAAGCCGCCGAGGCCGATCACCGAGCCCACGGCGCGTTTCGGGAACATGTCGGGCGGGATCGACAGGATCGTCGACGAAAAGGCCTGATGCCCCGCGAGCGCGATACCGATCAGCACGACCGCAAGCCACATATTCTCGAGCCCGGTGACGAACAGCAAAGGCAGCACGCAGCAGCCCGCGCCGATCATCGTGACCTTGCGCGCGAAATTGACGCTGTGTCCCTTCTGGATCAGCTTCGACGACACCCAGCCACCGAGAATGCTCCCGACGTCGGACAACAGATACATGATGATCATCGGCAGCAGCACGATTTTCAGATCGACGTCATAGGTCGAGCTGAAATATTTGGGCAGCCAGAAGAGCATCAGGAACCACACCGGGTCGGTCAGGAATTTCGCCGTAGCAAAGGCCCAGGCTTCGCGCTTGGTGACGATCTTGCTCCAGCCGATGCGCGCGATTTTCTCGGGCGGGTCGTGCTCGATCCACGCGAGTTCGGCCTTGCTCACCTTCCCGCTCTCGCGCGGATTGCTGTAGAGCCAGAGCCACAGCAGCAGCAGCACGACGCCGAAGGCGCCGGTGTAGATAAAGGTCTCGCGCCAGTCGAAACCCATCCAGACCATGAACAGCGCGATCGTCGGCGCGGTCAGGATCACGCCGATCGTCGTCGCGCTGTTGACCCAGCCGATCGCATAGGCGCGTTCCTTTTGCGGGAACCATTCGCTCGATGCACGCACGGCCGACGGGAAATGCCCCGCCTCGCCGACGCCGAGGATGACGCGGGCCATCATGAACGAGATCACCGAGGAGGCGAAGCCATGTGCGACATGGCCCACGGTCCAGATGCTGATCGCGATCGCATAGCCGACCTTCGGCCCGAAGCGGTCGATCAGCCAGCCCATCAGGAGGAAGCCCATGGCATAGGCCGCCTGGAAGGCGGTGACGATGTTGCCATAGTCGTTCTCGCTCCAGCCGAGCTCGGTGCCGAGCGTCGGCGCGAGCAGGCCGAGCATGGTGCGGTCGATATAATTGACCGTCGTCGCCGCAAAGAGCAGCGCGACGATCATCCAGCGGTACCTCCCCGAGCGTGGCACGGGCGCCGCCGAACCTCCGTTCGCGATTGCGTGCGCCATTTTCTCTCTCCCGTGGTGGCGTTAGTAGCCCGAAATCGAACAGCCGACGCGGATTTTTCCGCCGAACAGCGCCTCGCCTCGCTGACCGGGGCGGATTTCGTGGATGCCGGTGATCGCGCCCGCCGACACCCAGGTGCCGGGGGCGATCGCGATGCCGCGCGCGCGCAGCGTGCGGATCAGGAATAGCGCCGATCCGAAGGGACCGTCGAGCATCGACTCCATCGTCGCGGTGCCGACGCGCGTCCCGTCGATGAAGAACTCGACCGGCATGCGGATCAGGTCGACGGTCGGCCAGTCGGGGATGACCGGCCCGAGCACGAGCCCCTTGTTGTTGCCATAGTCCGATGCGGTGACCGCGGGGCCGTGGCGGTTGATCGCGGGAAAGGGCGAGCTGGCGATCTCGATCCCCGTGCGCACCTCGTCGATGCAGCCGCGCACGGTGTCGATGTCGTAATCGCGCTCTCCGACGTCGCCGAAGCGCAGCAGCACCTCGGCCTCGGCGGCGCCGAAACCCGCCGCATAAACGGGCATCGCGGGCTCGACGCCGTTGCTGCCGTCGAAAATCTCGTCGGTGAAGATCGGACCCGCGAGGCGATTGTCGCCATATTGGTCGACCAGTTCGGGGGCGATGCGTCCCACCTTCCAGCCGCCGATGCGGCGCCCGTCGAGCGCGATCGCATGGTCCTGGATCGCATAGGCCTCGGCCATCGTCACCGGCATGACCCCAGGATACTCGGTAAGCGGTGTCTTTTCCGCGCGCGCCGCGATGAACGCCCGGGCGACATTCTCTTGTTCGTTCAATCCCGACATCTTTGTCATTTCCCTCTTCCGGAAAATCCTCTAAGAGACACCGGTGTCAAAAGCAAGCGCTTAGCCGTCAAGCCCGGTTGATTTTATGACCGAGTGCGCTCACTAGGGAAGGGCACGTCGGACCAACGGGGCATGCACAGGAAAAGTCGAAACTTCATGGCGCCACGCACGAGGGAAAAAAGCGGCAAGCAACCGACGATCAACGACGTCGCGGCGCTGGCCGGCGTGTCGAAAAAAACGGTCAGCCGGGTCATCAACCGCTCCGAATTCATTACTGACAAGACGCGACAGGCCGTCGAGCAGGCCATCAAGATGCTCGGCTTCGTCCCTAACCCGCAAGCGCGCGCGCTGGCATTTCGCCGCAACTTCCTGATTGCGCTGCTCCACGACAATCCCAATGCGCAGACGGTGCTCAATTTCCAGCAGGGCGTCCTCGACGCGATCAAGGACAGCGACCTCGCGCTGCTGGTCCGCCCGGTCGACCGCGGCTCGGACCGGCTGCTCGACGACGTCCGTACCTTCCTCGAAAAGCAGCGGCCGATCGGCGCGCTGCTGCTGCCGCCGATTTCGGAGAATGACGACCTCGCCGCGCTCTGCGAGGAACTGGGGGTACGCTACGTCCGCGTCGGCTCGGCGCCGCTCGACGACGTCCGCCACTGCGTCTCGTCGAACGACCGCGAAGTCGTCGCCGAAGCGGTGGGCAAGCTGGTTGAACTCGGCCACCGCCGCATCGGTTTCGTGCGTGGCCCGGTCGGTTTCCGCTCGGCCGCCGAGCGCGAAAAGGGCTTCCATGAGGCTCTGGCGGCGGCTGGGCTGCCGCTGCCCGACGAACTCTTCGCACCGGGCAATTACCGCTACACCGCGGGGATCGATGCCGGCGAGGCCTTGCTGTCGCTCGCCGAGCCGCCGACCGCGATCTTCTGTTCGAACGACGAGATGGCGGCGGGCGTGATGAGCGTTGCGCACGGCAAAGGCATCGCGGTGCCCGCGGACCTCTCGATCATCGGCTTCGACGACAGCCCGACCGCGACGCATATCTGGCCCGCGCTCAGCACCGTGCGCTGGCCGATACGCGAGATGGGAATACGCGCCGCGCGCGCGCTGGTGCCCGACTTCCTCGACATCAACACGCGTTCGGCCGACGAGGAGTCGCACGTCCTTCCCTCGACCTTCGTCGAGCGCCAGTCGGTCGCGGCCAGGCGATGAGCGGAACGGCTTCCCTTTCCCCCGCGATGACACCGGTAGCGGGGCTGCGTATCCACGCGAGCGACAATGTCGCGACGTGCCTCTCCGACGCCGCGATGGGCGACCCGGTCGAGATCGACGGCGGGGCGATCATTTTGGCCGATGCAGTCGGCCGCGGCCATAAATTCGCCCTCGCCCCGATCGCGCGCGGCGAGCGCGTGGTCAAATATGGCTTCGAAATCGGCCGCGCGACCGCCGACATCGCGGTCGGCGCGCATGTCCACAGCCACAATCTCGCGACCGCGCTCAGCGGCGAAGGCGACTATCGCTACACCGAGCACGATGAAGCAGACACTGCGCCCGCCCCCGCCCCACTCAGTTTCGCCGGCTATCGCCGCGCCGACGGCCGCGTCGGCACCCGCAACGAGATCTGGATCCTGCCCACTGTCGGCTGCGTCGGCAATCTCGCCGCGCGTGTCGCGCGGATCGCGGGCGAGCGCCACGGCGGTCGCGTCGACGGCGTACACGCTTTCAAGCATCCGTTCGGCTGCTCGCAGCTCGGCGACGACCTCGGCCATACGCGCGGGCTGCTCGCCGCGCTCGCCCAGCATCCCAACGCCGGCGGCGTGCTGATCGTCGGGCTCGGCTGCGAAAGCAACCAGCTTGCCCCGCTGCTCGAAGGCATCGCGCCCGAACGCCGCGGCCATATCCGCACCCTGTCGGCGCAGGCGGTCGAGGACGATGTCGAGGCCTGCCTGGCGCTCGTCGACGAACTCGTCGACGCCTGCGCCGATAACGAACGCGCGCCGGTGTCGCTCTCCGAACTCACCCTCGGCGTCAAATGCGGGGGCTCGGACGGCCTCTCGGGGCTCACCGCCAACTCGCTCGTCGGGCGCATGGCCGATGCCGTCGCGGCAGCGGGCGGCAAGGTGATCCTCACCGAAATTCCGGAGATTTTCGGCGCCGAACAGATGCTGATGGATCGCGCCGTCTCGCGCGCGGTATTCGACCAGACCGTCGAACTCGTCAACGACTTCAAGCAATATTTCATCAGCAACGGCGAGCCGGTCAGCGAAAACCCCTCCCCCGGCAACATCGCCGGCGGCATCACCACGCTCGAGGAAAAGTCGCTCGGCGCGGTGCAGAAGGGCGGCCAGGCGCCGCTCGTCGATGTCCAACGCTATGGCGGCGAGGCGGCGCTGCCGGGCCTCACCCTGCTCGAGGCGCCGGGCAACGACGCGGTGTCGTCCACCGCGCTGACCGCCGCGGGCGCGACGCTGATCCTCTTCACCACCGGCCGCGGCACCCCGCTCGGCTTTCCGGCGCCGACACTGAAGATCGCGTCGAACAGCGAACTGGCGTCGCGCAAGTCGGGCTGGATCGATTTCGACGCGGGGCAGGTGCTGAGCGATGGCTTCGACGCCGCCGCGGACGCGCTGCTCGACCTCATCGCTGCCACCGCCTCGGGCGCCGAAACCCGCGCCGAGGCGAACGAGGAACGCGAGATCGCGATCTGGAAATCGGGCGTGACGCTCTAGCCCAGCGCCTCAAAGCGGAAATCGCGGAAGCGCGCCTCCCCTTCCCCCGCCGAATAAAGCCCCGGCCGCAGCATCAGGAAACCGCCGCGCACATTGTGGTGGTAGCCCGACACCTCCATGCCGCGGTCGAAGCGATGCCAGGTTTTCCCGCCGTCGCCGCTGGTGTCATAGGTGACGATATGCCGGTCGTTGGTCACGCGCATGCGCATCCGCCGCCCGTGCGGATTGGCGGGCCGCGCGCGCTCGATGCCATATTGGTGCGTGACGAAACGCTCGCCGTCGAAGCCCAGCCCGCAATAAAGCCGGTCGTCGTAGAAGAGGATCAGCCCCGCCGTGCCACCCGGCGCGATCTCGATATCGCATTCGAAGCGATAGGCCTGGTCGCCCGCGATCAGCAGCAACGGCGACGAATCCGATGGCGCCTTGCCGCGCGCCTTCAAGTGCAGCGCCCCGTCCTCAACGCGCGCGCGCGCGGTTTCATCAGGCGCGGGCTTGAAGAAATTCCATTTGGCGCCGAGCGCCAGCGCCTTGAAATCGTCCGATAAAGCCATGCCGTGCGGCCCTGCGATGCTGCCGCCCCTGGGCTTCGCGATCGGCGCCGACAGGTCGCCGCCCTTCATCCGGAACCAGCCGTCGGCGGTCCATTCTATCGGATCGAGCAGCGCCTGCCGCCCCAGCGTCCAATAGCCGTTCTCATAGCCGTGATAAACGCTCCACCAGTCGCCCGCGGGTCCCTCGACCAAGGTCGCATGGCCGCGCGACCACCATTTCTCGCCCGCCGATCTGGTGTGGACGAGCGGGTTGGCGGGGCAATTTTCCCACGGCCCGTGGATCGACTTCGCGCGCGCCGCGATCACCATATGCCCCGTCGGCGGACCCGCGGTGCCGCCGACCGCGGTGACCATGTAGAAATAATCGCCGTGGCGCGTGATCTTCGGGCCCTCGGGCGCGAAACCCTCGACCACCCAGTCGGCGGGATAACGCCAGGGGTCGTAGACATGCTCGGGCTCGCCGACCCGCGACAGCCCGTCGTCGGACAATCGCACCCGGTCGCCGCCCGACAGGAACAGCCAGCGCGACCCGTCCTCGCCCACCGCATGGCCGGGGTCGATATGGTTGGGCAGCTTCAGATCGACGGGGTCGCTCCACGGCCCCTCGATCCGGTCGGCCCAGCTCACCCAGCTGGTGTTCGGCGCCTTCGTTGGGATGTAGAGGAAATAGCGCCCGCCATGCTGGCAAAGCTCCGGCGCCCAGACCGAGCCGATATTCTTGTGCAGTGCCGGCCCGATCGGCCGCCAGTTCACCAGGTCGCGCGAATGCCAGATGACCAGCCCCGGATAGCTGTCGAAAGTCGAGAAGGTCATGTAATAATCGGCGCCGTCCTTCAGGATCGACGGGTCGGGATGGTCGCCCGCCATAATCGGATTTAGGAAGCGTCCGTCGCCGAGATCGGGGACGCGCTGCCCGTCGAAGCCCCGCGTCCAGGTCAGTGCCGGCTCCGCGGGCGCCGTCGCCGCCGCCAGCGCAGCGGGTGCCGAAAAACCCGACAGACCGGCCCCGAACAACCCCGTCCCCGCCAGTTTCAACAGCGCACGCCGATCGGTCACTTGTCGCTCCATCAAAAGAAAGGCCCGGCCCCCGCAAGCGCGAGCCGGGCCTCTCCGGGACTAAGTCGTCACATCAGATCTTGACGCGCGCACCGAACAGGAAGGTGCGGCCGAAATGGTTGTTCTCGTAATTGCGATCGGCATCGATGTCGGTGAAGCGATAGCGATATTCGTCGGTCAGGTTGATACCCTCGACCGAGATTTCGATATTGTCGGTGATCGCATAGCGGATCGACGCATCGACGTTGATCGTCGAGCCATAGCCTTCGAACACGTTGCCCGTACCGCTGTTGGCGTCGGCATAGCGGCTGCGATAGCTGATCGAAGCGCGCGCGCTCAACTTGCCGTCGTCATAATAGAGCGTGCCGTTATAGGCGCGCTTCGACAGGTTGAAGAGCGTGCCGTTGCGCACCGCCGAGACATTGGGGCCGCCGGGGACGATCGACGGACCCGCCACCGTATAATCGGCATCGGAGTCGACGAAGGTCGCATTGGCGATGCCGCCGAAGTTCGACAGGAAACCCGGCAGGAACTTGAACGGCGCCTGCAGAGAGATTTCGACCCCCTTGAGCTTTGCGCCCTCGCCATTGCCGATCGAGGAGATCGTCCACAGCTGGCCCTCGGGGTTGATCGACGCAGGGCTGCTCGGCGGGATCACCGACAGCGGCAGACCGGTCGAGGCGAAGGTGCCACTCGAGGTCGTCGCCACCGGGAAGCTTGCGATATCCTTTTTGAACAGGGCGACCGAGAAAATCGACTGGGGCGCGAAATACCATTCGAACGCCAGGTCGTAGGAGGTCGCGCGGAACGGATCGAGGAACGGGTTGCCATAGTTGATGCGGTAGTTGAACCCGTCGACCGAGCCGCCCGGCGTCAGATTGCCGAGCGTCGGGCGCGTCATCACATCGGCAACCGCCGCACGGATGATGATGTCATCGTGCGGGAAGAGCGCGAGATTCGCCGAGGGCAGCCAGTCCTCATAGCTGCGCTTGACGGTGACCGCGGTGCCGCTGTTGAGCCCGCTCGACGTCTGGTCAGTGTGGACGTAACGGACACCCGCGTTCAGTGCATAGCGCAGTCCGGCGAGTTCTCCCTTGGCATCGAACTGGAGATAGCCGCCGGTCACCTCCTCGCGGACTGCGCGGTTGTTGCCCGCGTCGAGCGCCGGGGTACGGCCATAAAGGTTGGTGAACGCCGTCGCCGCGTCGAGATTGGGAACCAGCCATTCGCTCGTCGTCCCCGCCGGCTGCCCCGCCTTGCCGAGGCTGAACAGCTCAGAAAGCGCCGGGGTAACCGCGAAGCCGTAGACAGCAGCGGGGCCGAAGGCCGAGCTCGGCGAGCAGGTCAGCGTGCCGAGAACGCGGTCGACGCCGCCATTGCCGCACACGACCGTGTCGCGGGTGAAGGCGATGCTGCTGAAATCGAACCGGCGATAGACGCCGCCGGCCTTGACCGTGAAGCCGTCGGTGACGTCCCATTCGGTGCGCAGCTGCGCGGTGCGGAACTTGTTCACCACCTCCGACGGGCGGTCGCGGATTTCGGCAAGCTGGAAATTCGCGGGATTGGTGACGCTGGTGCCGAAGGTCAGCACCGGTCGCGCCATGTCGCTATAGTCGTAGCGATAATCCTGCGCGTCGCGGTCGTCGAACACGATCGTCGTTTCGAGCGGGATCGACGCCGTCGATTTCGACAGGCCGCCGAGCAGGGTGAAGCGGAAATTGTCGCTGACGTCCTGGTCCCAGGTCGCGCCGACCTGATAGAATTCGGTCTTGGCCTTGCGCAGATAATGTTCGGTCCGCACCCAGGCGTCGTCGAGCGTCGCCGAGATCAAATTGTTGTCGCCGTCGATTTCATAGTCACTGACGTTGATCGAGCGTTCGTTGCTGCGCAGCAAAACTTCGGCCCAGCGTTCGCGACGCTGATGCTTGAAGCTGGAATAAAGCCCGTCGAGCGAGATTTTGGTTGCATCGGTCGGCGCGAACTGGATCGATCCAGTGATGCCCAGCCGTTTTTTGTCGTGCGCGATTTCGCCGTAGCGCGGGATGCGCGGGTGGAAGGCGAGCGCGACCTCGTTGCACGCAGCACTCGGAACATAGGTACCGCCCGAATTGGCGGTGGTCCAGCAGGGCGTGCCGTCGACCGAGTCGAAGCGCGCCTGCGCCCACCGCACCGTATTGTTACCGAGTTCGAGCGTCTTTTGGTCCGAATAGGCAGCCGACACCGCGAAGCCCAGGGTCCCCGCGTCATTTACCCAGCTCAGCAGGCCGGCGACGCGCGGCCCTGCCTTTTCCGACAGGTCGTTGTAGCTCGCCTGCGCCGACAGCGCCGCGGTGAAGCCGCTCTTGCCGGCGAGCGGGTTGCCGGTGTTGAGATCGACCACCGCGCCGAGCGAGCCTTCGTCGAGTTCGGCGGACGCGGTCTTGTGCACGACGATCGAGCTGAACAGTTCCGAAGCGAAGACGTTGAAGTCGAACGCGCGGTCGCGGTTCGCCGAGGCGCCGTCGGTCGAGGTCGCGACGGTCTCCATACCATTCACGCGGACGCGGGTAAATTGCGAGCCGAGCCCCCGGACCGTGATGCCGCGGCCTTCGCCACCGTCGCGCTGGATGGTGATGCCCGGAATGCGTTGGAGCGATTCGGCGAGGTTCTGGTCGGGGAATTTCGCGATATCCTCGGCGACGATCGCATCGACCGCGGCGACCGAGTCGCGCTTCACGTCGAGCGCCTTGTCGAGCGAGGCGCGGAAGCCGGTCACGACGATTTCGTCTTCGGCGGACACTTCGTCCGCGGCGGCGTCCGTCGCGTCCTGCGCCCCGGCCGGCGAGACCGCCAACACCGCGAGCGAAACCCCGCACGCCAATCTCGCCAGATTGCGGACGCCCTGCATTGCGTGAATAGCCATCAAATTCCTCCCTTTGACCAGCGCCATTCGCGCTCGTTGACGCAAATGACACCGGTTACTTCGCCTGACAAACGAAGGCGCTGCGCCGGTTTGCCGAATGATTTTCGAGAGGGGTGCAATGCCGCCGGCTGTCTGCGGCGGGCCATCCATTGACCTCTCCCCGTCGATATTTTCTCGTTGACCGGTTGGGGTAACCGGTGTCAGGAAGATTGAAGGATATGGGCAGAGCTGTCAATACCCCAATGAGAAGGAGAGACGGATGCTGAAAAAGCTGTGGCTTGCGGCGCTTTTGATTGCCCCGGCACTGCCCATGAGCGGCGCGCTCGCCGCCGAGTCGGCGCCCATCGCCTTCCCCGGCGCGGTCGGTCCCGCGGCACACACCGCCGGCGGGCGCGGCGGCAAGATCCTGCGCGTGACGACACTGGCGCGCGACGGACCCGGGTCGCTGAAGGCGGCGATCGAGACGCCCGGCCCGCGGATCATCGTGTTCGAGGTCGGCGGCGTGATCGACATGGGACGCCAGGGGATCGAGATCACACACCCCTTCCTGACCATCGCCGGCCAGACCGCGCCCGGCCCGGGCATCACGCTGATCCGCACCGGCATCGACGTGAAAACCCACGATGTCGTGATTCGGCACCTGCGCGTCTTTACCGGGGTCGACGGCCAGCCCAAGCGTAGCGGGTGGGAAGCCGACGCCTTTTCCACCGTCGCCGCCGCCAATGTGATCGTCGACCATTGCACGTTCCTGTGGGCGCTCGACGAAAATATGTCGGCATCGGGCCCGCGTTTCACGGGCCAGAGCGTCGAGGACTGGCGCGCGGGGACCAGCCGTAACATCACCTTTTCGAACAACCTCGCCGCCGAGGGGCTCGCCGACGCGAGCCATCCCAAGGGCGAGCATAGCAAGGGCTCGCTGATCCACGACAACGCGACGGGTATCGTCTTCTACCGCAACCTCTGGGCGCATAATGTCGAACGCAACCCGCTGATCAAGGGCGGCGGGCAGGCGTTGATGATCAACAATCTGATCTACAATCCGCAGCACCGCGCGGTCCACTACAACCTCATGGCGCTCGAGTGGATCGGGCATGAGTATGTCAACGGACAGATCACCGCGGTCGGAAATGTCATGCGCGGCGGAAACGATACCGATGCGCGGCTGCCCTTCCTGATGCTCGGCGGCGACGGCGACCTCGAATATTATGGCAAGGACAATCTGGCGGTGGACCGCCACGGCGAGGCGCTGCCCGAGTTCGGCCGCTACGGCGAGACGCGCGCGCAATTGATCCGCGCCAGGGCGCCGCTCGCCCCCATCGACGGCTACAGGATCCTGCCGGTGCGCGATGTAGAGACCTCGGTGCTCGCCACCGCGGGCGCGCGGCCCTGGGCGCGCGATCCTGACGAGATCCGCGTGCTCTTCTTCGTCGCCGAAGGGCGCGGCAAGGTGATCGACGACGAGAAGGAAGTCAGCGGCTATCCCGCGGTGAAGGCGGCGGTGCACGCACCCTTCGTGGAGGCCGAATGGGACCTCGCGACGATGGAACCCAAGTCGGGCCTCTACCCCGGCCAGACCGCACCGATGCCGCAGGAGGCCTTGTCGCCGCGCGACCGGGCGTCGCGGGGTGCGCCATGACCAAGCTCCTTGCCGCCTTGCTCGCCGCGGGTGCGCCCGCGATGGTGGTGATCGACGAGGCCGACACCTTGCGCGAGGAGGCGCCGCCGCATGGCGCGATCGGCACGTCGACCGCGTACAGGATCAGCGACGCCGTCTCCGCCCCGCGCAGCTTCGAGTTCCGCAAGCGCGCGCTGCACGTCGGCGCCGCGATCGGCGTCCACCCGATCGACCATGACGAAATCTATTATGTCCTGTCGGGCACCGGCGTCGTCCATTCGGACGGCGAGGAAAAGGAACTGCACCCCGGCATGGCCGCCTGGCTCTACAAGGGCGCGAAGGTCGGCATCCGCCAGACCGGCGATGCCCCGCTGGTGCTGATCATCGCTTATCCGAACAAGCCGGTGGAATGACCGGATGACACTCGACCGCCGCGCCCTGCTCGCCGCTAGCCTGACGCTGCCGCTGGCAAGCGCGGTGGCCGCGCAAACGAAAATACCATGGACGAGGCCCGTCGGCATTGCCCCCGACGCCAGTATCGCCCTCTGGCCCGAAGGCCATCTGGCCGTCCCGCCCGGCCTCGCTGAAAGCGTCGTCCAGCGCAGCGACGACCCCGACGCCAGCGACCGCGTGCTGCAGGGCATCACCCGCCCGCGCCTCGACATCTTTCGCCCCGCCAAGCCGAATGGCGCCGCGGTGATCCTTGCCCCCGGCGGCGGCTATCGTTACGTCGTGATCGACAAGGAGGGTTACGAACTCGCGCGCTGGCTGTGCGATCGCGGTGTCACCGCCTATGTCCTCTTCTACCGCCTGCCCGGCGACGGCTGGGCCGACGGGTCGGACGTCCCGCTCGCCGATGCCCAGCGCGCGGTGCGGCTGGTGCGCAGCCGCGCGAGCCTAGACGGCATCGATCCAACGCGCGTCGCCTTCGGCGGCTTCTCCGCAGGCGGCCATGTCGCGGCGAGCCTGCTGACGCGCTACGATGCGCAGACCCATGCGCCCGTCGATGCCATCGACAACCTGTCCGCCCGCCCCGATGCGCTGGCGGCCATCTATCCGGTCGTATCGATGGATCCTGCCATCGCCCACGCGGTCAGCCGCGAGAAACTGCTCGGCGCAGCGCCCGATGCCGTCCAAGAGGCGCTCCATTCGCCCGAGCGGCAGGTCCGCCCCGACATGCCGCCGCTGTTCCTGCTCCACGCCGAGGATGACGAGGTTGTGAAGGTCGTTAACAGCCTCCGCCTCCACGAGGCAGCGCGCGCAATCGGCGCACCATGCGAGGCCCATTATTTTGCCGAGGGTGGCCATGGCTTCGGCCTGATGAAGACCGCCGGGTTGCCAGTCGCGATCTGGCCCGAGCTACTGTGGAGCTGGCTCGCCGCCCGGAAGATCGCCTAGCTGCCCGGCTGGATATAGGGTACCCGCGCGAACAGCTCGCGCTCCCACGCGCGCGGATTGTCCTCGACGCGCGCATAGGCGTCGAAGATCATCGTCCGCCGCTTTTTTAGGTCATAGGCCGCCCAGCCCGGATCGCCCGTCTTGGCGAAGCGGGTAAAGGCCGCCATCATCGCCGCGCTCACCTGGTGCTTGCATGCCGACTGGTCAGGTCCGGTACCGAACACCAGCGCGATGTCGTCGGCGTGCTTCGCGTCCATATAGTCGAGCTGATAGACATAGGCCGGCGCGCCCGCCCGCGCGCGCGCCTCGGCCTCCTCGACCTGCCCGCGCCAGCTGCGCGCCGCGGTGACGATGCGGTGGAACAATTCGAGCGGCTGCGCCCCCGGATAGCGGGTACGGAATTGCGCCACCACCCAGACCGGATCGATATCGACGCGCATCTCGGGCCCGATCCGCGCCGCCAGATTGTCGTAGGACAGCCCGCCGAGTTGCTTGCCGTCGGGGGCATAGAAGGCGCGCGTCTCCATCACAGTATTGCCCAGCATCATCGGGATGCCCAGCGACTGCAGCGCCGGATCGGGCCAGAAGGGGTGGCGCGTCAGATGCTTCATGTCGAGCACGGGCCCCATATAGACATTACCGCCGATGACCGGGTCGGTCGCCGACAGCGCCGCGACGAGCTCGCCGACCGGCGCCGTCGCGGGATCGACGCCCTTGCCGAGCTTGCCCAGGAACACTTCGGCGCGCTTGGCCGCATTGAGCGGGCCAGAGGCGGTGACCTGCTGCCCGCTCATCGTGATCGCCTTGTGGAACAGCCCCGCCGCTTCGGGCATGGCCATTAGCGTCGCGATCTTCGCCCCGCCGCCCGACTGGCCGAACAGGGTGACGTTGGCGGGATTGCCGCCGAAAGCCGCGATATTGCGCTGCACCCATTTGAGCGCGAGGATCAGGTCGAGCTGCCCGGCGTTGCCGCTATCGGGAAAACGATCGGGCAGATAGAGATAACCGAGCGCGTTGAGCCGGTGGTTGACCGTCACCACCACCACATCGCCCCGTGCCGCCAGATACGCGCCGTCGTTGAGCGGATCGGTGACGCTGCCCGACGAGTAAGCGCCGCCATGGAAATAGACCATCACCGCGCGCGGCTTCTTGGCCGGGGCGACGGGGGTCCAGACGTTGAGGAACAGGCAGTCCTCGGACTGCGGCTTATAACGATCGCCCGCCTGCGGACAGGCCGGACCGAATTGCCCCGGCCCCGCAAAGGGCTGTTCGGCGTTCAGGACGGGGACTGGCGCTCGAAATCTTTCGGCGCGCGCATAGCGAATGCCCGAAAAGGCGGACGCCATGACGACATTGTTTCCGGCTGCACCGCGGCTTCGATAGACGCCGTCGGGTGCGGCCACGGTCGCGACGCCTTCCTGCGCCCATGAGGGAGCTGCATAAGCGGTCACGACCAACCCCGCTGCCCCACCGAGCAGCAAACGACGGCCAATCGGCTCAGCGCCGAACATCGAGCCCTCCCCCGTGAAACGCGTCGATATCCGCTTGGCTAAAGCGGCTCGCGTCGCCGGGCAAGCTGTGTTTGAGGCAGATGAGCGCGAGGCCGCTGGCGGCCATCACGCGCGCATCGCCGCCGCCGAGATGCGCGTGGAGCACCCCCGCGGCAAAGGCGTCGCCCGCGCCGATACGATCGACGATGCCGGTGACGTCGACCTCGTCGGTCTGATGCGAGCCGTCGCGCACGTCGACCCGCGCCGCGATGCGGTGATAGTCGGCCGACACCGTGTGCCGCGCGGTCGAGGCGATCAGCTTGAGATGGGGGAAAGCCGCAAAGCCCGCCTCGGCCGCCTCGCGCCGCCGGTCCTCGCCCTCGCCGCTGAATTCGCGGCCGAGCACCAGCGACAGGTCGCGGTGATTGCCGAAGAGGATGTCGGCGAGCTCGATGAGTTCGGACAGCACGGCGCGCGGGTCGCTGCCCCACGCGTCCCACAGCATCGCGCGATAATTGCCGTCGAAGCTGACCGGCACGCCCAGCCTTTTCGCCGCGCGCGCCGCAGCCAGCGCCGCCTCGGCCGACCGCGGCCCGAGCGCCGGGGTGATGCCCGACAGGTGGAGCAGCTTTGCGCCGCCCAGCAGCGCGTCGAAGTCGTAATCCTCGGGCCCGGTCGCTGCAAAGCTCGACCCCGCGCGGTCGTAGACGATCTCCGACGCGCGCAGCCCCGCGCCGACGCTCAGGAAATAGAGCCCCATGCGGCCCGGATACGACGTGACGGCGGTGCAATCGACGCCCGCGCCGCGCACCGCCGCCACTGCTCCGCGACCCAGAGCATTGGAAGGAATTTTGCTGACCATCGCGCAGTCGTGGCCGAGATGCGCGAGCCCGATCGCGACATTCGCCTCCGCCCCGCCGACGTGGAGCGACAGCGCTGGCGACTGCATCAGCAACTCGTTGCCCGGCGCGGCAAGGCGGATCAGCAATTCGCCGAAAAAGACGAGTCTACCTTCTGCCATCCCCACTCCATTCGCCGCCTGTCGCGGTCAGTGTCTTACAAAATCAGCGCGCGAGCCAGCCGCCGTCGACCGCGAGGATATGGCCCTGCACATAGTCCGACGCGCTCGACGCCAGGAACACCGCGGCCCCGCCGATATCCTTGGGATCGCCCCAGCGCCCCGCGGGGATACGCTCCATAATCTGGCGGTTGCGCGTCTCGTCCGATTGCAGCGCGGCGGTGTTGTTGGTCGCGATATAGCCCGGCGCGATCGCATTGACCTGCACGCCCTTCACCGCCCATTCGTTGGCGAGCAGCTTGGTGAGCCCGCCCACGCCCGACTTCGACGCGGTATAGCTCGGCACGCGGATGCCGCCCTGGAAGGTCAGCATCGAGGCGATGTTGACGATCTTGCCGCTCCCACGCGCGATCATGTGACGGCCGACCGCCTGACAGAGGAAGAAGAGCGTCTTGAGATTGGTGTCCATCACCGCGTCCCAGTCTTCCTCGGTGAAGTCGACCGCATCGGCGCGGCGGATGATGCCCGCGTTGTTGACGAGGATGTCGATCCGGCCGAACGCGGCGAGCACCGCATCGACCAGCGGCTGCACCGCGGCGACGCTCGACAGGTCGGCGGCGAAATTCTCGCCCTTGCGTCCCAGTCCGCGCACCTTGCCGACGGTCTCGTCGGCGGGCGAGCGGCCCGCGGCGGCGATGTCCGCTCCCGCTTCGGCGAGCGCGAGCGCGATGCCCTGCCCGATGCCGGTGTTGGCGCCGGTGACCAGCGCAACTTTTCCTGTCAGGTCGAACAACTGCACGTTCGTCTCATCCTCTCGTCATGCTGAACTTGTTTCAACATCCATGGCCTGCCCCCTCGTCTGGCGCGGCGCTTGGGAAAGGTCCGGCCATGGACCCTGAATCGAGTTCAGGGTGACGAGGAAGCCTGGAACGTTCTTTACGACAGCTGGCAGATGTCGAGGACGTTCATGTCGGTATAATCCTGGTTCTCGCCCGCCATCGCCCAGATGAAGGCATAGGCCTTGGTGCCGGCGCCCATGTGGATCGACCAGGGCGGCGAGATCACCGCTTCCTCATTCTGCATCACGATATGGCGCGTCGCTTCGCCCTCGCCCATGAAATGCATCACGCGGTCGGTATCGACATTGTCGAGCTCGAAATAGAAATAGATCTCGCTGCGGCGCTCGTGGATGTGCGGCGGCATAGTGTTCCAGACGCTGCCTTCCTTGAGCACGGTCAGGCCCATGACGAGCTGCGCGCTGTCGCACACGCCGGGGATCACGAGCTGGTAGATCGACCGCTCGTTCGATTCGGCCAGGCTGCCGCGGTCGAGCTTATTGGCGTCGGCAATGCCGAGCTTGCGCGTCGTGAACGCCTTATGCGCCGGGCAGGACGCCAGATAAAAACGTGCGCCTTCTCCCGCGAATTCGACGTCCTTCGCGCCCATCGTGACATAGAGGCAATCCTTGTTGCCGAGCGTGAAGCTCTCGCCGTCGACCGTGACGGTGCCGGTGGCCGACGACACGTTGACGACCGCCATCTCGCGGCGTTCGAGAAAGGGGTGCCCCGCCGCCGACGGCGGCTCGCTCTGCGCGGGCAGCCTGACCGGCGCCGAGCCCACCGCGACCCCGCCGATCACGAACCGGTCGGCATGGGTGTAGTTGAGCACGCATTCGCCGGTGCGGAACAGGTCCTGGATCAGGTAGCGGTCGCGCAGTTCGGCGTTCGACGCCTCCTCCATCATCACCGGATGGGTGGCGTAATAGGTCTTGGAAAACATCGGGGGCATCCTCGCTGATGGTGCGGTTGAAACTGTGCTACGGATGATGGTAACCGGTGTCAAGATTTAGATGGGCGATATGCGCGATGATCGGCAATTTGCACGACGGTGCGATGAAGCTAGGGTCGCGCGATTATGGTTCGGGAGAGGTCAATTGAGCATCGCCAGCATCGCCCTGCCCCGCATCCTGCGCATCGGCGGCGGCGCGTCGAAGCAATTGCCCGAGGCGCTGACATCACTCGGCCTGTCGCGGCCGCTGGTCGTTACCGACGCCTGGCTCGTGAGCAGCGGGCGCGTGACGAAACTGACCGACAGGCTTACGGCGGCGGGCATCACCGCGCGGGTGTTCGCCGATACCGTGCCCGACCCGACGGTCGCCTCGATCGACGCCGGCCTCGCCTTCCTGCGCGAAGCCGAGCATGACTGCGTCGTCGGCTTCGGGGGCGGCAGCCCGCTCGACAGCGCCAAGGCGATCGCGCTGCTCGCCAGGCACGGCGGCGCGATGGCCGACTATAAAGCGCCCCATGTGCAGGACGAACCCGGTCTGCCGGTGATCGCGATCCCGACCACCGCGGGCACGGGGTCGGAGGCCACGCGCTTCACGATCATCACCGACGAAGCGACCGACGAGAAGATGCTCTGCCCCGGCCTCGCCTATCTGCCGGTCGCCGCGCTCGTCGATTACGAACTGACCTTCACCAAGCCGAAGCGGCTGACCGCCGACACCGGCATCGACTCGCTCGTCCATGCGATCGAGGCCTATGTCTCGAAGCGCGCCAACCCGTTCAGCGACGGCATGGCGCTGCTCGCTATGCGCGCGCTCGCGCCCAACCTGCGCCGCGTTTGCGCCGATCCGATGGACGCCGCGGCGCGCGCGGCGATGATGCTCGGCGCGACGCAGGCGGGGATCGCCTTCTCGAACAGCTCGGTCGCGCTGGTGCACGGGATGAGCCGCCCGATCGGCGCGCATTTCCATGTCCCGCACGGGCTGTCGAACGCGATGCTGCTGCCCGCGGTCACTGCCTGGTCGGCGCCCGCGGCGCTGCATCGCTACGGCGACTGCGCCCGCGCGATGGGCATCGCCGAGGAGACCGAAGGCGACCAGTCGGCGGTTGCGCGATTGCTCGACGAGCTGGCGGCGCTGAATCGCGAACTCGACGTGCCCGGGCCCGCGGCCTGGGGCATCGATGCCGCGCGCTGGGAAGCGCTGGTCCCGACGATGTGCGCGCAGGCCGCCGCTTCGGGCTCGCCCGCCAACAACCCGCGCGTGCCCAACGCCGAAGAGATGGCGGTACTCTATGCGCAGGTCTGGGCTGGTTAGGGCAGAAGCGGGCACTGCCCTCGCCTGCCATGATTCGCGCCGGGATGCACCGCCGCCCTGCAGGCATGGCCTTCGACCCGTTCAGGCTGCGGCGATGGCAATGCCGAAGCGGATGTGCGCAGCGAAGAACGTCCCGGCGCATCGGCCGGGGCGGATGTCCTGCATCTCCGGCGAGCAAGTGTTGACGCGGCACGGATGGATGACGGGTTTTCGACCTTCAGATCCTGGACCAGCACATCGTGCGTCGAGCCGACATGCACCGAAGAATGCGCGCGTCGGTCGCCGGTGGTGGTGACATTGGCGATCGTCAGGCTCGCAGCGTTGCTGCGTGCCGTCCGCTGGACGCGGCGCCTCTCCCCGCCCGCAGGCACCGGCTTCACCCGCCTGACCTCGACCACCGCGCGATCTGTGACGCGATCGAGAAAGGCGACCCTACGGCGGCGCGCGATGTCGCGCGCGCGGATCTGGGGGAATCGATCGCCCGCGATCGCGCAATGCAACAGGGCCTGCCGCCCGGGAGTGTCGACGATTGAGCGGCAGCTTGCGCCGCCGGGCCAGGCGCCTATGTCGGAGGTGATGACCACCAGCGTCCCCCTGCCGATGCACCGGATCGGCTTTGCCGGCGCCGCCGACGACGCGCTCGTCCGCGACGTCGCGGTCGAGGCGCCGGTCTCGGTCGAGGTGAACGGCATCGGCTATGCCGTAATGATGGCGACCCCCGCCGACCTCGAGGATTATGCCACCGGCTTCGCACTCGGCGAGGGGCTGGTCGAAAGCGCCGCGCAGATCCGCAGCATCGACGTCCATCCGCTTGACGGCGGCACAGCGCTCCGCATCTGGCTGCCCCCCGAGCATAGCGAAAGCGCGCTCGAACGCGCGCGCAAGCGCGTGAGCGAAAGCAGCTGCGGGCTCTGCGGGATCGAGAATATCGAGGAAGTGCTGCGCCCCCTGCCCCCCGTGACCGCGCGGATCACTACGACGCGCAACGCGATAGCGGCGGCGCTGGCAGGGCTGGCAGACCATCAGCCGCTCGGGCACGCCACTGGCGCCGCGCACGGCGCCGCCTTCTGCGATCCCGACGGTTCGATCCGCCTCGTCCGGGAGGATGTCGGGCGCCACAATGCACTCGACAAACTCATCGGCGCGCTGGCACGGGCCGACATCGATCCCGCGGCGGGTTTCGTCCTGCTGTCGGCCCGGTGCAGCTACGAGCTGGTCGAAAAGACCGCGCGCGCAGGATGCCCGATGCTGGTCACCATCTCGGCCCCGACCAGCCTCGCCGCCGAGCGCGCGGCAGCGGCGGGGCTGACCCTCGTCAGCCTGGCGCGACCCGATTCGGCGCTGATCGTCTGCGATAATCAGGGGATGATCGCGTGAGGACGCTGGGCATCGTGCTCGCCGGCGGCCGTTCGTCGCGCTTCGGATCGGACAAGGCCCGGGCCTTTCTGGATGGGCAAAGCCTGCTCGATCACGCCCTCCGCGCGCTCGCCCCGCATGTCGATGCCGTCGTCGTCGCGGGGCGCGCGGTGCCCGGCCAGCCTCTGATTTCGGACTGGCCCGCACCCGGCCTCGGCCCCATGGGCGGCATCGCGGGCGCACTGCGCCATGCCGAAAGCGAGGGCTTCGACCAATTGCTCTGCAGTTCGGTCGACTGTGTCCGCCTCCCCCCCGACCTGCGGGCGCTGCTCGAACCCGGCCCCGCCTATCTCGAAAGCCAGCCGGTGATCGGCCTCTGGCCCGTATCCCTGCGCCGCGAAATCGAAGTTCAGTTGACGACTGGCGACGACCGCTCCGTACGGCGCTTCGGCAATCGCATCGGCGCCCGCGCCGTCGCCGCCGACTTCGTGCCGCCCAATATCAACACCGCCGCCGACCTCGGCCGGCTGACGCGGCTATAGCCCGCCGAGCGCATTCACCGTGAACGCCAATATGCCCATGTTGAAGACGAACGCCGCCAGGCAGTGGCCGAGCGCCACGCGCCGCATATGCGCGCCGGTGACGCTGACGTCGGAGGTCTGGAAGGTCATGCCGAGCGTGAAGGCGAAATAAAGAAAGTCCCAATAATCGGGCTCTTGCGTGCCCGGCACATCGAGCCCGCGCTGGTCGCGATCCTTCACCTGCAGATAGAAGAGATGCGCATAATGGAGCGTGAACACCATGTTCGCGAAGATCCAGGCGAGCGCGAGCGTCGCGACGACCAGCACGACATCGCGGTGTCCGAGGCTGCCGGGATTGGCAATCAGCGCGCCGATGGTGAACAGGATGACCAGCGACAGAAGCGCCGAAATCGCGAGCAGCCCGGCGCGGTTGGCGTCGTTGGCCTCGGCATGGCGGCGCATCGTGTCGGCGTCCGACGAGAGCAAGGCAACGACCGAACCGAGGAACACGGCCGCCGCGATATCGAAGCCGAGCAGAAATGCGGTGCGCGGATCATAGCCGAAGGCCGATGCACCACCGCTCGCAACGACGAGCGCAACGGCGAAGATCAGGAAACGGATCGGCGCGATATGCCGTCCCGGCGCGAAGGCCTCAGGCCGCGGCATCGCTCGCCACGACGCGCACGGGGATCGACTTGGCTGCCGGACAGCCGCTGATCCTGTCGTAGAAGGCCAGCGGCAACAGCGGGTTGAGCTCGGGATAATAGCCCGCGACCGAGCCGCGCGACATCGGATAGTCGATGATCGTCAGTCCCTCGACCCGCCGCGCGATACCATCGCAGCCGATCGTTTCGAGCGCGATCTTCGCACCCGCTTCCAGTCCGCGGTCGGCGATGTCATCGGCGTTCATGAACAGGATCATCCGGTCGCCATACACGCCGCGATAGCGGTCGTTGTAGCTGTAGATCGTCGTGTTGAACTGGTCGTGCGAGCGCACCGTGGCGAGCCGCAGCATCGCCGGATCGTTGACCGGCGCATTCACCGCGAGCCCCGGCAGCACCAGGAAATTGGCCTTGCCGTTCGGCGTTGCCCAGACGCGCCGCCGCGGCGGGATATCGAGGTGAAAGCCATGCGGCGCCGCGATGCGCTCGGCAAAGCCTTCGTAAAGCGCCGGATAGACCGCGGCGATCTTGTCGCGGATCAGGTCGTAATCTTCGATATAGCTCGCCCAATCGACCTTGCTATGCGGCAGCGTCGCCATCGCCATGCGGCAGACGATCTCGGTCTCGGTCAGCAGGTCGTCGCTCGCCGGATCGAGCACCCCGCGCGAGGCGGTGACGTTCGACATCGAATCCTCGATCGTCACGAACTGCTCGCCCTTCACGGTCTCGATCCGCTCCGACCGCGCGACGACCGGCAGGATCAGCGCTTCCTTGCCGTGCACCAGATGCCCGCGGTTGAGCTTGGTCGCTATGCCCACGGTCAGGTCGAGCTTGCGCATCGCCGCGTAAGAGCGATCGGTATCGGGCACCGCGCGCACGAAGTTGCCGCCAAGGCCGATGAAGACCTTCGCCGTCCCCGCCAGCATCGCCTCGACCGATTCCACCGTATGATGGCCATGCTCGCGCGGCGGTTCGAAGCCGAAGACGTCGCGGACCTTGTCGAGATAGGCCTGCCCCGGTTTCTCGTCGATCCCGACGGTGCGATCACCCTGCACGTTCGAATGGCCACGGATCGGCGAGATGCCCGCGCCGGGCTTGCCGAAATTGCCCTTGAGCAGCAGCAGGTTGGCGATCTGCTGGACGAGTTGCGACCCTTGCTGATGCTGGGTCACCCCCATGCCGTAGCAGATGATCGTCGCCTGCGACGCGATATAGATTTCGGCGCAGCGCCGGATCTGCGCCTTGTCGATCCCTGCCGCGGCGACGAGCTCGGGCCAGCCCTGCGCCTCGACATCGGCCTTTAGCGCGGCAAAGCCTTCGGTGTGCTCGGCGATGAACTCCTGGTCGAGTACGGTCTCGCCCGCTGCCTCGCGCTCGAACAGGACCTTCATCATCCCCTTCAGGAGCGCGAGGTCGCCGCCGGTCCTGATATGCACGAACTCGCTGGTGATCGCCGTCGAGCCGAAGGTCGCCATCTGGACGATGTCCTGCGGCTCGGTGAACCGGATCAGCGCGCGTTCGGGCATAGGATTGACCGCGACGATCGGCACCCCACGTTTGCGCGCCTCGACGAGGGGCGTCATCATCCGCGGCGCATTGGTCCCGGCGTTGTGGCCGATCAGGAAGATCGCCTCGGCATGCTCGAAATCGTCGAGGATCACCGTGCCCTTCCCGATACCGATCGAATGCGGCAGCCCGCGGCTCGTCGGCTCGTGGCACATGTTCGAACAATCGGGGAAATTGTTGGTGCCGAACTCGCGCACGAAGATCGAATAGAGGAAGGCGGTCTCGTTCGCGGTGCGGCCCGAGGTGTAGAACTCGGCCTGGTCCGGGTCCTCGAGCGCGCTGAGGTGCCGGCCGATCAGAGCGAAAGCATCGTCCCAGCTCACCGGAACATAATGATCCCTGGCGGCATCGTAGCGCATCGGCTCGGTCAGCCGGCCCTGCATCTCGAGCCAATAGTCCGACTGTTCCATCAGCTCGCTGACGCTGTGCTTGGCGAAAAACTCGCGCGTCACGCGGAACTTCGTCGCCTCATGCGCCAGCGCTTTCGCGCCATTCTCGCAGAATTCGAGCTTCCTGGTGCATGTCGCGTCGGGAAAGGCGCAACTCGGGCATTTGAAGCCGCCGGGCTGGTTCATCGACAGGAGCGCGCGCGATCCCTTGCCGACCACGCTCTGCTCCATCAGCACTTTCGCGGTCGCCGCGGCGGCGCCCCAACCGCCCGCGGGACTCCTGTACGGCTTATATTTCGATGACCCGTCCGCCATGATCGCGCCAGCCTAGACCAAATCGCGGCGCGTGTATCTATCGCGATGCGGGTGCCAGTTCGAAGACCTGCACCTCCGGCCCCGACCGCTCACCGGGGGCAGGCTTCACCACCAGGCGCAACGTTCCGCCGCGCAGCAGATGGTCGTAACGCACCAGCTCTTCCCGATAACCGACGGGATCGGCGCGGTAGCGCAGATGGTTGGTGACGACCGCATAATCGGCGCGGCAGCTTTCGATCCGCGCCATCGCGACATGGCCGACGTCGACGACCGCCGCCCGACCACGGGCCCGCTCGACTTTCGAATTGCTGACCCGACCGGCGAGCAGGTCGCGCACCTCGACGCAGCCTGCCAATCCCATCGGAAAGCGCAGCGCAAAGGGATCGCCGAGCAGATCGAAGGCGGCATGTTCGATGAGTATGCTGCTCCCCGGCCGGGCATGCGTGCGGAGCCAGGCCGAAGCGATCTGGCGCGTGTCGTGGCTGCGCTCGGTCGCTTCGCTGCGCGCGGTGCCGATCATCGGTGCCAGCAGCAGAGCCAGCGCGAGAGGCAGGGCCGCGTTCCGCAGCCGGAGCGCGCGAAACAGGTCGGCCAGCCCGCACAGCGCGCGCGCGAAAGAAACGGCGACAAAGGGAAGCAACGGCACGATCCAGCGTTCCCAGCGCAGCGACTGCGCGCAGATCATCGTGGCGAACAATAAGCCGAAGGGCAGGATGACGATGCTCCACCGTCGCGCATTGCCCGCGCCCCAGCCCGTCCCTAGCGCGGCCAACGCCAGCCCGGCGATGCCCAGCGACGACAGCAGCGGGCCCGCGACATACCAGCGAAGATTGCCGAAAAACCCCTCCCCGGTCGCGCCGGGATGCAACGGCCGCGCCTCGCCCGACAGATTCTGCACCACCGTCGCATGGTCGAGCAGCAGATAGGGCGAGACGACGATCAGCGTGAGCCCCGCCGAGGCCATCAGCCACAAGGGGCCGAGCAAGTCGCGGTCGCCCTCGGCGCGGCGCCCGGCCCAGGCGCATAGCGCGGTCACACCTACCGCCGCCGCGGGCCATTTGGTCGCACAGGCAAGCCCCGCGCACATCCCGGCGACCAGATAGTCGCGCCGCCGCCCGCCCTCGGCGATCGTCAGCGCCGCCTGCGCGCCGAGCAGGATGAAGACGCTCGCCTGCACGTCGGTGCGAATGATCTGCGAATATTCGACATGCACCGGATTGACCGCCAGCACCGCCGCCGCGACCAGCCCTACCCTCGCCCCGCCCAGCCGCTTTCCGAGCTGGAACGTCAGCCAGACGCACAACAATCCGCACGCGACGATCATCAACCGCGCGGGCAGGAACAATATGCCTGGGTCGGCATAGACCGCCGCGGCGAGCGCATCGGCATCGGCGTAGTGCCCCGTCGCGATACCGATCCCGGCGACGCCCGCAATGACCAGCACCAGCGAATAGAGCGTCGTCGTCCCCGGATGCCCGAACCAGCCCGGGTTTAGGCTTTGCTTTTCAAGCATCTCGAGCGCGGTCGTCACGAACAGCGCCTCGTCGGGATCGTTGAGCGCGGGCAGCCCGAAACCCACGCCGTCGAGCCGCAATCCAAGCGCGGCAAACAGGATTGCGAGCAGCGCCGCGCCTTCGAGCCAGCGCCGTCGGGAAGCGGAGGCCGCCATCTCAGTCGGCGCTGGCGAGCGTGAGCATATTGCCGAGCCGGAGCCCGACCGGCCAGCGCGGCAACGGCAGCCGTACCTCGCGCAGCCCCGCCGCCTGCAACGCCTGCCGCCCGAGGAAATCGACCGGAAAGACGTTGCGGCTGCGCTTGACGCGGACCGTGCCATAGCCCGCCTGCCGCAATTGGCGCCCGATCGTGCGCGGATTGTAGAGCTGCGGATGCTGGAGGCAGAAGACCGGCCAGCGGCGGCCGAGCAGGCGGCGCATCGCCGAGCGCTCGTTGTGCGTGACGATCATCAGCACGCCGCCCTGCCGCAGCTTCGCGCGCACCGCACGCAACATCGGCGCGGGGTCGAGCAGATGGTCGAGCACATGGACCATCGCGGCGAGGCTGACCGACGCATCGGGCACAGCCGACAGGTCGGTCATGTCGGGCTGGATCGTCGCCGGCATCGCGCCGACCGCGCGGCGCAGGTCGGCGTGCACCGCGCGATTGGGCTCGAACAGCCAGAAATGGCGAAAGCGCCCGCGCCGCGCCGCTTCGCGTGCCAGATGGCCGACGTCGGGGCCGATCTCCAGATAGGCCCCGCCGGCGACCACCGACGGCGCGGCATCGTCATAATAGCCGCGCTGGGTCGCGACGATCGCGTTTTCGGGGACCACGGCCATGTTCGGCAACATCGCCGAATAAAGCTCGCTCAGCTGGCGCTCGTCGAAAAAATCGCGGTTGTAAAGCTGCTCGCAATGCGCGCAGCGATGATAGGTGAAAAAACGCCGTTCCTGGTCGATCCCGTACCAATAGGGATGGAGTTCGCGGAACGAGCAGGTCTCGGCGCGCGGGTCGCTCGCGACTTCAGCACGCGCCTCATGCGATCCGCAGAGCGGACAGGCGCGGTCCCGAAGGGCTGGCGCGCTCATCGCGCGCCATGGTCCCGAAACGTGACGCGGCTGTGCCAGAACCAGCTGCCGACGATCAGCACGAGGGTGAAGCCGATCTGCGCGATCGCCGGAGGCACGCCGCCCAGCTCGACGAGCAGGGGCAGCGCCGCCCAATTGGCGGCATAATTGACGGCATAGAAGCTCGAAAAAGTGCCGAATTCACGAAGCAGGTCGCCGCGCGTGCGGAACACGCCGAGCTTGTAGGTCGCGAACGCGAAGCACAGGCAGACGATCTGCGCCACGCCCAGCGCGACGAGATAATGGGTGCGGAATCCGGGCACCGCCCACAGCAGCAGAGGGTAGAAGGCGAGCCCGAAAGCCGTATTGAGCGCCCCCGCCGCCAGGAAGCGCAGCGGCTTGCCCAGGCGGAGGAAGCGAACCGTCATGATCTGGTTCATGCCTCGTCCATCAGCGCGATGCGCATGTTCGCCGCAAGCGTCTCGCGCGGCAGGAAGGGCGACAGATCCTCGAGCGCGGGCGAGGTGATCCGCCCGTCGGGATGCTGCTTGGCGCCGAGCTTGGGCGCGAAGCCGACATGCTCGTCGACCATGATCTCGCAGAAGGCCGGGCCGTCCGTGGCGAGCGTCGCCGCGATGGCATCGGCGAGGTCGGCATGGCTTGCGGCGTGCGTGTAGGCAAAGCCAAAGGCGGTCGCGATCTTCGAAAAATCGGGGAAGGTGACGCTGCTCTTCGGCCCGCCGCCTACCTCGACGCCGTTGAAGAAATTTCGCTGGGTCTGGAAGATCGAGACATAGCCGCTGTTGTTGATCAGGATGACCTTCACGGGAAGGTTGTAGCCCGCGATCGTCTGCATCTCCTGCAGGTTCATCATGATGCTGCCGTCGCCCGCGATCGCGACAACGCGCCGACAGCCCCTGGTCGCTGCGCTGACGCCGATCGCCGCAGGCAAATCATATCCCATCGTCGCGCAGCCCGAATTGGTCCACAGCCGCTGGCCGCGCCTGAGCTGCGCCGCCTGGAAACCGACGACGCAGGCGGAGCCATTACCGGTAACGACGATGTCGTCCTCGCCGAGCTGCGCAAAGAGTTCGTCCATCGCGACATAGGGATGCACCAGCACGTCATGGTCGCGATACTCGGGCAGCACTGCGGGAAAAGCCGCGACGCGCCCGCGCGCCCAGCCCAGCCACTCGCGTTGTGCGTCGCTTGGCCCGGCATAAGGCTGCGCGAGCAGCGCCGGGATCAGCTCGGCGAGGTCGGCGGTCACCGGCATGTCGGGGACGACGGTCGGCTTGGCGAGTTCGACCGGATCGATATCGACCCAGATCTTGTATGCCTCACGCGCGAAGCTCTTCCAGTTGTAGCTCACCTGGCGGATGTTGAGCCGGCTCCCCAGCACGAGCAGCAGGTCGGCGCTCTGCGTCACCATATTGCCCCCGCGGTCGCCGACGGTGCCGGGCTTGCCGCAGTTGAGCGGGTGGTCGGTCCAAAGCGCATCATGCGCGTTCCAGCCGGTCACGACGGGCACACCCAGCCGTTCGATCAGCGCCAGGAACTCGGCATGCGCGCCGCTGAGCCGTACCCCGCTGCCCGCGAACACCACCGGGCGCTCGGCCTTGGCGATGCGCGCCAATATCTCCGCCGCCACGGCATCGAGGTCGCCGCGCTTCCACGGCTCGTCGAGTTCGGCGGGGTCGAATCCCGGCAGCATATCCTCGGGGTCGACCTTTGCGGCCTGCACGTCGAGCGGTATGTCGAGCCACACCGGCCCCGGCCGACCGCTCGTCGCGAGATACAGCGCCTTTTCGAGGTGATAGCGGATCGAGCGCGGATCGGTGACCATGTGGACATATTTGGTGATCGGCCGCACCAGTTCCTCGATGTCGAGTTCCTGATCGCCATATTGGCGCAGCGGCAGCCCGGTGTGCCGCACCGTCGTTTCGGTTTTCACCTGCCCCGAAATCACCAGCATTCCGATCGAGTCGACATAGGCGCCATAGACACCGGTGATCGCGTTGGTGCCGCCAGGCCCCGAGGTGACATTGACCACCGCGAGCCGGTTGGTCAGCCGGTAATAGGCCTCGGCCGCCATCGACAGCGCCTGCTCGTGATGCGTGAAGGTCGTCGTCAGCGCGGGATGCGTGCCGAGCGAATGGTTGAGGTGCATCGCGCCCCCGCCGGTCAGCATGAACACATCGGCGATGCCGCGGTCGGCGAGGAACCGGGCGACCCAGTCGGAAAGCTTGATCTGGCTCATGTTTTCCATCCGTTGAAGATTGCGGTGCGGCGGATTGCCGTATCGAGGGAGACGGTCGGCGCGACGCCGAGTTGTCCGCGGACGAGCGCGGTCGAGGGGATGTAGCGGCCGGGGTTCCACCCCGCGTCCGCGCGCCCCAGCACCTCGACCCCCGGCCCGCCGAGCAACGCGGCGGTACGGCGCGCGAGATCGGCGACCGACACCGCCTCCTCGGACCCCATGTTCCACGTCGCGCCCCGCGGCGCGCGCAGCAGCATCAGCCACAGCCAGGCGGCGAGGTCGGCCGCGTAGAGATAGGAGCGCACCGCGGTCCCCGCACTGTCGATGCGGATCGGGCGCCCCGCCATCGCGTCGCGGATGAAATTGCCCGCGGCGAAATGGATGTCGAGCGACAGCAAGGGGCCGAGCAAGGCGAAAATGCGCGACGTCACGACGTCAAGCCCGAACTGCTTGCCATAGATGCCGCAGAGCAGTTCGGCGGCGCGCTTGCCCTCGCCATAAGCCGATTTCGGGTCGCGCGGATCCGGGCCGCCGGACCAGTCCTCATCGACGTGCGTCACATCCCAGGGCTGCGCGCCATAGACCGCGCCCGAACTCAGGAAGAGCATCCGCCGCGCCCCGCGCGCGACTGCCAGATCGAGCGCATTGCGCGTGCCGGTGACGATCGTGTCGAACATGCGGCGCGGGTCCTCGGCGTTAAGGTGGGCGCTGGCGTCGGTCGCGGCGTGAATGACGTGCGTGAAGCCTCCCGGCGGCGCGACGAAGTCGCAGACATCGCCCGCAACGAACTGGAATCGCTCGGCGAGGTGCGGCGCCTTTGCAGCGAAAGCAGCGGGATCGCGGCTCAGGATCAGCACCTCGGCATCGCAGTCCGACACCGCCAGCGCCTCGAGCATCCAGCGCCCGATGAAGCCCGTCCCACCGGTCATGAGAATACGCGCGCCGTTCAGCCCCGCCCAGTGCGGCGCAAGCTGGCGGTCGATCGCGGAAAGGTCTTCGGCGAGGATCATGCCGCCACCAGCCCCAGCGAAGGCCGTTCGCGGCGATGCGCCCGCACCACGCGCGCGATGCTGTCGAGCGCCAGCGCCCCGACCATGATCACGATCAGTCCCGGCCGGATGAAATGCCCCGCCGTCAGCCCGAAGCTCGCGGTCACCGTGCGCTCGCCGAGCCAACTCGTGCCGGTCACGTCGAGCACCGTCGCGAGCGGCCAGTCGCCAACGAGACAGAGCAAATAGGCGCAGGCGATCGCGGTCACAGGCCCCACGCCCTTCCACTTCTCCATCAGCACGAGGAAGATCAGGAAAAGCTGGGTGTAGCCGCCCGGCGACTGGGTCAGCAGATAGGCGCCGAGCAGGATCGCCGCGATGCGGTGCGCGGGCAGCGCCTTGGGCTGGAGCCATGCCGCCGCGAGCGCCGCGAGCGCGAGCAACTGCCCCGAACGGATCACGATCGGCACGAGAAACTCGATCGTCTCGATCAGCCGCGACGGCACGAATTCCAGCAGCGGGATGTCGAGCGTACGGAACATGAGGAGCGGCGCGTAGCTCGTCGAATAATTGACCTCGTTCCACACCTGGCCACCCTGGAAGACGACCCAGTTGGCGGTGTTCGACGCGAGCTCCATCGGCGTGCCCGACCCGACGAGCGCGAGCGTGACGAGATAGAGCGCGATGGTCGCGATGCCCGCCAGCTCGAGCGCCCGCCAGTCGCGCTTCACCGCATATGCGAACATCGGCAGCACCAGATAGGGCTTGAAATTGATCGTCACCGCCGCGGCGAACCAGCGCCACGGCTTCGACGCAGTGACCGGCCCGTGCGCGACCATGAAAAAGGCGAAGGCGACGAGGATCAGATTGCCGCGCTCAAGCGTGAACAGCATCGGCAGTCCCAGCGCGATCGTCACCGTCCGCATCGGCGCGGTGCGGCGGTCGAGGCGGCGAAAGCAGACCCACGCCAGCACCACATCGACGGCGTAGAAGGCATAGATGGTCGACCGCGCCAGCCAGTCGCAATCGCGCGCATGGAAGGAGCTTTGCAGATAACAGCCCGGCAGGCTCGTCGCGTCGAGAAAGACGAAGGAGAGCGGCGGATAGATGCTGCGCCACACGTCGTAGATGCCGCGGTTGTGCGCCCAATAGGCGGTGTTGAACCAGTCCATGAAGGTGTCGTTGGTGTCGAACACGAAGGGCTGCGGCAGGTAACCGACGTCGCGGAGGATGTGCAGCGTCCACCCCGCGCTCGCGGCGACAGCGAGCGCGAGCAGGGCTTCCGGGACCAGCGGAAGCAGACGGACGCGCGGCGCGCTCACGGGCGGCGGATCAGCGTGCGCGCCGCGGGCTGCGCGCGGTCGGCAGGGAAGCCCAGCCGTTCTTCCTCGATCACCAGCGGCACATTGCGGCTGCGCTCGCCGAGCATCCGCACCTGCTCGCCGATCAGCCCGAGGAAGAGCAGCAGCGCCGCGAACAGTGCAAAGGCGAGGGCGAACGCGAGCAGCACCCACATGGGCCCGCCCAGCGGCCAGGCGATCAACCCGCCCGCGAGCAAGGCGAAGGCCAGCAGCCCCGCATAGACCGACAGGAACAATGGCAACCGCAGCAGCGACTTCGCCGACCCCGCCAGCCCCGACAGCGCAAAGGACGCGAGCGCGGCGAAATCATTCTTGCTCTCGCCCGCGGCGCGCGGCGGCCGGTCGAAGGGCACCAGCGCCAGCCGGAAGCCGCTCTCGACCACCATGCCGCGGAAAAAGGGCTCGGGCTCGTTCCACGCCGCCAGCGTGTCGATCACCGCGCGGTCGAACAGCCCGAAACCCGTCGCGCCGGGGATCACAGGATAGTCGCCGAAGCGACCGAGGAAGCCATATCCCAGATGCCGCGCCAGCCGCAGGATCGGCGACGCCTTCTCAGAGCGCCGCTGTCCGAGCACGACCTCTGCCCCAGCGCGCCACTGCGCAACGAAAGCGCCGATCAGCTCGGGCGGGTCCTGGAAATCGGCGCACATGCCGACCACTGCGCGCCCCTCTGCCTGGTAGAGGCCATAGGTCGGCGAGCGCATCTGGCCGTAATTGCGGTTGTTGAGGATCGCGCGCACCCGCGGGTCGGCCGCGCACAGCTCGCGCACGATATTGCGCGTGCCGTCGGTCGAGCCATTGTCGATCAGGATAACCTCGTGCCGCGCGACATGGCACTCGGCCTCGGCATTCACCGCGGCGACGATCGCGGCGACATTTTCCGCCTCGTTGAAGCAGGGGATGACGATCGAAAGCTCCAGAGGCCCGTCTGCCGCGGTCATGCCGCGCGCTTTCCGAACAGCCGGATGCCCGTTGCGGGGGCATAGATTTCGGTGAACGCGGCGCCGAGGACCAACAGCGCGAGCAAGGCCAGCGCGGCGATGTTATATTTGCGGTCGGCGTCGAGCCGCGGCGCTTCCAGCACCTGCACGCTCGACGCGGTCTCGCCCGCCAGCGTTTCGACCGCGACCTCTTCGGACGAGCGCGCATAGACGTCGTACAGCGCCTGCGCGAAACGATAGTCGCGGTAGCGGTCGAGATATTCTCCCGACACCTCGCTGAGCCCCGCGACATTGGGACCCGCCGCCCCCGACGCCGGGGTCGCGCTGCGCGCGATCTGCGCGCGGAGCGAGGCGACCTGCGACTGCACTGCCATGAGCTGCGGATTTTCGGGACCCTGGAACTTCTGCAGCGTCGTCAGCTCGACCTGCTTCGCCTGGAGCTGCGCCTCCAGCCCCGCGCGCACCGACAGCGCCGAGCCGAGTTCGGTCTGCGGCTCCGCGAGCCGGTTGCGGCGCCGGAACTCGTTCAGCGCATTTTCGGTTTCGGTGACGCGGTCGGCGGCTTCCTTGAAGCGCTGCATCACCACTGCGCGCTTGCGCTCGACGCGGTCCTTGCCCAGCGCGACGATGCGGTCGCTGATCGCCTCGACATACGCGCCGGTCAGCTTTTCTGCCTCCGCGGCGTCGCGCGTGCGCACCTCGATCTCGATCATCCCGCCAGTCAGCGAATGCACATCGACCTTCTTGGCGAGCGCGACGCGCGCGCTCCGTTCGGAGCCATGGGCGCCCGGTCCGGCGAGCTTCAGCTTCCTGATCACCGCCACGGTGACCTCGTCACTGCGCCCGACCGCCAGATACATGTCGATCTGCTGCTTGGCGCCGCCGAACAGCGAGGCGAAACCTTGAAGCTGCCCGCCGAGCGCGTTCATCATCGAGCCGAGCCCGATGCTGTTGCTGTCCTGCGGCAGGATCTTCGCGCGCGCGACATAGGGCTGCGGAAAGACCGTGAGCACCGCGAGCACCAGCGCGATGAGCGCATAGGCGCGGCGGCGCCACCGGGGATCGGCTACGAGATCGAGGATCCGACTCATTTCGCAAGCGCCGCGACCGAGGCCGCTCCGACCAGCCCGCCGAACAAGGTGCCGGTGATGTCGCGCAGCCGTGCCCAGAATTCGCCGCGATTGGCGTCGATCGGGACATAGACCAGGTCGCCGGGCAGCGCCGGCGCGCGCAGCGCCTTCTTGCCGCCCGCGAGCACTGTGCCGTTGGCGCGGACGACGAAAATCTCGCTCTTGTCGCCGATCTCCTGCACGCCGCCCGCCGACTTCACGAAGTCGCCGACGCTGGCGCCGGGACGATAGGCGAAGGACGCCGGGCTCGGCACCGCGCCGAACACCCCGACCGTCACCGGCCGCGCCGGCACATGGATGAGGTCGTTGTTCTCGAGGATCAGGTCGGCGGGCAGCGCCGCGGCATCGACCGGCAGGTCGAAGACCAGCCGCCCGTCGGGCTCGCGGCGCCGGAGCTGGCCGACGATATTCTCGATCAGCGCCAGATTGCCCGGCTGGACGAGCTGCGCGCGCTGGACCGAAGTCACCGGCTGCGCCGCCAGCAGCAGCTCGACATCGTCGATCGCGCGGTCGTAGCTCAACCTTTGCTGGTGCTTGACGCTCTCGCGCGTGATCACGCTCGCGTAGGGGAAGGCTTCGCTGGTCAGCCCGCCCGCTTCTGCGATAACGTCAGCCATGCGCGTGCCGGGCTGGACATAATAATGGCCGGGCTTCGCGACTTCGCCGCTCAGCGTGACGAGCACCGGCTGCTGACGCAGCGGCCGCGCGATGCCGATGTTCGAGAGCAGGCGGATGACGTCGCCGCGCTTGGCCTGGCGGCTTGCCGCTTCGGCCGCCGAAATCGCGCGCCAGCCGGCGCTGTCGGGGTGGATCGCGTTGAGCAGCATCAACCGCCCGTCGTCAGCGACGCTGTTGACGCCACCGGCATAGACGATCGCGTCGGTCAGCGTCTCGTCGGGAGCAAGTTCGAAAATCGCCTCGCGATTGGCGCTGCCGATCACCGCGACCTCGGCGCCGGCCGGCGCGACATGGATGACGTCACCGTTCTGCAGCATCGCGTCGCCGCGCTTGTCGCCCTTCAGGAGCAGGTCGTAGAGGTCGAAGTCGGACACAACCTGTCCGCCGCGACGCAGCTGGATCGAGCGATAGCTGCCGCCGGGCGCCGGGCCACCCGCCGCGAGCACGACATTGACCAAAGTCGACAGGCTGTTCGCGGTATAGGAGCCGGGCCGCGCGGCGAAGCCGGTGACATAGACGGTGATGCCGTGGAGCTTTGCCACCCCGACCTCGAGGTGGAAGCCGCGATATTGGCGCGACACTTCGCGCTCGATGACGCCATGGACGTCGCCGTAACGTACCCCGCCGACGCGGATCGCGCCGACGCGCGGCACGAAGATGCGCCCCTCGCCGTCGACCACCAGCCGCAGCCCCGACGCCTGCACCGACCCGGTGAGGCCGAGCAGCAGTTCGTCGCCGGGGTTGATGCGATAATCGGGCGGGATCGCGGTGGTCGGCGGCGCGGTGAAATCGCGCGACGCCGGGGTCAGCAACTCCGAGCCGAAGCGGCGCAGCGGCTTGCCCGCGATGCGCGAGACCCAGGTTTCGAATTCATTGGCGACCGGCGCGGGCGGCGCGGCCAAGGGATGCCGGGCCGTGTCGGCGGGCGGGTCGTGCGGCGCGGGGACGTCGATCACCGCGGGCTCGATCGGCGCGATCTCGACCGGCGGCACCGCGATCTGCTCGGTCGCGCCGCGGTTCGCGGCGCCGCCGATCGCGCTGCCGCCGACGGGCGGGGCGAGCTGCGCCGAGACGGGGCTTAGCATAAGCAGCGCCAGGGCGCCGGCCGCAAACGGCTTCCACTTCGACATCATCGGTCCAATATTTCCAGTTCGGCGAGCCCGGCTTCGGCGCCGAGCAACAGGTCGGCCGCCACGCGCCACAAGTCGGGGGTCGCGGCGGCGAGCATGCCCTGCCCGCTGCCGCCGACGCGGTAGGGGCGGCCATCCCAGTGAGTCGCCCTGCCCCCCGCTTCGGTCAGGAACAGCACGCCCGCGGCATGGTCCCACGGCAGGATGCGCTGGAACAGCGCGATATCGTCTTGCCCCAGCACCAGCCGCGGATAGCTTTCGGCGGCGCAGCGCGGCACCGGGCGAAAGTCGAGCGGCGCCGCCGCGGCATGGACGCGCGCGCGCCGTTCTTCGCTCAAGAAATGCGTGCCGAGCGCCGCCCGCGGCGGATTGCGCGACGCGGTGCGCGCGCGGACGGGCGCGCCATCGCAGGTCGCGCCCCCGCCGCGCTCGGCGTGGCACAGCCGCCCCGCGAGCGGATCGTAGATCCATCCCGCGCGCGGTTCGCCGTCCTCAACCAGCGCGACCATCATGCCGAAAGGCGCACGCCCCTCGACAAAATTGGCGGTGCCGTCGAGCGGGTCGATCAGCCACACCAGCCCTTCGCCGATATTCGCGAGCAGATCCGGATCGCGCGCCGCCGCTTCCTCGCCGACGATGCGCGCGCCGAGGCCGAGCGCCGCGAGGCCGTCGGCCAATCGTGTCTCGCTTTCGCGATCGACGATCGTCACGATCTCGCCGGGGCTCTTCTCGTCGATTTCCTCGGGCGCAAGCAGGCGGAACCGCGGCATCACCACGTCACCCGCCACCTCGCGCAGGAGGAGCGAAACCTGCTCGTAAAGCGGCATCGGCGTCAGGCGGCGACCGTCAGGCGCACGCGCTTGGCGGCGTTGCTGCGCTCTTCCATCATGCGGATGCGCGACAGGTCCTCGTCGGCGATAACGCTGTAATATTCGCGCTTGTTCTGCAGCCAGGCGAGTTCGAACGCCACGGCGTTCGCCACCGCCGCCTCGAAACCCGCGCTTTCGACCGCAGCGCCGTCGAACACGACCTTGCGCGTCTCGAAGCGGTCGAGCCGCACGCTGCGGATTTCGCGGAGCGCCTCGGCCGCCGCTAATGCGACCGACCCGCCGACGACCAGTTCCAGGTCATGGCTGGCGCAGGCCTGCGCGGCGACCAGCACCGCATCGGTGATCGAGCGGTCGTTGATCGCATCGCGGGCCATCCCGCGCGACAGGGTGAAATCGACGCGCCCGAAGACGATGCCGTCGATCTCGCGCGCCAGCGGCAGCATCGCGCCCAGGTTCCGCAGCGTGGTCTCGGTTTCGAGGTTGAACAGCAGGTTCGTGCCGCCGCGGTCAGCGCCATAGACCTTGCGGCCCGCATCGACGAATTTCGACAGCGCATAGGGCGTCTCGACCATCGGTGCGATGATGTAGTCGGCGCCGTAGAGCTTCGATGCATGGAGGTCGGTCACCGCCTCGCAGCCGCCGATCTTGAGCGCGAGCTTGAGGTCGGCGCGCCAGGTCAGTTCGAGCAGTCGGAGCAGCTCGTCGGGACGTGTGCCCTCGGCCTCGAACTCGGCCTTGACGGCCACGACCCCATGGTGGTCGCGGCCCTTCCTGAGCATGTCGAGCATGCGCTTTTCGGTGGCATTCATGTGGGCGTCTCCCTTCGATGAAAAGGCTGTTGTCATCGGCAAGGACGGACGGGCGCGGCATTTTCCGTAACGATTCCATCAGAAAAATATTTCCGCTCACCGATCCAAGGGTGGCCGCGGACGGCTCCGTCATTAAGGGAAATGTCCGTGCCCCCGGCCCTTCGCCCGACCCTCGCGCTGATGCTGCTCCCGCTGTTGGGCGGCGCCTCCCATGGCGGGGGGGCCACACTTCCTTCGGGGGAAACCAGCGCGCAGCGCATGACCGCGTGGACGGCGCCCGAACCCGTTCCGGCGGCGCCGATTGTCATCCAGGAACCGCGCGCCAAGCGGGCCGCCGCGAAGGGATTGATCCGCCTGTCGTCGGGTTTCGGCATGCGCACCGATCCCATCCACGGCGGGCGCCGCGCCCACGTCGGCCTCGACATTCCCGGCGGCGCAGGCACCCCGATCCTCGCCTCGGCGCCAGGACGCGTCGCGTTCGCGGGACCCGCGGGCGGTTACGGCTGGCTGGTCGAAATCGACCATGGCGGCGGGCTCGCGACGCGTTACGCGCATCTCTCGCAAATCCTCGTCGCGCGCGGTCAGGCCGTGTCGCTGCAACAGCCGATCGCGCTGATGGGCTCGACCGGACGCTCGACGGGCAATCATCTGCATTTCGAGGTGCGGCTGGACGGTCGCCCGACCGACCCGCTCGCCTGGTTCGGCGGACGCTCGACGGGCAATCATCTGCATTTCGAGGTGCGGCTGGACGGTCGCCCGACCGACCCGCTCGCCTGGTTCGGCGGCGGCAACGTCCCAGCGCCCGGACTGCGCAGTGTGACCGCAGCAGCGCCCGCCGCGCCGCATATTTCGGCGTTCGCCCGTCGCACCGCCGGGGCCGCCCCTTCCACCCCCGCGCTCCCCGGCGGCGCGCAGGCGCGCTGAGCAATGTCCCGCGGCACCACGGCGGCAGGACTGCAGACGCTGATGCAGCAGGAGCGCGGGCGGCTGATCCGCTTCCTCGCGGCGCGCGGAGCGGGGGACGAGGCCGAGGACCTGTTCCATGAGCTGTGGCAGAAGATGGGGGCGCTGTCGGACCGCCCGGTCGGCGAGCCGCTCTCCTATCTGTTCCGCGCCGCCGAAAATCTGGTCCGCGACATACGCCGCGCCACCGCCAGCCGCGACCGCCGGCACCTGGACTGGCACGACCTCGCCGATGCCCCCGCCGAGCGTCCCGGCGGCGAACGCGCGCTCGTCGCGCGCGAGCAGCTCGCAGCGATCGAGGCCGCACTCGCCGGGCTCGGCCCGCGCGTCGATGCCATTTTTCGCCGCTACCGGCTTGACGGCGTCGGTCAGGCCGATATCGCGGCGGAATGGGGGATCAGTCTGAGCTCGGTCGAAAAGGACCTGCAAAAAGCGTATCGGGCGCTTGCCGAACTGAAAGCGCGTTTCGATGCGGAATAGGCCCCGCCGCTTCGTCATGGAGTAAATCCCGTCGAAACAGGGAAGTGGGGAATGCCGACGCATCCATCTGAGGTGAACGAGGCCGCCCGGCGCTGGGCGATCCGCGTCGGCGACCCCGCTTTCGACGACTGGGACGCACTGACCGCCTGGCTGGAGGCTGATACTGCGCATCTCGCCGCCTATGAAGCCGCGATCGACGGCGCCGATTGGGCCGCCGCGGCGCTGAAACCGCCCAACGCTTCGTGAGCGACACCGGCGCCGCACCGCTGCTCAAGGACCTGCTGGGGCCCGCCGCGCTCGCCGCTATCGCAGAAGCCGGCAGCGCCGCCTCGCCCCGCTTCGACAGCGCCGCCTTTCTGGCCGCCGCATCGGACCGCATCGACGCGCTGTCGATCATGGAGCGCGTCCGCCATGTCGCCGCGGCGCTCGTCCCCGCGCTCCCCGCCGATTATCCCGCCGCGCTCGATATATTGCGCGCGATGGCGCCGCGGCTGACGGGCGGCTTTCAGGCGGTCGCGATCACGGACTATGTCGCGCAGCAGGGTCAGGGCGATTTCGAGGCATCGCTGGCGGCGCTGGCCGACCTCACGCGCTACGGCACCGCCGAATTCGCCATCCGGCCCTTCCTCGCTGCCGACACTCCGCGAACGCTCGCCACGATGCAGCGCTGGACCAAAAATGAAGACGAACATATCCGCCGCCTCGCCAGCGAGGGCTGCCGCCCGCGCCTGCCCTGGGCGGCACGCGTGCCCGCGCTAAAGGCCGACCCGACGCTCGGCGCGCCGATCCTCGAGGCGCTGAAGGCCGATCCCGCCATCTATGTCCGCAAATCGGTCGCCAACCATCTCAACGATATCGCCAAGGACCGCCCCGACTGGCTGCTCGGCCGGCTCGCCGGCTGGTCGCAGGACGATCCCGCGACCAAATGGATCGTCCGCCACGCGCTGCGCACATTGATCAAGGCGGGCGATCCGGAGGCGCTGGCGCTGATCGGGATCGGACATGGCGCCGAGGTCACGGTGCGCCATTTCGCAGTCGATCCGGCGACCGTGCGGCTGGGCGAACAGATCGTCATGACCGCCCGGATCGCCTCGACATCAACGACCGCGCAGCCGCTCGTCATCGACTACCGCATCCACTACGCCCGCGCGGGCGGCAGGACCGCCGCCAAGGTCTTCAAATGGAAGGCGATCGATCTCGCCGCGGGCGAGACCGCCGCGCTGTCGATCCGCCAGACGATCCGCGATTTCAGCACCCGGCGCCACCATCCGGGCCGCCACCGGATCGAGCTGATCGTCAACGGCCGGACGATGGCCGAAACCACGTTCAACCTGCAGCCCGCCTGATCAGACAATTCCGATCCGGAGCGCCGCTACTTGTTGCTCATCACCACACACGGCTGGCTCGCCGAGCCGACCACCGCGCAGAATTTTTCGGCCTCGCCCTTCGTCGCGAAGTCGCCGGCCTGGAGCCGCGTGAGCTTGCCGCTCTTCACCAGATAGGGCTGGTTCGACGCGAGCACGGGATATTTCTTTTCGAGCGCCACCCACAGCTTCCGCGCATTGCCCTCGTTCGCGAAGGCGCCGAGTTGCGCGCGCCATTTGGCGGCGCTCGCGGTGCGCACGGGCGCGGCAACGGGCGGCGCAGGCTGCGGCTGCGGGGGCGCGGCCTTGACGGGCGCGGGCGCGGGTTTCGGCGGCGCAGGCTTCGGCGCAGCGGCAGGCTGCGGCCCGCCGCTTTCGGGCGGCGCGGCATAGCTGGTGCCGGGCGTGCCCGAAACCGGGGTCGCGGCGGGAAGCTCGACCGGCTTGATCGGCTGCGCCGGCGAACGCAGCGGCTGCGACACGATCGCCTTGGCGGCGTCGGTCATCGCGCCTGTCGCGGCCGCGGCCGCGTTGGCGGCAACGGGGTCCTTCGGCGGCGCGCGTTCGGGGGTGATCACCGGCGGCGGCGTATAGCTGGTGCCGGGGAGGGAAACCGGCAGGCTTGCGGTCTTCACCGGCGACGGCGCGGAGGGCGGAGCTGGCGGCGCGGCGGCGTTGACCGCGGCGAGGCGCTCGCGCTGTTCGCTCTTTTCCATCTCGGGGATCATCGCGAGCCCTGCCTGGCGCTGGTCGAGCGGGATGAGATTGTCGAGCTGGACGAGCCGCGCCGAGGCGATGCCAAGCCCCGCGTCGCTCGCGCGCTTGGTCAGCGCATAGGCGCGCGGCCAGTCCTGCGCCGCGAGGTCGCCGTTGAAGTGCGCCGTGCCGAGCACATATTGCGCCCGCGGTTCGCCACGGGCGGCCGAACGGACGATGAACGGCATCGCCTCCTCGCGGCGGTTGGCGGTGAAGAGGACGAGGCCCAGATTATCCTCGGCCTGCAGATGCCCCTGCTTTGCGGCGCGGCGGTACCAGCCCTCGGCCTGCGCAAGGTCGGCGGGAACGCCGCGGCCGAGCTTGTACGCCTGGCCCAGGTTGAACTGCGCATCGGGGTCGCCGGCGAGCGCCAACGGCCGCCAGATCGCGACGGCGCGCTGGTAATTACCGCCCTCCCAGGCATCGACGCCGTCCTTGACGCTGGCGGCCGGCGCCGCGGCGGCGGGCGCCGCCAGCGCGGGCGCGGCGAGCATCGATGCCGCGAGAAGCGGCGCGGCAACGGCCAGGATGGTGCGGGAAAAACGCATGAAAAATCTCCACTGACGTGCGCCGCGCGCGGTTATCCCGACCGTGTGCGACAGCAGTCCCCGGTCAGGCTCTAAATCCAATTGGCTAACAGCGCGTTAGCGACGTCGCGGCCAAGGCGATCTTGATCCGGAACGGGACAGACTTTGCTTAAGCCTGCGTTTACCATGCAATCCCACGATCCGTTTACCTTCTTTTTCGCATCGTTAACCCAATCTTAGGGGCCCGCATGGCATTTCGAACCCGATTGTAGTCACATCAGGGGGACAGCTGTGCGCGTTTTGGCATTGGCTTCACAAAAGGGCGGATCGGGGAAGACCACCCTGTCGGGGCACCTCGCCGTGCAGGCCCAGCTCGCGGGCGCCGGCCCGGTCGTACTCATCGACATCGACCCGCAGGGCTCGCTCGCCGACTGGTGGAACGAACGCGAGACCGACCTTCCAGCCTTTGCGCAGACCACCGTCGCGCGCCTCGCCTCCGATCTCGAAATCCTGCGCCAGCAGGGCTTCAAACTCGCGGTCATCGACACCCCGCCGGCGATCACCATGGCGATCCAGAGCGTGATCTCGGTCGCCGAGCTGATCGTCGTGCCGACGCGCCCCAGCCCGCACGACCTGCGCGCCGTCGGCGCCACCGTCGACCTGTGCGAACGCGCGGGCAAGCCCCTGGTGTTCGTCGTCAACGCCGCGACGCCCAAAGCCAAGATCACCAGCGAAGCCGCCGTCGCCCTGTCGCAGCACGGCACGGTCGCGCCGGTGACCCTGCACCACCGCACCGACTATGCCGCCTCGATGATCGACGGCCGTACGGTAATGGAGGTCGATCCCAACGGCCGCTCGGCCGAAGAGATCCGCCAGCTGTGGCAATATATGAACGACCGGCTGGAAAAGAATTTCCGCCGCACCGTGTTCAGTTCGCCGGTTCCCTCGCACAGCGGTTACGGCGCCGTCCGCCCGATGGGTGGTGGCTTCGGCCGCCGCATCGCCGGCCAGTAAGGGGGATGGAAGCCATGGGCGAACCCAAACCCCTCGCATCGCTGAGCGCAGGCCTGCTCGCGCGCAAGGGCGCCGCGCGCCCCGCGATGCGCCGCCAGCCGCTGGGCAGCGGTCCGGCGCCGGTCGGTCAGGTCGGCTACGACGACCTCGGCTGGAACGACATGGGCTATGACGTCGATCCGGTGCAGTCGAGCGAACCGACGCATATGGTCGACCTGAAGCCGCTGCTGGCGGGATCGGTGCCCGAACATAATGTCGAGGCCGAGCAAGCCGTCGAAGACAGCTTCGGCCACGAACTGACCGACGCGCTCGCCGCCGATTTCGAACCCGAAACGGTCGAAATTCCGGAGATCGTGCGCCAGCAGGAATCGCTCAGCGACCGCGTCGCCGCGGTCGCCCGCAAGGTAGGGACGCGTCCCGAAAAGACGCTCGCCGAACCCAAGGCGCCGCGCGCCCTCCGCGCCCGCGAAAAGGCGGCGTTCACGCTGCGCCTCGACGCGGAACGACACCTGCGCCTGCGTCTTGCAAGCGCGGTGACCGGCCGCTCGTCACAGCTCATCCTGACCGAATTGCTCGACGACTACCTGGCATCGCTGCCCGAGATCGACGCGATGGCCAGCCGCCTGCCCGCGACGCGCCCGGCGCGCCGGACGATGCAATCCTGACGCCGAACGGGGGACCTTCCATGAACCGCAATCTGCTGATGAAACTGGCCGTATCTGGCTTTGTGCTCGGCCTCACCACCACCGGCTGCAGCACGGCCAAGATGGCAAACGCGCCGTCGAACGTGCTCGGCAAGCCCGAGACCGCGGCCAAGTCGGCCGACAAGGCCCGCGTCGCGCTCGAGGCCGGCAAGACCGGCAGGGGCGTGGCGCTCGCCGAGGCCGCGGTTTCCGCAAGCCCGCGCGACGGTTCGTACCGCGCCCTGCTCGGCCAGGCCTATCTGGGCGACGGCCGCTTCGCCTCGGCAAGCGCCGCGCTGTCCGAGGCGATGGAGCTGGGGGTGAAGGACAACAACACGGTTCTCGCGCTCACCCTCGCGCATATCGCGCAAGGCCAGACGAACAAGGCAATGGCGCTGCTCAACGAATATCGCGACACGCTGCCTGCGTCCGACACGGGACTGGCGCTGGCGCTCGCCGGCGACCATGAATCGGCGATCTATGTGCTGACCGAAGCGGCGCGCGCCGAAGGCGCCAGCGCGCGCACGCGCCAGAATCTCGCGCTCGCCTTTGCCCTGTCGGGGCGCTGGGCGCAGGCGCGCATCCTGGCCGCGCAGGACCTGTCGCTCGCCAAGCTCGAGGGCCGCATGGCCGAATGGTCGAAGCTGGCCCAGGAACCGAGCGCGCCGCTCCGCGTCGCCAGCCTGATCGGCGCCAAGGCGCAGGTCGATGGCGGCATGCCGGTGCGCCTGGCGCTCGCCAATTTCTCGGATACGCAGATGGCCGCCGCGCCCGAACCGGTGCAACTCGCCAGCGCCGACCCGGCGCCGGTCGACGCCTTCGCGCCGCCGCCGCCGGTGGCGGCCGAAGCCGCGATTCGCACCGTCGAACTGCCGATGCCGCAACGCGACGCGAACGGCGTCGTACCCGTGACCGAGCTCCCCTCGCCCGCCGCCGCGCCGGTGATCATGGCCGAGGCGACGCCCTATCGCGCCGAACCGGGCAAGCGGCCGTTCGCCGAGCAGGCGCGCGAACTCGCGGCCAAATTCGTACCGCAGATCGCCGCCTTCGACGCCAAGAAGCCCTCGGGCTGGGCGGTGCAGCTCGGCGCCTATGACACGCTGGGAATCGCCAAGGAAAAATGGGGCTCGCTCAAGAAGAAGAACAGCCAGCTCGCGGCGCTGCCGGCCTCGAGCCACGCGGCGAACGTCAAGGGCCGCACCTTCTATCGTCTGACCGTCAACGGCATCAAATCGCAGGCCGACGCCGCGCGGCTGTGCAACGAACTGCGCGCCGACGGCCAGCAGTGCTTCGTCCGTCAGATGGGCGGGAACGAAAGCATCCAGTGGGCCGCAGCGGCCAAGCCGGTACGGCTGGCCTCGCGCTAGGCAATACACCGCCTTCGCGAGCGAGACAGGGGCGTGGCCGAAAGGCCGCGCCCTTTGTCGCTCGACCGCTTGGACCGGCGCGCTTCGCTAGAACCAGGCGCGCAGACCCATCACCAGACTGACGCGGCTCGCATGTTCGCCGCCCAGGCGCGTGAAGCGCGCGGTGTCGCCGAATTCGCGCGTCCATTCGACCCCGATATAGGGCGCGAATTCCTTGACGATCTCGTAGCGGAGGCGAAGGCCGAGTTCCATGTCGGACAGGCCCGATCCGACGCCGAGCTCGGGCACGTCCTGCACCGCAAAATTGAACTCGGCTATCGGCTGCAGGATCAGCTGCTGCGTGATGCGCTGGTCGTAATAGCCTTCGATCCGGGCGCTGACGTCGCCCTTGTCCGACACGAACAACGCGCCCTCGACCTCGAACCAATAGGGCGCGAGCCCCTCAAAGCCGATCGTGGCATAGGTCCGGTCGGGCCCGTGCCCCAGGTCCTGGCGGAGACCCGCCTGCAGGTTGAAATAGGCGTCGACCGCGCGGCTGTAGAGCAATTGCGTCTCGACGCTCTCGATCGCCTCGCCGAAATCGCCTTCGCCCTCGCTCTTCACCGTGACGCGGTTGATGTCGCCGCCGTACCAGCCCTCGGCTTCCCAGCGGTAGCCGTCGCGCCCCCGACGCGCCTGATATTCGGCGAGGTTGAAGCTCAGAAAAGCGGTCGTCTGCGCGCCATTCTCCAGCATCATCGCGTGGCGCGAATGCTCCATCTCGCCCTTGGGATAGAGGCGGTCGGCGTACCAGTCGCCCGGCGGCGGCGGCGCGGTCGCATCGCCCGCGGGCAGGTCGGTCCCCACCGCGCCGGTTGGGATTGCCGAACTATTCTGCACGGGCGCGCAGTGCCCCATGGCGGCATGCTCGGGCGGGCAGGCCGGGTCGGCGGGCTTCGTTTCCTCCGCCTCCCGCGTGCAATGCCCCATCGCCGCATGTTCAGACGCGCAAGCCGCATCAGCGGCGGGCCTTTCGGGCATGCGCGTGGGCGCGGGCCGCGGGCCGCCGTGTCCCCCATGCCCGCCATGCTGCGCCGCCGCGGGGACCGCAAAAGCGAAGGCCGAGAGCCCGGCGAGCAGCAACGCCGCGCGCCTCATGCCGCCTCCCCCTTCGGGCGCACGCTGACGACGCGCATCATCCCGGCGTGCATGTGATAGAGGAGGTGGCAGTGGAAGGCCCAGTCGCCGAGGGCGTCGGCGGTGAAGTCGAAGGTCGCGATGCCGCCCGGCTGGACGATCACCGTATGCTTGCGCGGCGCGCGGTCGCCCTTGCCGGTCACCAGCTCGAAAAAATGGCCGTGCAGGTGGATCGGGTGGGCCATCATCGAATCGTTGATCAGGTTCACGCGCACGCGCTCGCCCTCTATGAACGGGATCGGCTCGTGGTGGTCGGACATCTTCACGCCATCGAACGACCACATGAAGCGCTCCATGTTGCCCGTCAGGTGGATGTCGAGCGAGCGGCCCGGCGCGCGCACATCGGGATTGCGCTCGAGCGCGACGAGGTCGCGATAGGTGAGCACCTTGTGCTCCACATCCTCCAGCCCCTGCCCCGGCTCGCCCATGCGGTCGACGGGCATCGGCGAGATCGTCTGGACGCCGGGGTCGCGCCTGACCTGCGGCGCGACCGAGAAGTCGCGCATGCCGTGCTCCATCCCGCCCGCGCCATGGCCCATGGCGGCATGGTCCACGGCGGGCGCGGCCTCGGCCGGCGTGCAATGTCCCATGGCCGCATGCTCGGGCGCGCAGGCCGCGTCGCCGCCGCCCGCCATCTCGCCCATGCCCATATCCTTCATCGTCGCGAGCGGGCGCTTGCGGAGCGGCGGCACCTCGGCGGCCATACCCGCGCGCGGCGCCAGCGTCGCGCGCGCCATGCCCGAGCGGTCGTTGACCTCGGCGATGAAGCTGTAGGCGCGATCGGCAGCGGGGGTGACGATCACGTCATAGGTTTCGGCGACGCCGATCTGGAACTCGTCGACCGGCAGCGGCACGACGTTGAGTCCGTCGGCCTGGACGATCGTCATGCCTAGCCCCGGAATGCGGATGTTGAAGATCGACATCGCCGAGGCGTTGATAATGCGCAGCCGCACCCGCTCGCCGGGCCCGAAGAGCGCAGTCCAATTGTCGCGCGGGCCGTAACCGTTGACGAGGAAGGTGTAGGTCGATCCGTTGACGTCGGCGACGTCGGTCGGATCCATCCGCATTGCGCCCCACTGGATGCGCTCCTTGAGCGGCTGGTCCTCGCCCGCGAGCAGGCCGCCGAGCGTCTGGCGCTGCCCGTTGAAATGGCCGGGGTTGACCTTGAGCTTGCGGAAAATCGCCGCGGGCGACAAGCGGCTGTGATCCGAAAGGACGATCACATGCTCGCGGTCATAGTCGACGGGGTCGGCGTCCTGCGGGTCGATGACGATCGGGCCATAATGGCCGAGCTGTTCCTGCAGCCCCGAATGGCTGTGGTACCAATAGGTTCCCGCCTGCACGACCGGGAATTCGTAGACGAATGTCGAGCGCGCCTTGATGCCGGGGAAGCTGACGCCGGGCACGCCGTCCATGTGAAAGGGCAGGATCAGCCCGTGCCAGTGGATCGAGCTTTCCTCGTCGAGGTCGTTGACCACCGTCAGCCGCGCCCGCTGCCCTTCGCGCAGGCGGACGAGCGGCCCGGGGACCGTGCCGTTGATCCCAATCGCGCGGCCGACCTTGCCATCGACGCGCATCGTCTGCCGCGCAATGCGCAATGCGATATCGTCGCCCGACACGGTCGGCAGCTGCGACCCGAGACCCGCGGACACCGGCTGCGCCCAGGCGGGAAACCAGGCCGCGAGCGCCGCCGCGGCGCTGCCGCCCGCGGCCGCGCCGATAAAGTGCCGCCGATCGATCCGCATGATAGTCCGTCTTCCTCTTGTATCCGAAATGCATACGCGCGCGCGGCGCGTGCCCTTCACGCGTTCAGCATCGCACGGAGCTTTGCGCGCGCACGATAGAGGCGAGTCTCGACCGTCTTTTCGCCGACGCCCAGCATTGCGGCTGCCTCCGTCTGGCTCAACTCCTCGATGCCCCGCAATATGATCACTTCGCGCAGCTTGGCCGGCAGGTCCATGATCGCCTTTTGCACCCGCACCAACTCGGCGCGGTCGCTCGCTTCGACATCGATCGCGGGACCGTCGCCCGCGACGTCATAGGCGCTCTCGAGCGGCAACGCGCGCGCGAAAAAGGCGCGGACCTTGCGGCGGCGCGCCCAGTCCCGGCACTTGTTGAGCGCGATGCGCGAAATCCAGACGCGAAACGGTCGCGCGCCGTCGTAGCGCGCGATCGCGGCAAAACCGGCGACGAAGCTTTCCTGCACCAGGTCCATCGCCTCGCCCTCGTCGCCGACATGCGCGCGGATCAGGCGAAAGACCGGCGCTTTGTAGCGCGCCAGCAACTCGCGATACGCGTCCTGCCCGCCCGCAAGCGCGCGCGCCGCGAGCTCGCGGTCGTCCAGCTGCGCCAGCGCGCCGGTCACCTCGCATCGGCGGTCAGCGCCTTGACCACATGCCTGTCGAACAGCGCCGCCTGCTCGACATCGAGGACGCTGCGCATCGCGAACAGGTGCTGCAGCGTTTCCTTCTGCAATTTGCCCATCACCATATGCGTGTCGTCGATCGCCGCGGTCACGCGGGGGCCATAGCCATGCTCGGCCTCGATCGCCTGCGCGAGGCGGGTGTTCGCGGCGCGCATCTCGCCCTCCAGCGCCGCGCGGCGCCGCGCGAAGCGCGCCTCGATCGCCTCCAGCTTTTTTTCCTGATCCGCCGACAGCGTCAGTTCGCGGTGCAGCAGCGCGTGCAGCTCGGTCTCGCTCTGCCGCGGCGCGTCGACGAGCAGCCGGCCGGCGAAGGCGCCGGCGAGCGCCGCGACGAAGGCGATGAAGCCGATGATCAAGGCCCGCCGCATCAGCGCGCGTCCAGCAAGGTCGAGGGTGCGAGCGGGCTCGCCGAAACCAGCGGCGTGAGCGGGCTCGCGGCGACCGCATGCGGGGCGAAGGCGCTGCCCGCCACCACCCCGCCGCCAAGCGAGAAGAGCGCCGCGACCATCATCAGCCGCCGCGTCGCCGCGATCTCGGCCCTGCGCGCCGCCACCCCGGCGAGCACGCGGTCATCGAGCGCATCCAGCGCCGGCGGCAGCGCCGCGGCATTCAGCTTTCGAAAAACATCGCCCATCGCCCGATCACCGGTCCTTTCACCAGCCCTATACGCGCCCGCGCGCGCCACCCCTCATTACCTTTTCCATTGGCCGGGCGCGAGAGGCGCCGCCGCGCCCTGCGTATTAGCAGCACGATCCTGTGATTGGAGCCCAATATGATGAAGCCCGCCCTCGCCGCCCTCGCCGCCGCGGCGCTCGCCCTCTCACCCAGCACCGCGCTCGCGCATGCCAAACTTTAGGGCTCGACTCCCACCACGAACGCAACCGTAACGAAGGTCACCGCGATCCAGCCGACGTTCAGCGAAAAGCTGATCGCCGCGACCGTGCGCGCCGGGATGGTGATGACCGCCATGCCGGGCATGGCCGACCATCCGCCGATGAAGATCGCAATCGGCTCGGCGATGGGCAAGGACGGCAAGTCGATGACGCTCACCCCGAAGCGCGCGCTCGCTCGACCGCTTCGCGCGCGTCGGCACGCTCTGCGTCCTCTCCGTGATGGCGACCGGGCTGGTCAATCTGCAGGCGATCGTCCGAATCGGG
>SCNT01000080.1 GCA_005503165.1 Sphingomonadaceae bacterium 3R27E2-A
GCCCGAAGGGCGGTGGAGGGGCCGATGCCTTGAGCGTCGGTTTCAGGCCGCCGCCCCTCCACCACCGCTTCGCGGCGGTCCCCCTCCCCATCGCTGCGCGACAGGGAGGATTAGGGCGGCCCCTTCCGCCCGCAACCGGCCCTCCCGGCGTCACCCCCCTGGCGCCCATGCGCCCTTGCGCGAACCTGCTTCTTCCCCATCCTCGCGGTCGTTCGCGGGATCGGGCAGGCCGAAGAAGGCGCGTCGGGCGGTTTCGCCGGCGGCGCGCAAGGGCGCGAGGCCGGCCTGGTAGGCGTCCTCGATCGCCTCCTCCTCCTCGGGATCGAGGGTGCGTTCATAGCCGTCTTCGCCGAACTCGCCCTTCTCGCGGCCGACGAAGTCGCCGGGCGGCGGGAAGTGGGTGCGCCAGCCGCGGTCGGCAAAATCATACCAGACGCGCATCGCCGCGGCCGCTTCCCCGGGCGTCGGCTCGGGCGCCGGCGCGGGTGCGGGATCGGCGGAAAAGCGCGCAACTTCATTCGCGATCGGGGTGTCCCGCCACAAGGACGCGAGCGGGTTCGCGCGGTTGTCGCGGCCCGCGAGCCAGAGCGCGAAAGCGGCGGAGCGGCCTTCGGCCTGCTCGCTTTCGGGATCGACGTCGAACAGCGACAGGAACCCCGCCCACTCGCCGGCGACGACCTGCGCCAGCATCTCCTCGCCCGCCCTGGCGCGGGTCTCGACCATCCGGTCGAGCCGCGCGAGCATCGCGAGGCCGAGGCGCGGGTCGCTGCGCTGGCGGCGCACGAAGCTCCTCCCCTCCTCGCGCATGACCGTGCTCATTTCCTCATAGCCCCAGATCGCGCGGTCGAGCAGCTCGTCGGCGAGCCGCTGGCGCGCGAGCAGGATCGCCGCGCCCCAGCCGATGCGAAAGGCCGCGCCCTCGGGCCGCTGGCGCAGCTGATAGGCGGCGCCCGCCGACATGTGGATGTGCATGCAGGCGATCTTGACCGACCCGGTTTCGGCGAGATGTTCGAGGAACTGGCGCTGGAGCGCGGGGGTCCAGTGGTAGCTGCCGGGCGCGGGGATGTCCGCGGGATTGGGGGCGGGATTGTCGAGGCTTTCCATTGATTCGTTCCTTTTGGTAAGTGAAACCGACAGAATGAACCATATGGGTGATTATTAGGAAAGCGGATTTTGGTGCGGGGCGACCCTATTTTGTGTTTGGCGGCGGGATGGCGAATTACGGGCGGTTGCGGCCATCCTAATCCTCCCTGTCGCGAAGCGATGGGGAGGGGGACCATGCGAAGCATGGTGGAGGGGCGAAGGCCTGACACGGTCGTTTGAGGCATCGGCCCCTCCACCGCCCTTCGGGCGGTCCCCCTCCCCACGGCTTCGCCGCAGGGAGGACTAAAAACGTCCGCTGCCAACCCCAAAGCCGACAGCGCTCCCCCTCCCCGACCGAATAAAAATGCCGCCGCGTTTAGGGGCGCGGCGGCATGCGGCGCCCGCGGGCGCCATGGGTTGGGATGAGACTTTACGGGCAGCGCGAGTCGCGGATCGGCGGGCTGGCGTCGCGGGTTTTCCAGCTGCGGTCGGGCGCCATATATTTCTCGCCCGGCCTGGTCTTGGCGATCAGGTTGCAGCCCGTGACGAAGGCGAACTGCTCGACCGTGCTGCCCGCGGGCGCGCCGCTGGTGTAGGCGGCCTTGCGCTTGATGTTGATGTCGTCGACGATCGCGCGCACCGCAGGCGTCGGCGCCGAGGCATAGCCGAGATAGCCGTCGGGCTGTTCGCCGACCTGGCCCGCGGCGCGGGCGGCCTCGTAAGCCGGGTCGCGCTGCGCCATCGCCGAAGGCACCATCAGCGCCACGGCGGCGGTCGCGGCCATGGCGGCCATCGCAAGTCCGGTCGGTTTCCAAATCTTCGTCATCATCTTTTTCCCTGTCAGAATATCGAGCTATTCTGTTCGATCAGCTTCTTGGCGTCCCCATCAAGCCGGTACACGATTTCCTGCTTGATGTTGATGTTCAGGTTGATCTCGATCGGCTTGTCGGGGGTTTCGATCTGGACGCAGCCCGCAAGGCCCGCGACCGCGATCGTCAATCCCGATATCCGACCGCCGATGGCCGTCCTCCTCGCTGATCCTCTTGTCTTCTTCATTGCACGGGCTCGCTTGCTGGAGGCTGAACGGTGGGTCGGTTGTTCGCGGCGGCATCGGCGTCCTGCTGCGCCTGGATCAGCGCGCCGAGATTCTGTTCGATATAGACGGTGGGATCATAAAACCCCTTCGCCGAGGTGATCAACTGGCGGAAGGGCGCCTGGATCTTGACGTTGAAGACGAAAGGCAGCTTCGCGACCTGGCGGGTGATGAAATTCTGCGTCGCGCCCTCGCCCTGCCCGATTCCGCCGAACCGGATGTCGGTGACCATCTCGCCGTCGAGGTCGCCGTTGAGGACGATGGTGAGGTCGTCATATTCGAGGCTGCGCAGCGCGCCGAAAGCGAAATTGGCGATCGTGCCGAGATTGTGGTTCGAGAGCTCGCCGACATAAGCGAGCGTGCCGCCGCCGTCGCGCGCGTCGATGCGGCCGTTCACGATGCGGCCGCCGAGGCCGTCGAACTCGACGGGGAGCGTGCCGTCGAACTTGCCGGTGGCGTTGATGTTGTCGAAGCCGAAATTCTGGAGGAAAATCGCGGCGTCGACCCCGACGAGGTCGAAGGTCAGGCGGCGCGGCTGGTCGGCGTTGAAGTTGAGCGTCGCCGGGTGGAGCTCGAGCCGCCCGCCGGCGAAGGGCCAGCTGCCGCCCTGGATGCGGACGCGGTTGTCGCCGAGCAGCTGATATTCGATCTCGCCGCCGACGACCGGGATGCCGGGGTTGACCTCGGCGAGGCTGATCGTCTGGTTGGGGGCGGACTTCAGGCCGAGAAGGTCGTCGAAGACGAGCGTCGTCGTCGCGCCGGTGACCGGGCCGAAGGCGGCGGCGAGGTTGGTGTTCGCGGTGGCGAAGGTGCCGCGGCTGCTCACCCCCGCGGGCGACCAGTCGATGCGGCCGTCGCCGACGACCGAGCCCTGGACATTGGCGACGACGCCGAGCGCGAGGCGGGTGAGCTGATCGGGCTGGAAAGCGTCGTTGAAGCGGAGCTCGGGAACCTTGAGGTCGGCGTGGCCGGTGCCGCTGGCCAGCGTGTGCCGGATGACGGTGTCGAGGACGTGGGTGCCGGTGGTGCGCTCGTTAAAGGCGGCAGCGGCGTCGATGACGCCGTCCTTGAGGCGAAGCCGGGCGGCATTGGCGATGAGCGGGGCGAAGCGGGCTTCGGGTTCGGCGTCGGTGAGCAGGAGCGAACCGTCGAGGCCTAGGCTGCCGTTCGCGAAGCTCCACTTGCCGGCGATCTCGCTCATGTTCAGCGGGACGGCGCCGATCCTGCCCGCGGCGCCGCCGAGGTCGCCGGCCATGCCCTGCGCGGTGGCGCGGCCGGTCAGGCGCCGGGCGCTGAAGCGCGTGGCGGTTTCGCCCTCGCCCAGACGGACGTCGGCGCGCGCGAGGGCCCAGCGGCGGGTAGCGAGGTCGACCTCTCCCGCGCCCGAGGAGAAGGCGAAGGGCGAGGAGCCGCTGGTCCCGCGGAGCGCGATGCGCGGGATGCGGATCTGGCCCGCGAGGCCGCCGGCGCCGGCGGCGAGCAGCGGCTGGCCGGGGCGGCTGCAGAGATCGAGCGCGGGGGCTGCGAGGCGGAAGCTGCCGACAGCGAGGCGGTCGGCGGCGAGGCGGTTGCAGCCGCCCGCGAGGGTGAGCGTGCCGGTGGCGGAGAGCGCGCCGTCGAGCGGGATGCGCAGCCGCTCGACGCGGCCGTCTGCGACAGGCCCGCTGAGTTCGGCGGTGGTGGCGAAACGCATCGCCCCGC
>SCNT01000081.1 GCA_005503165.1 Sphingomonadaceae bacterium 3R27E2-A
GACATATTCTTTGCAGTCGAGATTTATGTCGAGCGGTTCGCGTGCGGGCGCGGATTTACGTGATGAAGACATAGTTTCTACTCCAGATAATTAATGTGGTGGGACGATGCCCGGAGGCGTGAGGCCTCCGGAGTTATGCTCGTTTCCGGACGTCGTTGAGCATCATGATCAGCGGGTCAGCCGGAGGTCTGAACTTGCCTGGTTTGATAGCCGGCGCCCCGTGCGCAGCGAGGATTTGCAGCTTTTCTTGGGGGTCAGCGCGCAGATAGGCTTCCGTGCTCTGGATGCTGGCATGCCCGAGCCAGAGCGCCACTTTGCGGATGTCGCCGGTCGCAGCAAGCGTGTGCATTGCGCAGGAATGCCGGAGCACGTGAGGCGTGACCCGCTTGCGTAGCAAGGACGGCTGCTTCTTCGCGGCCGTGGCCACATGCTTGGCCAGCCTGAACGCAAATCCGTCACGGCTCATTGGTTCGTCGTTGGCGTTGAGGAATATCTCTAGCGCGTGACATCGCGGCCTGACGGCGAGCCAGGCCCGCAGGGCTGCCTGCGTTTCGCGCCAGAGGGGTAGGACGCGCTCGCGTCGGCCCTTGCCGACGATGTGGACCGTGGCGAGCGAACGTTCCGGAAAGTCTTGCATTTGTAGCGACAGCAGTTCGGCGACACGCAGGCCGCCAGCATAGGCGAGATGTAGCATAGCGCGATCCCTCGTACCCAGGCGGGAACGGGGATCCGGTGCATCCAATAGCGCGGTGATCTCGTCCCGTGTCAGATAATCGATCAGGGTCGTGTCGGTCCGCTTAGTCGGCACGGAACGGATACGTAGCGCGAGGTCGAGGCAGACGGGGACGCGATACTCGATGTAGCGGAAGAACGCCCGGATCGCCGCGAGCCGGGCGTTGCGGGTTCTGGGACTGTTCTTACGTGCATTTTCCGCATGGTCGAGGAAGGCCATGATCAACTCAGGGTGAAAATCCTCGATCGTCAGATCGGTGGGCCGTCGCTTGAGCCGATCGGCCGCGAAGCGGACCAGCAGCGCGAAGCAGTTCGCATAGGTCGTCACCGTGTGCGGGCTGACATTGCGCTCGCGGGGCAGATGATCGCGCAGGAACGCGGCGAGATGGGAAGCGAGCGCGGTCATGCTGCGTCTCCCAGGAAAAGCTGCTCGCCGACGACGGCAATATCGCGAAGCAGGACCGGTGTTGCCTCGAGATACCAATATGTGTTGGCGACATCGGCATGACCCAGATAAGCGCTGAGCGCCGCCATATGATGGCGGATCGCCTCCCGATCGCGAGAACAGGACTCCAGTGACCGGACGGCGAAAGTGTGCCGCAGATCGTGGATGCGGATACCCGGCGTTCCGGTTGGTCCACGGAAGCCTAGCTTGCGAGCCAATCTGACGAAGACGATGTGAACAACAGTCTGGTGGGGTGCCCGCCCTCTCGTAGTGACGAACAGGTCATCACCGCTGGCGCCCAACCTCCTGCGGATATCCAGATATGTGTCCAGAGCCTCGCGCGTCGATGACAGGATCGGCACGAGACGTTGCTTGCCGAACTTGCCGTTGCGGACGATAAGACCATCGTCTGCGATATCCCCGCGCTGGAGTGCCAGAGCCTCGGATATCCGCAGCCCCGTCGTTGCCAGCAGGCCAAACAGATAGTGGTAGGTATATCGGCTGATTTTGCCTTCCGGCGGAAGATCCAGGGCAGCCTGCATAATCGCTCCAAGCTGCTCGGGCTCGATGATGTGGGGCGTCGGGCGACGACGCTTCCCACTCCCGAATACGCCCGCTGGCGGCACCTCATGCTGCTGATCCTCGGCATGGGCATAAAGGCAAAAGCGGCGCAGGTGGTCGAATCTGTCCCGGGCGACGTTCTGGGAACTGGCTGACCGGCACCAATCATATAGCCTCTCGGCTTTGATGTGCCGATCGCCAAAACCATCAGCATAGCGGGCAAATTGTCGAAGCAACCGGTCCTGCACGTCGAACTTGCGGCCGAAACTGCGATGCAACGCGACATAGCGTTCGATCTGAGTGTTCATCATGCCGCGTCCCCCGGCCATTCCTGAGCGACCTTAAGCAGCATCGGTATGTCGACCTTGGCGTAGATGGCGGTCGTCGCCGGGGAACGGTGACGCAGGATCGTGCCGACCGACTCCAGACCGGCACCGGCGCGCAGCATCCGTGTGGCCAGCGAATGTCTAAAGGCGTGGGCACCCGTCGGCACGCCCTCAATGGCGCCTCGATCAAATACACGGGCTACGATACCGGCGATCTCCGCTGACGAACTGAACGGTCGGAAAGGAGGTTGCACGCGCACGAACAACCGCTCCTCGCTAATCGGCGGCCGTGCCTGCTCCAGATAGTCGAGGATCGCATCCCCGACATCCTGGGGAAGCGGCAGGCGGTCGGGCCGCCTGCTCTTGCCACAAACCCGTAGATATCCTTCGTTCCAGTCGATATCCGTCAGGTGTAGCTGCCAGATATCGCCCGCTCGCAGGCCGAGCCTGGCCAGCAGCAGGATGATGGCCTTGTCGCGGATCTCCACCGCGGTGCCGGTCTGGCAGGATGCGATGATCTTCTCGATCGTGGCCTCATCCATGTAGCGTGGCAGGGTGCCGAGTCGATAGCGCCTTATGGGCGGAAAGGCGTGCTGGAGAGCTGGGGCGCACTCTCCGCGTGAGACGAGAAAGCGCACATAGCTCCGCATGATGCCGGCGATGGTCGATGCGGAACCGGGTGCCTCAGTGATGCGGTGGCTGACGATCCGCCTGATAACGGCCGCGTCAATATCCGACGGTGGGTCGAGCATGGGAAGCCATCGCTTCACCTCTCCGCAGTAGCGCCGGATCGTCCCGGCAGAGCTGCCGCAATGAGTCGTTAGCCATGCCTTGTAGGCGGCCAGATCTTCGTCTTGATGTTGCCGGCTATGCGCCTGCGAAAGGATATGCCGATCACGCAGAAAACCGAGGAAGCGCCGCGCGCCTTTGCTGCGTCGTAACGGTCCGTGGCGGCCGATCAGCGTTCCGCGCTTGCGGTATACCGGGCACCGACAATCGTGGCCGGCGTACTGGATGACATGTTCGTCAGTGACATCATCCCAACGCAAGCGGGAGATCCGAACCCAGGCAGCAAAGTGTGCTGCCTCGGATCGATAGCTCTTGATGCTTGCTGCGCTGTAATGCTCCTGGACGAGAAATGGCGCGTACTCCGCCAACAGTGTGTCCATCTGATCGACATCATCGGGTACGTCGACAATGCCCAGATCCTCCAGGAAGCGGACGAAACGCCGGACCTTGCTGGTGAACTTTGGTCGGTTGGGCTCATGCCGAGAAAAGCCCTGACAGCGACACTGATGCTTCTCGAAACGTCGTACGACGGGGTCATCGACCGCCGACACTGCAACGTCCTGTTGCCCGATCCAGAACAGGAAATGGCGAGCGGCGGCTTTGTAAAGCGCAGCTGATCCCGCCGCGCTCCCCAGAAGAGAAGAGTGGAAGGCGGTGGATAGAGCTTCTGAGGTGGGAGTGACTCCGGCCCAAGGTTCTGGGCGTCCGAATGAAACAATCGTCTTTGGCAACATGGTGGTTCCTCCAGCTGGTTGGGGCTGGGGCCACATTAATTATCTGGAGTAGAAACTATGTCTTCATCACGTAAACCCGCGCCCGCACGCGAACCGCTCGACATAAATCTCGACTGCAAAGAA
>SCNT01000082.1 GCA_005503165.1 Sphingomonadaceae bacterium 3R27E2-A
CCGCCCACAGGATCACATCACCCTGGAAATGGCGCCACTTGAAATCCGTCATCGTTCCGTCCGTCCAATCTCCGCCAAGCATGCTCAAGCTTCACGATTTTTGCAACAGAGCCCGCGAGGCCACCCGGCTCGATCACCGGCGCGCGGTAACGGAATTCCGACGCCACATCGAGGTCGACTGGCACGCGCGCGAACTGCTCGAACCAGTAGCGTGCGACCATGCCGGCATAATAGCTGGTGCCGCAGGCGACGATCGTCACTCGCTTGATTTCCGACAGGTCGAAATCGGGGATCGGCAGCGTCAGCGTCTCGTCCATGCGCTGGAGATAGGAGCGCAGCGTCTGGGCGACGACGATCGGCTGCTCGTAAATCTCCTTGATCATATAATGGCGGTGATTGCCCTTGGAAATCACCGCTCTATCGACCCCCGACTGGGTGATCGCGCGCTCGACCGGCTGATTGGCCTGGTCATAGACCTGGATGCCGTCGCGCTTGCAGACGACCCAGTCGCCTTCCTCAAGATAGATGACCCGCTGGGTGAGCGATGCCAGAGCGAGCGCGTCCGAGCCGAGATAGGTTTCCCCCTCCCCGACCCCGACGACCAGCGGCGAGCCCAGCCGCGCGCCGATCAGCAGGTCGGGCTGGCTGCGGAACAGAATGGCGAGCGCGAAGGCGCCGCGCAACTGCGGCAGCACGTCGCGCACCGCATCGATCGGATCGGCGCCGGCTTCGAGCCTTTCGCTGATCAGATGGGCGACGACCTCGGTATCGGTCTCACTGGTAAAGACGCGGCCGCGCGAGATCAGCGCTTCGCGAAGCGGTTTGAAATTCTCGATGATACCGTTGTGGACGACGGCGACTTCATTGGTGGCATGGGGGTGGGCGTTGTTCGTGGTCGGGCCGCCATGCGTCGCCCAGCGCGTATGGGCGATGCCGACAGCGCCGGGCAGCGGCTCGGCGTCCAGCACCTTGGCAAGATTGCTGAGCTTGCCCGATGCGCGGCGCCGTTCGATCGTGTCGCCATCAACGGTGGCGATGCCGGCGGAATCATAGCCGCGATATTCCAGTCGTTTAAGACCATCGAGAAGTCGCTCAGCAACATCTTCCTGGCCGATAATACCGACTATTCCGCACATGAAATTCAGCCCCTAAATTGCAAGCGCACTCCTAGGCGTGATAGGGTGCTTAAAGCAAGTTTGACAAAATTGATCCGTAGCTACGGCTCATGCCAAGCGTAAATCACAACTTGGCCCAGTCGGCCCCAAGCTGCGATTTTGGCCAAGTCGGAGAACGTTTTGGGAACGTGGCATTCGGTATTGACGATGGAAATCATAGAAGAGGACAGTTCGCTCCATCATAGGGAGTGGGTTGATGGATCGGAGTATTCCGGGCGGGGATTTGATCGGACGATGGAGCCTGAGCTTTGCCGATATTGATTTTGTAAATTCGAAGCCGGCCCTGACGCGCCTTGGCCTCGCCGCGCAGCTGAAATTCTTCGCTTCCCTGGGGTTTTTCGCGATCGATCCCGGCTCAATCCCTACCGATGGCCTCTCGTATCTGGCCGAGCAACTCGGTGTCGAGGCTGGCGAGATAGCCGGTTATGACTTTTCCAGTCGGACAGCACGACGGCATTGTGCGGAGATCCTGATCCATCCTGGATATCACCGCATGAAGCGGGTGGATCGCGCGCAATTGACGGAATGGATTGCTGGCGAGCTGTGCCCGGGCGGCCAGTCGATCAATGCCATGCTTGAGCATGTTTTCCTGTGGTGCCGGGACCGGCGTATTTATGGGCCGTCGCGCAAGGAGCTTGAACGTGTCGTTCGCTCACAACGGCAAGATTATCTGGACACCTGGCTGATCGGAGCCAGTGATCGGCTTTCGTCAGATGCGGTGGCGTTATTGGAAGCCTCGCTTGCCGATCCGGACAGCTCGACCGGATTCAACAGGATGAAGGGTGACGCCGGACAGGCAACGCTCGACAACATTCTCGACGTGACCGAGAAACTCGCCTTTATCCAGAGACTTGATCTTCCCCATGATCTCCTGACGGCTACGGGCAAGCCATGGGTCGATCAGATTGTTCGCCGCGTTGCCGGTGAAAAGGCCTCGGAGATGCGCCGGCATGCGCCGGCGCGACAGCTCGGCCTTTATGCGATTTATCTAATGTCGCGGGAGGCGCAACTCACTGACGCGATGATCGACCTGCTGATCGAAACCGTTCACAAGATCGGAACGCGCTCGAAACGCAAGGTGGTGGGCGATATCGCGAAAGACATCGAGCGGGTCTATGGAAAGGAGCGCCTGCTGGTCGAGATCGCCAGCGCCTCGATCAATGAACCATCGGGGCGCATCTGCGATGTCATTTTCCCGATCGCCGGTAAGGCCAAGCTGGCGGCGATCGTCAAGGAGAGCCATGCGAAGGGCGCTCTGGACCGGCGCATCTACAAGGTGATGCGTGGTTCCTGGGCCAATCATTACCGGCGCATGCTGCCAAGCCTGCTTTCCGTACTTGAGTTCCGGTCGAACAACGCGGTGTGGCGGCCGGTCCTGGCGGCCCTCGACTGGATCAGGAGCAAGGTGGATGGCGGATGCCGCTTCGTGCCATTGCAGGATGTTCCGATCGATGAGGTGATTCCAGCGCGATGGCGCAGTTCCGTCATTGATGACGATGGGCGGGTAAACCGGATCAGCTATGAGCTTTGCGTCCTGACGCAACTGCGCGACCGCATCCGCTCCAAAGAAATCTGGGTGGTCGGGGCGGATCGCTATCGCAATCCCGATGACGATCTTCCCAAGGACTTCGAGATCAGGCGAGATGCGTACTATTCCGGCCTCAGCCTGACGCCAGATGCGCAGGCGTTTTGCGCCTCGATCCGGGAGGAGCTTGAACGGGAACTGTTGCTCCTCAATGCCAATATTCCACAAAACGACAAGGTCCGGCTCCTGTGGCGCGGCGACAACCGGATATCGATTACACCGTTCAAGCCCTTGCCCGAACCGAAGGGTCTCGCTTCGATCAAAAGCGAGATCGGTCAGCGCTGGCCGATGACCGGACTGCTGGACGTGTTGAAAGAGGCTGCTCTGGACACGGGATTGATGGATGCTTTCGAAACGGCTCTGTTGCAAAAATCGTGAAGCTTGAGCATGCTTGGCGGAGATTGGACGGACGGAACGATGACGGATTTCAAGTGGCGCCATTTCCAGGGTGATGTGATCCTGTGGGCGG
>SCNT01000083.1 GCA_005503165.1 Sphingomonadaceae bacterium 3R27E2-A
GGGTGGGGGCCTGCCGGGTGGCGCAAGGCGGCTGGCCCCCACCCGCTGCGACTAGGCGGCAAGCCGCCAAGTCTCGCTGCCCTCCCCTGAAGGGGAGGGCGCAAATCGGGCGGGAGAAACGAGATGTTGCTGATCAAGGATCCGGGGGCGCGGGTCGATTATGCGTTCGACTGGGGCGATGCCTATCTGGACGGGCAGGTGATCGCGGAAGCGAGCTGGGCGGTCGAGCCCGAGGTCGACGGGGGCGTGGCGGTGGCGGGCGAAAGCCACGACCTGCTGCGCTGCGCCGCAACGATCGAGGGCGGGGTCGCGGGCGGGGTCTATCGCGTCACCAACCGCGTGACGCTGAGCGACGGGCAGATCGACGAACGTTCGATCATGCTGCGGGTGGAGGAACGCTGATGATCGTGGCGATCGAGAAGGGCGCGGCGCCGGTCGGCGTCGCTGAGGCGAAGGCGTGGCTGCGCCTGGGGGCGGGGCAGGACGATGCGGTGGTCGCCGGGCTGATCCGCAGCGCGACCGACCTGTGCGAGGCCTTCACCGGGCAGATGCTGATCGTGCGGACGGTGACCGAGGAAATGCCGCCAAGCGCCGGCTGGAGCAGGCTGGTCAAAAGGCCGGTGGTCGCGGTCGAGGCGGTGGCGAGGCTGACCGGCGATGACGAGACTTTGCTCGCGGCCGCGGCCTGGCAGCACGAGATCGACCGCGACGGCGCGGCGCGGGTGCGGGTCGAGGCAGCGGGCGAGGCGACGCGGCTGCGCGTGACCTATCGCGCCGGGCTGGCGGCGGAGGCCAATGGCGTGCCCGAGGCGATCCGGCAGGGGCTGGCGCGGATGATCCAGCATCTGCACGAAGGACGCAGCGAAGCGCGTCAAGAATTGGAGCGCGCGCCGCCCGCGATCGTTGCGGCGCTGTGGCAGCCGTGGCGGCGCGTGGGGCTGGGGCGATGAGGGGCGCCGAGGCGGCGGTGCGCGAGCGGGCTCTGGGCGTGCTGGCGGACGATGTGGTGCTGACGGGGCTGGTGCACGGCGTGTTCGACGGCGTGCCGGCGCGGGCGAGCGCGCCCTATGTGAGCGTGGGCGGGGCCGACGGGAGCGACTGGGGGACGAAGGATGCGGCGGGGCGCGAGGTTCGCGTGACGCTGGCGCTGGCCGGGATCGGCGAAGCCGTCGCGGACGCGGCGGCGGGGCGGATCGAGGCGCTGGTCCCGGGACTGCGCGGCGAGGCGGGCGACTGGCGGATCGTCGGCGCACGGGTGGTGCGGACGCGGTTTGTGTTCGGCAAGGATGGCGGTTGGCGGCACGAGATCGTGGTGCGGTGCCGGTGCTTGTTGGAGGCCTAAAAGCCCCTCCCCTTCAGGGGAGGGGTTGGGGTGGGGGCTGTCGGCATGGCGCGAGGCCGCATGCCCCCACCCGCTGCGACTAACCAGCAAGCTGGTAAGTCTCGCTGCCCTCCCCTGAAGGGGAGGGCCTGGCCTATATTTTGCTGCACTTTTTGCTGCGGCGCTACCGCAGCAAAATCACTCGCCGGGGAGGGTGTTGGTCGAGCTGTAGTCCTTGAACTTGTCGGTGAAGTTCGCGTGATAATCCTCGATCTGCATGTCGGCGTCTTCGGTGGCGTTCTTTTCGCTGTCGCCGGCAGCGCGGCCGAAGGCGATGACCGCGGCGCGGAAGGCGTCGCGCTCGTCCGAGCAGTTCGATTTCAGCGCCATTTCATATTCGGCCTCGCCCATTTTTGCCTCGAGCGACTTCTTCATGTCGGTGCGCAGGCATTTGGTGAAGGCGGCGCGCGCCGTATCGACCTTCGCGGCAGGCGACTGCGCGGCGGCGGCGAGCGCCATGGCAATGGTAGTGATCAGCATCCTGCGACTCCCCGTTTGCGGATGTTCTTGTGAGGCAAGGAGAATAGACGATGGCAATCGAAAATGGGAGCGCTTTTCTGCTCAAGATCGGCGACGGCGCGGTGCCGCCGGCCTATGCCACGGTGGCCGGGCTGCGCACGACGCAGCTGTCGGTGAACGGCGAGGCGGTGAACGTCACGACGAAGGATTCGGGCGGCTGGCGCGAGCTGTTGTCGGGCGCGGGGGTGCGGTCGGTTTCGGTGAGCGCGGCGGGCATCTTCACGGGGTCCGACGCCGAGACGCGGCTGCGCGGCCATGCCCTGTCGGGGGCGATCGACGCCTATGAGCTGAGCTTCGAGAGCGGCGAGCGCATGCAGGGGCGCTTCCTGGTCACGCGGCTCGACTATGCCGGCGATTATAACGGCGAGCGGCAATATACCCTGAACCTGGAAAGCAGTGGCGCGGTGGTGAGCCTGTGAGCGGGCCGGCGAATATGCTGCGCGGCGAGGCCGAGTTGCGGGTCGGCGGCGAGCCGTTCGTGCTGCGGCCGAGCTTTGCAGCATTGGTGGCGGCCGAAGGCGAATTGGGCCCGCTATTCGCGCTGGTCGAGCGCGCCGCCGAGGGGCGGCTGGGGCTGGGCGAGCTGGCGGGGCTGTTCTGGCATTGCGTGCAGGACCGGCCCGAGAGGCTGACGCGCGAGGCGGTCGGCGAGGCGGTGGTCGCCGCAGGGCTGGCGGCGGCGACGCCGGCGCTGCGCATACTGCTCGGGCAGATATTGCAGGGACGATGAGCGGCGCGTTCGGGCCGGGCGCGGCGCGGCTGGCGGGGCTTATGGCGCGGCTGGCGGGTTGGCGCCCGGGCGAGTTTTGGGCGGCGACGCCGGCCGAGGCTGCGGCGGTGCTTGCGGGCTGGATGGACGATGATCCGGCGGCGGGGGTGGACCGCGATGCGCTGGCGGCGATGATGGAGGCTTTTCCCGATGGGCGATGAGATCGACGAGGCGCTGGTGACGGTGCGCGCGGACACCGGTGCGTTCCGGCGCGACGTGGCGGCGCTGCGCGCCGAGCTGGAGGGATCGCTGGCGGCGGGGGCGGACGCGGCGGGACGGCGGATCGAGAATGCGCTGACGCGCGCGATTATCACGGGCAAGCTGGGGTTCGAGGAGCTGAAGCGGCTGGCGCTGTCGGTGATGGCCGATATCGCGCGCGCCGCGATTTCGAACGGGATATCC
>SCNT01000084.1 GCA_005503165.1 Sphingomonadaceae bacterium 3R27E2-A
TCAACACCCCGATGATCTGCTCTTCCGAAAACCTCAAACGCTTCATCTGTCCGTCCTTCCTTCAAGACCGGACTCTAATCACTGTTGGAGGAAAATCAGGGGGTCACGTCAGAAGCAATGGGTATCGGCTTTCAGCCTGAAAGGTTTGCCGAGGTTGGCGGCGTCATCCCGCCAAGGATGAGAACGAACGTCTGGCAGACCGGATCGGATTGCCTCGAAGGCATTAACGCGACTGCGCTGCACCACATGGAAACAGCGCGTGTCGACCGGTGTCGATTTCAGTTGCGAGAGGGCGCGCCAGTCGCCCGCCTGGCTCATGGCTGCGTCACCTCGCGTCCGTCCCGATAATCGCCCACGACCCAGATGACGCTCTGGATATCGATCATGTCCCGAGGCTGCAGATCGAGTACCGACTGGCGGATCGCTCCGGCCATATCGAGCAAGTCTTCATAGACGGCGTAGTCGAGGTCTGCGGTATAAGACTGAGCAAGCGAATGCCCAACGCGCGACGCGAAATCCTTCGTCACTTCGGGCTTTAAGAAAATGTGCTCAGCCGGCTGCCAGAGATAAGGGAGATACGTCACCACCGTCCATTTGGCGTTGTCGTGCGGGCGCAGCAGTGTTTCCATGGCTTTGAGGGCAGGCTTCCCCTCGCCGAGTGCGAACCTGGCGGCTGCTCGGACGAAATCATCACCATCAGAACCGCGCAGCAGACCTTGCATTCGCGTCTTTTCGATCGGGTAAAGAAGGTTGGTCGCTCGATAGGCGCGAAGCACGGCTTCGCCATGACCCGACCCCGTTGCAGCCTTCTCCAGCGGCGTGGTCTTCTCCAGTTCCTCTTTTGCCTTAAGTTTGTAGGTTCTTTCATCCGCGAGATACGCTGGGGAGGCAAATCCGCTGGCAAACCAATGCAGGAAGCGTGCGCGGGCTCCGGCATAGCCGAACCAATTTGGCCCATCGCGTGTGAGTGCCATCTGGAGGGCGCTCCAAGCCTCGTCGGCGGACGAACCCTCTTTCTGCAGCAATGTCTTTCCGCCCTCGATCGCGATCGCGATAAATCCGCTTTCGGTCTGAACAAGCCGAAGCTTGGCTTTGCCGACGGTGCCTTCCCGGATTGTTTTCATAACGCATCCCCCATCCGGGTGCCGTCCTTACCAGCGCATTGCACGATCGCCCACTGCCTTGGCGAGAATTTTGCGGCGAGAGCGTCTGAGCTGACAGGCGCAATGCGACGTCGCGATGCTGCGTCAAAGGAGGTTTTGTTTGAATGTACTCTGACGAATTTCAAGATGAGTAAGGTTGTGTGAGACGTATAGTCATGGTATGAGAAAGTCATGATGCGATATTGTGATTTGTGAATCGCATCATTTTATCTCGGTTTTCAAGATGGCACTAATAGGGCCATCGTATAACTGGGATATATTTTTATTTTTATTATCAATATCATGGAGTTATTCTTAGATTCCTCTTCTGGCACCATTTTTCTTTCCGGACGCATCCGCAAGCGTCCGGAAAAATCCAAGAAATCAAAGGCTTTTCACGGATCTGGCGTTCACCGACATCCGGCTGAAATCGTTGCAATTGACGGTATCTGACGGTATTTTTGACGGTATCGAAACCGGCAAAAAGGTGGCTTCATACTTACCGATCTGGCAGTCCGAAAGGCAGTTGCGCGCGACAAGCCCTACAAGCTCTCCGACGGCGGTGGCCTGGAGGCGAGGCAGAACGCCAAGTTCATCAAGCGCCGGCTGATCTTCATTATGTGCGCTCTCGATGGCCTTCTGCTTGCCCATCCGGATGCCACGCTCAGGCCGAAAGTCCACGAAGCGCATAAGCGGCAGCTCGACAAGCTTGCGCAGGAGCAGGGAGAATGAAGCGCCGGGAAGCCAAGTCGCCTGCCAGCGACGAACAACTCGCGCTCCCGTTCGATCGTAGTCCCAAGGCAACCAGGAGCAACGGCGCGGAGCCGCTCGCGGTCCGGATCCCCGATGCCGTGCGGATGACCGGAATAGGCCGGTCGAAGCTTTACGAGTTGATCGCCTCGGGCGACCTGGAGACGATCAAGATCGGCAGGTGCACCCTGGTGACGGTCGATGCGCTCAAAGCCCTTCTGGCCAATGCACGGGCCACCAACCATAAGGGGGTCGCTGAGCATCGAAACACTGCAGGCAGCGGTTTGAGTCCTCATCGAGGACCAAGCCGAAGCGCGAAACGGTATTTTTGACGGTATCGAATCAGCGAATCAGGGCAACAAAACATTGTGATATAACGCCTTGTCCGCACGTCACGGTCCCTCTTCTGGCACCATTTCCCCTTTAGACGCGAGTGCGCCGAGCAGCTTGAGATTGGCGGCCGGCGAGGCACGGCGCCGACGCCGCACGGACCCGGGCGACTATGCGGACCCTGACGATCCGTGGCGGAAGATGCATCGGGCAAGCGCGCGCGTAGCGCGTTTTCGCGGGGGCCGGAGCGTTCAATCCATCGGACGCGGCGAACAGCAAGTGAAGCGCCAGCCGAGCGTGAAGCTCGCCCGTCGGGGCTATCATCCCAATTTCAATAGGAAATGGTGCCGCTTCAGGACTCGAACCTGTGGCCCCATCATTACGAATGATGTGCTCTACCAACTGAGCTAAAGCGGCAACGCCGGCGCCTCTAACAGCGAGGCCGGTTGATGACAAGCGCCCTCTGGCATTTGTTTGGGCTGCCTGGGGCGAGGGCCATATGGGCCGGGCTGGCGAATATGGCGAAAGCGGCCGTTCAGGGCTCGAGTTGCCCGAGCGCGGCGACGAGCGCGAGGATCAGCGCCGCAGCGAGGGGTGCGGATCGCGCGGGTCGATGCGCCGCCGGCGAGCGCCGGGGTGGGCACCAGCCGCCGGCGGTTGAGCGCCGCGAAGCCGAGCATTGCCGCGAAGAACCGCAATTTGGCGATGAGCAACGGGCCGTAGGTGGATTCGAGG
>SCNT01000085.1 GCA_005503165.1 Sphingomonadaceae bacterium 3R27E2-A
GGATCAGACGGCGGGCGGTCCCGCTTCTTCGCTGAAGGCGGCGAGCTGCGCGTCCATCGCACGCTGGAAGGCGGGGCGGGCGAGGCAGCGACCCAAATAGGCCTGCAGCTTGGGCTGCTCGGCGATGAGGCCCGCCTCGACGGCTTCGCGCAGCACGGTGGCCATCGCGATGTCGGCGACGCTGAACTCGCCGGCGAGATACTCCTTGTCGCCCATCGCATCGTTCAGGCGGCCGAGGCGGCCCTGGATGAACTCGATCAGACTCGGGCGGCGGAGCTTCGCCCATTCCTCGTCCCTGGCGAAGATGTCGACATTGCCGAGTTCGAACAGCATCGGCTCGACGCTGTTATAGGCGGCGAACAGCCAGGCGAGCGTATTGGCCCGCGCCTGGGGGTCGCGCGGCATCAGGCGCGCGTCCTTTTCGGCGAGGTGGAGCAGGATCGCGCCGCTTTCGAACAGGCGGATGCCGCCGTCGTTGAGCACCGGCACCTGGCCCCAGGGCTGGAACAGGAAATGGTCGGCGGGGCGGTTGATCGCGCTGATCAGATGTTCGGCATAATCGAGCCCGATCTCTTCGCACGCCCAGCGCGGGCGGAGGTCGCGGACGAAACCGCGCGCGAAATCGGGAACCCAGTCGAAGGCGGTAAGCTCGATACTGGCATGGGGATTGACGGACATGATCCTCTCCTTTGATCGCGTCGTACGAATGGGGGACGGAGTCTAGCGCCGCTTGCCTTTGATCCAGGCGACGATCGACATCGCGTGGCCGTGGCCCAGGTCGTAATCCGCCTTCAGCCAGTCGATGATCGCGGCGGCCTTGACCCCGGGGGCGAGACCCCGGTCGTCGGCGAGGCCCTTGGCGATCGCGATGGCGTGAAGCGCGGCGGGCGCCTGGCCGGTCCTGGCCTCGACATTGTCCATATAGGCCTGGAAACTCATGCTGCGGGTCCTTTCGAAACGGGGATCAGCGCGCGCACGCGGGGATCGCGCAGCCACATCCCGCCCCACAGCATCAGGCCGAGATAGACCCCGAAAAGGCTGTGGCTGAACAAGGGGCTGTTGATGCGGACATGCGTCGCGATCGCGCCGCCGAGATAGCCGGTGATCAGGATCGCGCCGAGGATCGCCGTCGGGCGCCAGATGTGCAGAAGCGTCGGGATCAGCAGCAGCGCGCCCAGCAGATACATGGTGCCGGCCTCGAGCGGCCAGCCGAGGCCGGGCGGGCTGTATTTGATCGCGGTCCCGGGCGACGCGAGCTTCAGCCCGGCGTCGAAGAGGAGGAAGACGATCACCAGCCCGCTCAAGATGCGGCCGGCGATCAACTGACCCTTGGTGGGGACTGCATCGGTCATGCTCTTCCTCCTCCCGGGTCCGGTTTAGGCTGTGGCTTCGGCGGGTTCGCCGGCGGGGATGGCGGTCGGATCCATCCACATCACTTCCCAGATATGGCCGTCGGGATCCTCGAAGCTGCGGCCGTACATGAAGTCGCCATATTCCTGCGTCGGGGTCGGGTCGGCCTTGCCGCCCGCGGCGACCGCCTTGTCGACCTGCGCATCGACGTCGGCGCGGCTGTCGGCCGAGACGCAGAGCAGGACCTGCGCGGTGCTGTGCGCGTCGGGGATCGCCTTCGAGGTGAAGGTCGCCCATTTCTCGTGCGTGAGCAGCATGACGTGGATCGACCCTTCGGCCACCACCATGCACGCGGCGGTCTCGTCGGTGAAGGCCGGGTTGTTGACCGCGCCGACCGCCTCGTAAAAGGCCTTGGACCTGGAAAGGTCGGTCACCGGCAGGTTCACGAAAATCATCCGGGGCATCTACTCTCTCCTTCGGGGGGTGGGGGATCTAGTCAGCGTCGGCGGCGCGCGGCCGCAATACCCTGTCGCATCAAGCTGCGCCTCCGCGCCCGAACAGCATCCGGACGTAACGCTTCAGATGGGTGACGGTGCCGCGCGCAATCGCCGGATCGTTCGTGGTTTTCGCCAGGACGAAGGCGCCCTGCAGCACCGACTGGACATGCTGCGCGAGGCTGATGGCGCTGATGTCCTCGGGCGTGCCGTAGAGGTCGATCGCGGCCTGGATGTCGGGGGCGAGCGCCTGGCAATAGGCATTGATGCTCGCCTCGCACGCCGCGCGGATCTTGTCGCTCGTGGCATAGGCCTCCTGCACCATCGTGCCGACGAAGCAGGTATAATCCTCGGTCGGGCCGTCGAGCATCGCCAGGCGGAAATCGATATGGCCGAGCAGCCGGTCGAGCGGATCGTCGAGCCGGTTGTGCGGCGCGAGTTCAAACATCGGCCGCGCGCGCTCGGTCCAGCCCTCGGCCGCGGCGACCGCCAGCGCTTCCTTCGACGCGAAATGGTGGAAGAAGGCGCCTTTCGTCACGCCCGCGGCGGCGCAGATTTCGTCGACGCTCGTCGCGGCATAGCCCTGCTTGCGCACCATGCCGTGCGCCGCGGCGATCAGCTTGGCGCGGGCATTGCCGCGGGCCGGCCGGCCGATCGGCGGCGAAACGGGAGGAGGGGGTGTCGTCGTCATGCGAATCAACATACCGACCAGTTGGTATGTTGTCAAATGGGAAAACGGGGATGCGGGAAATGCAGGGCGGGTGGGGGCTTTGCGGCGGGTTTCGGGCGTTAGCGGCCATCCTAATCC
>SCNT01000086.1 GCA_005503165.1 Sphingomonadaceae bacterium 3R27E2-A
TTTTCTATTACTTACTGTCTCACATCGGCTTTTCCTCCTCTCTCTTCGTCGTCAGCGTCCGATGTTTATCAGACACTGCGCCACATCTGCCCCATGCCGCTGCCCGCCCTTTTCACCGACTGGTTCGCCGCGCGCGGGTGGCGGGTGCGGCGGCATCAGGCCGACATGCTTGCGGCGGCGGCGCGCGGCGAACATGCTTTGCTCGTCGCGGCGACCGGCGCGGGCAAGACCCTCGCGGGGTTCTTGCCGACGCTGGTCGACCTCGCCGCGCACCCGTCGGACCGGCTGCACACGCTATATGTATCGCCGCTGAAGGCGCTCGCCGCCGACGTCGAGCGCAACCTGACCGTTCCGATCGACGAAATGGGCCTCGCGATCAGCGTCGAGAGCCGCAGCGGCGACACATCGTCGGACAAGAAGGCGCGCCAGCGCAGCCGGCCGCCCAACATCCTGCTCACCACCCCCGAATCGCTGTCGCTGCTGCTCTCCTATCCCGACAGCTTCACGATGTTCGCGGACCTCAAGACGGTGGTGATCGACGAAATCCACGCCTTTGCGCCGGGCAAGCGCGGCGACCTGCTGAGCCTGTCGCTGGCGCGGCTGCAGGCGATCGCGCCCGCGATGCGCCGCGTCGGGCTGTCGGCGACGATCGCCGACCCGGCGCAATATGCCGACTGGCTGGCGCCCGAGGCGGCGGGCGATGCGGTGACGATCGTCGAAGGCGAACCCGGAGCCGATCCCGATATCGCGATCCTGCTGCCCGAGGGGGCGGTGCCATGGGCGGGGCATTCGGGGCGTTATGCGGTGCACCAGGTGATGGAAGTCGTCGCGAAGAACCGCACGACGATCATTTTCTGCAACACGCGCGGGCTGGCCGAGCTGATCTTCCAGGAGCTGTGGAAGGTCAACGATCTGTCGCTGCCGATCGGCATCCATCACGGCAGTCTCGACCGCGAGGCGCGCCAGCGCGCCGAGCAAGCGATGGCCGAAGGCCGGCTGCGCGCGCTGGTCGCGACCGCGAGCCTCGACCTCGGGCTCGACTGGGGCGACGTCGACTGCGTGATCCAGATGGGGGCGCCCAAGGGGTCGTCGCGGCTGCTCCAGCGCATCGGGCGCGCCAACCACCGGCTCGACGAGCCGAGCCGGGCGCTGATCGTGCCGGGCAACCGCTTCGAATATCTCGAGGCGCGCGCCGCGCTCGACGCGGTGGAGGCGGGCGAGCGCGATGCCGACCGTTTTCGCCCCGGCGCGCTCGACGTGCTCGCGCAGCATGTGATGGCGCTCGCCTGCGCCGCGCCCTTCGACGAGGGCGAGTTGCTCGAAGAGATACGATCCGCCGCGCCCTATCGCTGGATCGACGCGGCGCTCTTCGCGCGGCTGCTGGGTTTCGTGCGCGACGGGGGTTATGCGCTCAAGAGCTACGACCGATTCCGGCGCCTGGCGCCCGACGGGCCGGGACGGTGGCGGATCGCTCATCCGCGCCTGGCGGCGCAGCACCGGCTCAACGCCGGGATCATCGTCGAGGCGCCGATGGCCGACGTCCGCTTCAGGAACGGCCGGCGGCTCGGCAAGGTCGAGGAGTATTTCGCGAGCACGCTGACCCCGGGCGACACCTTCGCTTTCGCGGGCCTCAACCTCGAGGTCGAGGCGATCCGCGACACCGACCTGATCGTCCGCGCGACGACGCGCCCCGCGCGCATCCCCAGCTATATGGGTGCGCGGCTCGCGATCTCGACACGGCTCGCCGACCGCGTCCGCAATTTCCTCGCCGAGCCCGAAAGCTGGGCACGCTTTCCCGCCGACGTGCGCTTCTGGCTCGAGATGCAGGCACTGCGCTCGGCGCTGCCGCGGCCGGGCGAACTGCTCGTCGAGACCTTCCCCCACGAGGGCCATCATTATCTCGTCTGCTATCCGTTCGAGGGGTGGAACGCGCACCAGTCGCTGGGCATGCTGATCACGAAAAGGATGGAGCGCGCGGGGCTGCAGCCGTTGGGCTTCGTCGCTTCCGACTATGCCATCGCGATCTGGTCGCTGCGGCCCGTCGCGCATCCCCCGAATCTGTTCGATTCCGAAATCCTGGCCGACGAGTTCGTCGAATGGGTCGAGCGCTCTCACCTGCTCAAGCGCGCGTTCCGCGAGGTCGCGATCATCGGCGGGCTGATCGAGCGCCAGCAGCCGGGCAAGCGCAAGACGGGCAAGCAAGTGACCTTTTCGACCGATCTGATCTTCGACGTGCTGCGCAAATATGAGCCGGACCATCTGCTGCTCGAAGCCGCCTGGGCCGACGCGCGCGAGCGGCTGACCGATGTGGCGCGCCTCGGCGACCTGCTCGACCGCGCTGCGGGGACGATGCTGCACCAGAGGCTCGAGCGGATCAGCCCGCTGGCGGTACCGGTGCTGGTGCTGATCGGGCGCGAAAATGTCGCCGCGGCGGATATCGACGATGCGCTGCTGGGGGAGCTGGCCGACGAGCTGGCGGAGGCGGCGATGGGTTGAGGCAGGGCGGCTTTCGGACGGTTGCGGCCATCTAATCTTCCCTGCGGCGAAGCCGTGGGGAGGGGGACCGCCGCGAAGCGGTGGTGGAGGGGCGGCGGCCCGAAACCGACGCTCAAGGCCTCGGCCCCTCCACCATGCTTCGAGTTTGGGG
>SCNT01000087.1 GCA_005503165.1 Sphingomonadaceae bacterium 3R27E2-A
CGTTGCACGAACCGCTCCGCGGATTGGCGCTATTGTCGATGTAAAGCGGCCCAGCGACCACTGCGCCTGATTGAACGTCGGCGGCCATAGGCGGACCCTTTCGACTCCTTTACCTGAGGAGTCGAACGATGAACGAGCTTATCCAGATTGGCCCGATCAGCCCGCTGCGCCAGCGGCTGATCGACGACATGACCATGCGGCGCTTCTCGAAGGAGACGCAGCGTAATTATCTTCGCGACGTCGGACGGTTCGCGACCTGGCTCGGGCGCTCGCCCCACACCGCGAGCGCCGAGGATATCCGGCAGTTCCAGATCGAGCAGCAACAGGCGGGGGTCCCGGCGCCGACCATGAACAGCATCGTCGGCGCGCTGAGGTTCTTCTTCACGCACACGCTCGACCGCCCCGACCTCGCGCGCAAGCTCGTCCGCACCAGGCAGGTTCGCAAGATCCCGGTCGTGCTGACCATGGCCGAGGTGAAGCGCCTGCTCGATGCGACGCGCTGCCTCAAGCACCAGGCCGCGCTGTCGGTCGCTTACGGCGCGGGCTTGCGCGTCGCCGAGGTGTCGGCGCTGAAGGTGACCGATATCGACAGCAAGCGGATGCTGCTCAGGATCGAGCGCGGCAAAGGCGGCCGATACCGCAACGCCATGCTGCCCGAAGGTCTGCTCCTGCTCCTGCGCGACTGGTGGCGCGCTGGACGGCAGCAGGGCATCCTCGTCCCCGACGGCTGGCTCTTCCCCGGACAGAGCGCCGCGGCCCCGATCAGCACGCGGCAGCTCTACCGCGTCGTCGTCGAAGCCGCGGAGGCCGCCGATATCGACAAGCGCGTCGGACCGCATACGCTCCGCCACAGCTTCGCCACCCATCTGCTCGAGGACGGCGTCGATATCCGCGTCATCCAGGCATTGCTCGGCCATGCCAAGCTAAACACCACCGCCTTCTACGCCCAGGTTGCCACCAAGACCGTTCGCTCGATCGTCAGCCCGCTCGACAGGCTCGCGCTCGCTCCGCCCAGCGAGGAGGCACCCGACGGCTGAGGCCGATGCGCGCCTCGCTCGAGGTCGCCGACATCTTCCGTGCCGCGGGGCCTGCCTATCGCATGGCCCATGCCGGGCATCTCAGCCTGCATCAGCTCAAGATCATGTCAGCGATCGAGCATTGCCGCACCGCCGCGCTCGGCGGCCATGTCGAGGCCTGTACCGACTGCGGCCACTGGCGGATCGCCTACAACAGCTGCCGCAACCGGCACTGCCCCAGGTGCCAGGGCGCCGCCGCGCGCAGCTGGCTCGAAGCACGCGAGGCCGACCTGCTCCCGGTCGGCTATTTCCATGTCGTGTTCACCCTGCCTGCCGAGGTCGCCGCGATCGCCTATTACAACAAGGCGCTGGTCTACGATCTGCTGTTCAAGGCCGCCGCCGATACGATGCTCACGATCGCCGCCGACCCGAAGCACCTCGGCGCCCGGATCGGCATCACCGCCGTCCTCCACACCTGGGGCTCGGCGCTCACCCATCATCCGCACATCCACATGATCGTGCCCGGCGGCGGCATCTCCCGCGATGGAACACGCTGGATATCGGCACGCCCCGCCTTCCTGCTCCCGGTCCGCGTCCTTGGGGCCCTGTTCCGCCGCCTGTTCCTGACCCGACTGCGCGCGCTGCACGACGCCGGCAAGCTCGCTTTCTTTGGCAGCCTCACGCATCTCGCCGAACGACGCGCGTTCCTGCGGCATCTGTCACCGGTTCGGAAGAAGCGCTGGGTCGTTTATGCCAAGCCGCCGTTCGCAGGGCCCGAAGCGGTCCTCGCCTATCTCTCCCGCTACACCCACCGCGTCGCCATATCGAACAGCCGCCTCCTCCGGTTCGACGAGGCCGGGGTCACCTTCCGCTACAAGGATTACCGCAAGGCCGGTGCCGGACGGCAGCAGGTCATGACGCTCGCCGCTGACGAGTTCATCCGCCGCTTCCTCCTCCACGCCCTGCCGCGCGGGTTCCACCGCATCCGTCACTATGGCCTCCTCGCCAGCGCACGCCGCAAGGATCATCTCGAACGCGCCCGACGCCTGCTCGATGTCGCGCCGCCACCCATCGATGAGCCCGCCGACGATGCAGAGCCCCAGCCAACCTGTCCGTGCTGCGGCGGTACGATGATCATCATCGAGGTCTTTGAGCGCCGCTACCAGCCCCGCGCGCCGCCCCCGCCGTCCCTCGCACCCGGGATACCGGCGCCGTGACCCGGCACGGCCTGGCACCGACGCGATCCAGCGCACACCCGCGCCTGGAAGCGAACCCGCTCGCGCCGGCGCTGCACAAAAGCAGACGTCACACCACCAAAATCGGTCCGTCTGCTTTTCGGCGTCCGCTTTTGCGATCCACATTCAGACGGTCCGCTATCGCGCACGTCTGCTTTTGGGTAGCAACTGGCTACCCCAGCATCAGCGCAAAACAGCTTTCCCCATAGCTCAGACCATGACCACCGCGGTTCGGGCACCGAAGACTTTCTGACGCCTGGCGGCGTCCGAAACTCTCAACG
>SCNT01000088.1 GCA_005503165.1 Sphingomonadaceae bacterium 3R27E2-A
GCCGCCGGGGGGGCCGGCGGCGGCTTGTCCGCCGGCATGGGCGCGAGCTCGCCTTCGCGGCCCTTGGGAATCTCGACGCCCATCCACGGCCGTTCCTTCGCCGGGATGGGGTCCTGCTTCGTGTAGCGCGGGACGATCTTTTCGTCGTCGGGAATATCGTAGTTCCCGGTCTTGCTCCGGCGGAACGGGCCGGTGTCGCTGCAGTCGCTCGGCTCATAACCCATGTCGGGGAAGCTCGATTCGATCGAGCCGGGCTCGCAAAAGAGGCCGCTGGCATGCTCGGCGTAGGTCTTGCCCTTGAGTGTGCCGAGATCGCGGAGCGTCTGGCTGCCCTTGAGCAGCGATTTCACTTCCTTGATGATCGCGACCCCCGCGACCTTCGGCAGCGTCTTGACGAAGTTCAGCTTCGCCATCATGCCGCCGATCCTGTTCTGCATCTCGCATGTCTGGAGCATCGAGGCGACGAGATGCTCGACCGGCGACAAGCCGAATTTGCTGAGGATATAGTCGCCGAGCGCCGCGCCGCAGCCGATCGCAGCCCCCACCCCGACTGTCGCCGGCGCCGAGACGAGCCCCGCGACGCACGAGCCGATGCGCATCGCCTTGGTGATCTCCGCGATCATATGCGCGACGTCCATCGCGAGCCGCGCTTCGCCGATGAATTTCTCGAACTCGTCGTGGATCGGGCCGATCGTCTTGTTGACGACGTCGGCGAAGAAGGTCTCGACGTCGCTGGCGATATTGTCGACCTTGTCCTTCATGTCCTCGGCGGTCTGGATGACGTCCTCGATCACCGTGCCTTCGATGAGCTCGCGGAACTTGGCCTCGAAGCCCATGCGGCCGCATTGGACGATCGCGTCGAACATCTTGGCCAGGAAAGGTTTGGCGAGGCGCGGCAGCACCACCGCCGCCACCTTGGCCGCCGCCTTCAGGATCGTCCCCGTGCGGCCCTTCAACATCCTGCTTTCGCCGACGCCCTTGAACTTGTCGCGCACGGTCTTTCCGAACTCGCTGACCTTCTGATAGGCCTTGACGAAGAAGAGCCCGAACTTTTCGCGCAATATGCCGAAGGGCCGCGCCTTCAGCCCGGTCCAGAAATCGGCGCGCTTGATCGCCGCGAGATCTTCGCTGTGCTGCTTGTACTCGGGCTTGTCCTCATATTTCGTGCCGGGCGTCTCGGGCTTGGTCTTCAGCCATTCGGCCATCGCGCCATGCTCGGCGATATCCTCGCGCAGGGAGTCGTCGGCGGCGTCGGCATAGTCGGCGAGCAGGCTGTTGTCCGCCGCGCCCTTGGCGAGCCCCGCACCGGTGCGGTCGGCCTCCCATTTCGCCGCCTTGAAATCGTCCTTGACCTCCTGGCGCACGATGCGCGGGGAAAGCGCGGTGGCGGCCCCGAGCGGCGCGGCGGCGGCGACCGGCGCAGGCTGGGTGAGGCGCCGCGGCTTGACGCTGGCGCCTCCGGCGGAAGCCTTGGGCGCGACGACCAGGGCGTTCTGGATCGTCTTGATCTTGCCCGACAGGTCCTTGAATTTCTGGGTCGTCGAACGCGGCTTCAGCGCGTCGGCGAGGTCGCCAGGGTGCGGCGCGAGAAAATAGACGATCACCCCCTTGTGCGCATTGTCGGGCGCCATCATCCAGCGGCCGCGGATCGGCTGGGTCTTGGGCCGCCCCTGCTGCGCGGTCTGGGCCTTGGGCTTGGGCTTGCCGCCGTGCGTCTTCGCCTTGTCGGGCGTATAGTGGCGGATCTTGAGGTTTTTTTCCTTCCATTCGGTCTGCGGCTTGCGCGCATCCCAGCCGGCGGGGATCAGCACGCCGGTGTCGATGACCCCTGGATTGGGCTTCCACTCGGCATTCTGCCGCAGCGATCCGGCGACCGCGTTGACCTTCGCCGCGACCGCGGAAATGCCGGCGATATAGTTGGCGACCTGCTGCTCGCCCGACTTGCGATAGTCGAGGTCGTGCGCGGGCTTCATTTCGCCGATCAGGATATTCTTCGGGGCCGAGGCCACACCGGTCAGTTGGCCCCCCGCGATCTTCGGCGCGCGGCGCGCGTCGTGGGCTACGGTCGCCGGCTTTCCGCTACCCTGCTCCATCGGGACGCCGACCATCGTGGGCGAGAAATTGTCGAGATCGGCGATGGTGGCCGCAGGCGTCCCCGCGGGCGGTGCGCCCCCCGCTTTGGCAT
>SCNT01000089.1 GCA_005503165.1 Sphingomonadaceae bacterium 3R27E2-A
TGGTGACACGCCTCGAAGAGGAGACCCGGATCGGCAAAGGCGGGACCCTGGCGGCGCAGCTGTCGCGGCTCGACCTGATCGTGCTCGACGAGCTCGGTTATCTGCCGTTCGCCCGCTCGGGAGGGCAGTTGCTGTTCCACCTCATCAGCAAGCTTTATGAGCGGACCAGCGTCATCATCACCACGAACCTCGCCTTCGGCGAATGGCCGACCGTGTTCGGCGATCCCAAGATGACCACGGCGCTGCTCGACCGCGTCACCCACCACTGCGATATCGTCGAGACGGGCAACGACAGCTGGCGCTTCAAAAACCGCAGCTGACAGCCACCTTCGGCGCCTTCAAAAATCTATCTTGCGCTGCGCGCGCCTCCGGTCGGGCTACGCCCGCCCTCCGCCGCACGCAGCGCAAGGCCATCTTCAACAAACCAGCATCATATCCGAAAAGGGGGTCCCTCTTCGACGCCGATCTGGAGTGGGCCCCTCGGGCCGGACAGGGTCACGCAGCTGATTTGACCATGGGCCGGGAGTGTTGCTGCTCGAACTGCGCAGGGCTGACATAGCCGAGCGCGGAATGTAATCTGCGTTGATTATAGATGTCGTCGATGAACCTGGGAAGCTGGCCGGCGACATCATCGAAGGTTTCGAACGCCATGGGGTAAACCGCCTCGACCTTGAGCGTCTTCATGAAGCTTTCCGCCTTGGCATTGTCATAGGGGTTGCCCCGCCGGCTCATCGAGCCGACCATCCCATGATCGGCGAGCATCGCTCGATAGATGCGGGATGCGTATTGGCTCCCGCGGTCAGAATGATGCACGCATCCTGATCGCGGGCGCCGTCGTTCGATCGCCACTTTCAGCGCCGCCACGGCGAGCCGGGCGTCAATCGACCTCCCGATGGCATAGCCGACCACGCGGCGCGACCAGGCGTCGAGGATGATCGCGACATAAGCAAAACCACCGATGATGGCGACATAGGTCAGGTCCGCCACCCAGAGCTGATCGGGGCCATCGAGGATCATGTCCTTCGAGTGATCCGGAAAGACTGGCAGGTCATGGTCGCTGTCGGTGGTTGCGGTATAGCGCCTGCGGCGGCGCGGTTGCAGGCCATGCTCGCGCATCAATCGCTTGATCCGCTTGTGGTTGGCGATCACGCCCTGATGGCGAAGCGCGGCCTGCACGCGGCGCCAGCCATAGGCTTCGAACTCATCGCAGATCGCCGCGATAGCAGTCAGGAGTTCAGCATCGCCGATCCGCTCGGTCGGCACGTGGTAGAATGTCGATCTTGCGATGCCCATCAGCCGACATCCTCGCGCGATCGACATCCCGCCGGGCCGGTGATCACGGATGTACTGGCGCTTCTCGGCCGCGGTGCGTCGCGAAGAGCCCCCTTTAAAAACTCCAGTTCCAGCGCCTGTTTGCCGACAAGGCGTTCGAGTGCGGCAATCCGGGCCTCATATTCCTGGATCAGATCTGCCGCTCGCGCATCTTCATCAAGGGCGCCGGCCTCGTACTTCTCCACCCAGATGCGGATCAACTGCCGGGAAATATCGTGCCGCTTGGCAAGGGCGTGAAGCGTCTCGCCGCTCAGAAACTCCTGCGCGACCTGACGCTTGAACTCGACGCTATGGGATCGGTGTCTTGCCATGGGCTCTTCTCCAAAAGCCCGGCTACACGGTCAATCCAACTATGCTTCCTTGTCCGGCCCGAGGGGCCCACTCCAATCGGGGGTCCCTTTTGAACACGATGACGTAATTGCTGCCGTTGTTCCCATTGGGGCGCGACAGCTGCAGGGTACGAGAAATCATCGTAACGGAGGAGCATCGCCATGAAGCACTATGTCGGACTG
>SCNT01000008.1 GCA_005503165.1 Sphingomonadaceae bacterium 3R27E2-A
CGCGGGGGGGGGGCTCATCCGCGGCCTTGCACGGGGACGGGGACCCGCTTTGGGTCCCCGTCAGTGGAGTGGTTTGACGATCAGGCGTCGACGAGCGGCGGCAGCGCGCCATCGTGTTCGGCGCCGTCCTTGGCCTGCGCGCGGCCGCGCTTGCCCGGAGGCGTCGCGGTGCTGTCACCCAGGCCGTCTTCATGGCGGGTTTCGCCAGCCTGCTCGCCGGCACGGTCGTTGCCGCTGACGTCGTCGGCAACGAACATGTCGCTCTCGCCGTATTCGGCCGAGCCGAGCTGGCTGCTGCGACGGCGCGGACGCTGCCAGGCCACCGCCATCGTGCCGTCCTCACGCGGGAAAGCGGCAATGTAGAGCGGCTGCGCCATCGACGGATCGTCAATCTTGCCCTGGTAGAAGCTTTCGCCGGTCGAGTTCGACGAGAGTTCGAACAGCGCGCCGACGATCACCCAGCGGCGCTGGTCGTTGAGCGCGACGATTTCGTACTTGGGCGCGCGCGCGTTGCTGGAGGTCACGGGCCGCAGGCCGATGGTGCGGGTGATGGTGAGCGTTTCGACGGAGCCGATCAGCTGGCCGTTGGCGTTCTTGCGGATTTCACCGATGTTCATGGACTGTCTCCTGGTAGGATTGATTGCGACCGAACCCCTTGTCCGGTCACTCTCTTCCCACCCCCCTTCCCTCCCGGCCGTCAGGCCGAAGCTGCGGGCACTGCCCGCAGGGGTGAGGCAGAACCACGCACCACAGCTTCTTGAGGTTCAATACTGCAAGCTGTTATCTTTTAAGCGAGACGCGATGACGTTTTTGGGCCTTGGCCGCCAAAGGCGTTGGCAGACTGGTGTTCACAAGCCCGGAAAAGATTTTACCGAGACATTTTAGGCTGTTCGTGCAACGCTGCTGAAGGGAGGCCATCGATTGACCGAATTCACTTTCGTACATGCCGCCGATCTTCACCTCGATAGTCCATTACTTGGATTAGCGGGTAAATCTGCGGAATATGCGGCGCGCGTCGAGGCGGCGTCGCGTGAAGCTTTCGATAACCTGGTTTCCCTTGCGATCGATGAGGGCTGCCGGTTCTTGCTGTTGGCCGGTGACATTTTCGATGGCGACCTGCGTAATTTCCAGACGGGCCTTTTCTTCATGGAAGGAATGCGTCGGCTGGACGACGCCGGTATCTCGGTGTTCATGGTGCTTGGAAACCATGACTCCGCCAATCGTTTTGCTGACAAGCTGTCCCTTTCGGGCAATGTCCATGTCTTTCCGAAGACTAAGGCCGCCACACATCGGCTCGAAGATGTCGGGGTCGCAATCCATGGCCGCAGCTTCCCCCGCCCGGACGTCTCCGAAGATCTGGCGCGCGAATATCCGGCAGCAGCCCAGGCGCTGTTCAATATCGGGGTTCTCCATACGGCCTGTGCGGGCAGCGAAGGTCATCACGCGCGTTATGCGCCCTGCACGCCCGAGCAGCTCACCAATCATGGCTATGATTATTGGGCGCTGGGCCACGTCCACGCCCATGCCGTGCTCGGGGAGCACCCGCACATCGTCTATCCCGGCAATCTTCAGGGTCGGCACCCACGAGAGACGGGTCCAAAGGGAGCCGTCCTGGTCAAAGTCAATGACGGTAGAGTCACCAGCCTCCAGCATCGCGCGCTGGATGTGGTGCGCTGGGCATCGATCACAGTTGATGTGTCGGGAACGAGCGAACACCCGGAATTACTGGATCTCATTCGCGGTCATATCGCCCAAGGCGCTGAGCAAGCCGATGGACGGCCCCTTGCCCTGCGCCTGACAGTGACTGGAACGACACCGCTCCATTCTAGATTGATCCTCGAGCGCACCGCTTTCCGGGAGGACGTGGAAACACTGCTGGCAACGCTCTCGGATGACGTGTGGCTCGAAAAGCTGAGGTTGGAAACGGCCCATCCTGAAGCCCCGGACGCCGTCGATCCAACGGTGGCTGGAAAGCTTGATCAGGAAGTGACCCGCCTCAGCCAGGACAGCGCAATTGCGCAAGTTCTCGAAGCGCGGCTTGCCGAGATTCGGACGAAACTGCCCGCTGGCGCACATGCCGATGCATTCATTGAGCAGATGCGCGCCGAGATACCCGAACGCGCCGCAGCCCTTGCGCGCAGTCTAGTCAGCGAGGCTGGTCATGCGCCTGACTGAACTCAGCCTTGAGAAATATGGCGGCTGCGCCAGTCGCGAGCTCGCCATTCCCGAAACAGCGGGCCTCACGGTGGTCTACGGTGCCAATGAAGCGGGCAAGAGCACCTGTCTTGAGGCGATCAGCGACTTTCTGTTCTCGATCCCCAAGAATACCCAGCGCGGCAGCTTGTTCGGCTACGATGGCATGCGCATCGGGGCCACGATGTTGATGGCTGATGGTAGCACGGTGACGCTCAAGCGCCGCAAGGGCAACGGCAAGACATTGGCTGACCTGTCTGGAACGGCGCTCGATGACACAGTCCTTGCGCCGGTGCTGGGGGCCATCACACGAGAGCGGTTCGAAACGCTCTTCGGTCTGAACCACGAAACCTTGCGCAACGGCGGGGAGCGATTGCTTCACGCCGATGGCGACATCGGGCGTCTGATCGTCGAAGCAGGCGGCGGCTTGCGCACGCTGGTATCTCGCCTCGAAGGTATCGACGGCGAAGCGGACAAGCTCTTCGATACGAGGCGGTCGGTAAATCGTGTTTTCTACCAACAGCTGACGGCATTCGAGGCAGCTGAAAAGACGGCACGCGGCGCGCAACTGACCCGGGAAACCTTTGAGCAAACGCGAAAGGCATCGCTCGCGGCCGGGCAAAAGCTCGAGGCCCTCCGCACCGAAAGGCGCAGTCTGGGTGCATCGACGTCCCGGCTGGAGCGCGTCCTGCGCGTCGCGCCCCACTTGCGTCAGCTGGCCAACTTTACACTGGATCTGGTCGACTACGACGATGTCGCGTCCTTCCCGGATGATTTCGCGGCCAAGATGCGGAGTGCTCTGGACCAGCGCAACGGGGCTGAAAAACGGCTCGAGGACGCGATTGAGCGGCGGAACCGCCTTAAGGCACGGCTTGATGCGCTGGTGGTGAACCCGGGGCTGAAAGCCTCCGAACAGCGGGTGCGTGATCTGGCCGAGCGCGCCATTCACGTCAGTAAGGCACGGTCCGATCGTGCCAATCGGCAGCGCGAGATTGATGACGGCGAAGCTCAGCTGGCGGCGCTGCGACGGATGCTTGGCCTGCCGGCCGATGCGGACCTTGCGCCACTGCTACCGGATCAGTCAGCACTCAATCTTGTGCGCTCGCTTGCCGACGAGATGGTGGAGCGCCGTCCAAGTCTTGTCTCTGCCAGAACGCGCCTAGGCGAACTGACGGATTCACTTGCGGCGATTGATTATCGTTTGGAAGCGGCTCGTCTGGCAGGGCATGATGCTCCGCCCGAGGCTTCGTCATCGGCTTTTGCCAGTCTCGCGGCGCAGAAGTCGGTGCACCAGGCGCGTCAGCAGGCGCTAGATACTGACAGCGTAACGTTGACCGGACGGTTCAAGGCGCTTGGCTTCGATACCATCGATGCGCTTGCCGAACTTCCATGTCCCAGCGTTGACGATATTCGCAGTGAGCAGGCCGCGCGCGAGGCATTGACCTCGCAGATCGAGGATCAGGCGAAGCTGAAGCGACAGGCCGAGCGCGAGATTTCTGCCGGTGAGGCTGAAATTGGCGCGCTTCAGGCATCCGGGACCATTGCGAGTGATGCGTCGCTTGCCGAGGCGCGCAACCTGCGGGCCGATGCCTGGAGGCCGATAAAGTCGGCCTATGTCGCGGGACAACTGCCCGATGACGCCACTGCTCGCCTTGTCGTTGCTGACGGTCTGGAAACGGCGATCGTGTCTGCAGACGAACTTGCCGATCGCCGCGCAGCCGAGGCAGAACGGGCTGCATCGCTCGCACATGCGTTGCGGCGCGTCGCAGAGGCAAGGGACGAGATCAAGGCTGCAGAGGCAGTGACGGCTGCGCTTGTTGCGCAGTCGGAAGTGAGAATCGCGCAATGGGGGAACAGTTTTCCGCAAGTTCTGGGCAAACACCCCAAACTCGCCTCGCTCCTTCAATTTGCCCAAGCCCGGCAGCTGGTGCTGGATGAATCAGAACGCTTGCGAATCGCGGCTAATGCGCTGGCTTTGGAAGAGGCCCAGCTTGAGCCGGCCGTTGAGTTGCTCGAACGGATTGAACAGAGTCGCAAGCTTGATACCGCATTGTCGTTCACGGCCCGGGTCAGCGCGGTGCAAATCGCCATATCCCGACACGAACAAGCACATGCCGATTATACCAGGGACACGCGGGACCGGCTGGACTTCGAACGGCAACACAAACTCGTCGAGGCGGAAGTGCAACGACTGTCCGACGCACAAGGCGCCTGGGACGCGGCATGGCCTGCGGCAACGGGTGCGCTGGGGCTCAAACCCGACATTTCGCCGACAGATGCCAACAGCGCGGTCACCGAATGGGTTGGCGCACGCGGTGTGCTTTCGGCAATTGGGCAGTCTCGCCAGCGGCTAAAGCGCATGGACGAAGACGAGACGAGCCTTGCGGCGGATGTCCGCAGTCTCGCGGCCGAACTCGCAATCGAGATCGGCGAAGACTGTGTGGTTGCAGCGCAGATGCTGCTCGCCCGGTTTAGCGACAACGCCACCGCGCAAACCCAATATGACGGGCTGCTGCCCGATTTTGAGGAGGCGAAGGTCGAGGCCGACCAGGCGCAGGAGGCTCTTGGCACCGCTCGGGAGGAGCTGGCCACGCTCGCAGCTTCGGCAAAACTCGATGGCGGCGATGATGGCGCCCTTCTGGACGCAGCTTCACGGTGTGAAGCACTCCTGCGTTTGTGCGACGAGATCGCTCTGGCGGAACGCACCGCCACTGACGTGGGCGACAAGCTCGATCTCGCTTCCTTGCGGACGGAATGGGATGAACGCGACCTTGATGAGGTTCGCGCGGAACTGACCGAGCAGACATCGCGTGCTGCCGAGATCGAGAACGACATTGAGGCCGCCATTCTTGCCGAAAAAGCCGCAAAGGATGACCTTGCGGCCTATCTGAGCCAGAGCGAGGTCAATCACGCCGTTGCCGAACGCGAAGCGGCGGCAGCGCAGATGCATCTCGCCCTCGAACGCTATCTCGAGCTATCAGTTGCGCGTGAATTGGTGACGTCGGCCATGGCAACGATCCGTGCAGAACAGCAAGATCCGCTCATTGCGCGGGCAGGCGAACTGTTCACGGCAACGACACTCGGTGAATTCGCCGGAATCGAGACCGATATCGATGACAAAGGCCATCCGGTCGTGGTTGGACGGCGAGCCAATGGCGGTATTACTGCCGTCGCTACCATGAGCGACGGCACCCGCGACCAGCTTTTCCTCGCCTTCCGGCTTGCTAGCCTCGAGAATTACGCCGGTGCGACGGAGCCTTTGCCGTTTATCGCGGACGACATTCTGGTGCATTTCGATGATGAGCGCAGCTGGTCCACGCTCGACCTGCTCGCCGAGTTCGGCAAGACGAACCAGGTCCTGCTTTTTACTCACCATCGCAGCGTCCGTGCACTTGCTGAACCCCTTGTGGCGCAAGGTCTGGTCAACATTATCGATCTTGATCGGCCGAGTTGAAGACCAGCTCAAAAATGTTTTGGAGAGGTATGCCAATTTCCGAAACGTCAGAAGCAACGGGCTTTCCGCAATCAGGAATGAAATTGCCGTAAGCGGACGTTGAACGGTCAGGTACCAATAGTCAGCTTCACACCAATTGATATCAGCGCAAAGGCGTAAAGCCGGGATTAAATCGCTTGGGCGTCTGGCCCGCGACGCCTTGCAAAGCGCTGAGGTCTCGAAGGGTCAGGTCAAGTACGCCCAGGCCGGGACCTTGGTTTAGGCGGCGGGCAATCTCCATCAGTGCAAGGGTCGCTGCGATCACCCCAACAAAGGGCACGCCAACGGTCCTTGATGCTATCTCCAGCAAACCGCAATCATCCAAGCCACGCGCCACTAGGTCCTGATAGGCACTCGCCTCCGCAACCGCCTTGGCGTCCGCAGTGCGTGTGCTGGAGGCCTCGCCCCATCGTGCCCGCGCCGTGACCAAGCCGGGGAACGTATGAAGCCGCATGGCGAGGTACTCATGCGGACCCGCGCCAAGGCCAGCGTCGACCACCAGATCGAAGCGGGGATCTTCCAGAGCCGCCCGAGCCTCGGCATTGTCGACGCCGCAGAAAAGGACGCGCGGGTCGTCCTCGGCCAAGATGATATCGCCGCCAAAGCGTCGCTCGACAAGCCGTGTCCGAAATCCCCGGGCTTCTGCCCATGCCGCGACTTCGCGAGTCTTGAGGCGGCCGACCATATCGACGCTTGTCAGCATTGATGTGCTGTCATTCGCCAGGGTCAGGCGGTCGAAATCCTGAAGCGTGAGTTCGACGTCGGCCGGGCGCTCGAACGGGAGCAGGCCAAGTGTCCACAGGAAGGCCTGGCCCAGGTGGCCGAGCCCCAGAACCCAAAGCTTGGTCGGTGCCACCCATTCCACGGGGCCCGAGGCGCTGCGCCAGGGTGCGCGCGGGTCCCAAAGGGACAGGCCCACCTCTCGGTCTCCCGCCATCGGATTGCCACGGAGGCGCTGGAATATTTCAGCGACAGCCAAGGCGCCAGCCAGGATCGCGGCCGGAATGTCTTTCACACCTTCCGCGAGCCGCTCGCCCTCGCCGGCGACGAACACGCCTGCTCGCCAGTCGCCAAATGTGACCTGCAGCGCCCCCGCTGGCGCCCCGTCGCCGAGCCAGGCGAGCGGCGTTAGGGGCGACCGGGCGCATCGAGGCTCACCACCGAGCGTCACAATCGCATCGCCCAGGGTTTCGCCCAACCCCGGTAGATCGACCAGCAAAGGGACGTTGAGATCGCCAACCACTTCCACTCCGCCCAGCAAGGCTCGCCGCCCGCAGTTGACCATGGTCAGCAAAGCAGCCTGGACGGCGAGTGATTGGCCGCCAGCGGTGCCCAGGCCGATCGCAATGCGATAGTTCGCGAACAGGGCGTAAGCAGCTTCGATGCTGTCGGCCTCGCCGTTGTCCAAGGCCATCTTGACGCCCCTATGCAGGGCATCAGGGCTCATTTCGGTGATCATATTGGTCATCATGCAAATGTTCCCGTTTTGAGGATGCAGCGGCTGCGCCAGCCGCTCAAATTGATCCAAGCGTGTGCCCCCTCGTATTGGTAGAGGCCCATGCGGTGTCGCCAGACTGGACTGCTTGCGAAACGTTCTACGATGAGGGCCATGTGACCGGACCTCGCGATCATCGGATTGCATCGGTCGGCCTCGCTCTGGGTCGCTTCGCCGCCATGGGTGTGGATGTCGGCGAGCACCTGAAGGCCCGTAGCCCGGCAGATTCCCCAAAGCCTCTCAAAGGCGTCGGCATAAAGAACACACACGCCGGTGCTGTAGGCATTCGCATCGAGGTCGTCGTAAAACACGCACCGCTCGAACAGGCGCCGATCGCCTTGGCGCTTGCCAAGCAGGAACGCACCGCTCTCGGTCCTGCCGCCGCCGCGGCGGCGCAGCTCGGCCATGAGGGCAAGCCATTGGGCACGCGGGATAACCAGCTTGTCAGCCACCGCGCACCCCCACGTAGTCAAGGCTGTTCAACAGCTCATGCAGGAACTCGAGGTACTGCTGAATGCCCTTCTCGGGGCGCCAGATGTGGGCAGCATGCTCCTGACGCCAGTTCGCATGACCGGCGATGCTCATCCGGTCGCAAGGCGCGTACAGGCAGGTCCCATTCTGCCAGTCCGGGCGGAACACCGCCGAAACCCGGCGAGCGCCGGCGGGCCACAAGGCAAAGGGCAAAGCCGTGCCGTTGGTAGGGAGCCAAGGCTGCGCGGTCGGGGGTTCTTGCGGATAGCCTGTGCAGTCGAACCGAAAGCTGTAGGCACCAGGAGCACCGGACCGAGGCGCTGCTGTGACCTCGATTTCGACAATTGGCCAGGCGATGCGGACAATGCGCCACCGGCCAAGGTAGACGGCGAGCTCGAAGGCGCCCTCCGCTACCTCGTCCAGGAATGCCTGCGCGTCCGGACGGGCGAGCACTGTGGTCATGTCAGCCCTCGACCCGCTTGACGGGCACCAGACTGAACGCGAGCTCGCAGCAGCTGGTCACCAGCGCGCCGACCTGAACGTCCGGGTCCGGCCGGTCGTTGGTTCCGGTGATCTGCAGGACGTGCTCACTGGCATCGACCGGTGCCATCTTGAGCTCGTGCACATACCAGTGCTTGACCTGGGTTACTGTCGCCGTGGGCGGGAACGCGCGGTGTGCTTCGGGCGTGTCTGCGTAATGCAGCGTGACGCCGATCTTCTTGCAGCGGTGCACGTGGACGCGGTGCTTGTTCTTGACGCCCTGGTGGTGGAGCGGCTTGCCCATATGCAGCGGGTGCTCGTCTTCACCGGCGAAGACCATGGCCGATTCGATTGCGAGGCCAAAGGCCGCCGCGGCCGCGAGGACCGCCTCAGGCCCTGCGTCCTCGGCAACCTCGATCAGTTCGATGGACCGGCGGCCTTCGATCTGCATGAACAGTTTGAGTTTGGTCATTTGGGTACCTCTTGAATGGCGGGGCAGTTTTTACCGCCGCAAGAGGTTCAAGAAGGCTCGGCGCGAAATCGGAAATCGGTCAGCCGGATTTTCTGCTAGTCGCGCAGCCCGTCCGCAGGACAGATGAAGAAGAAGGGACAAGTCGGGCAGTTACGGCTGCTGCGTTTCGGATCGAACTGACCTGCGGCAATCGCGCTCAACGCCTCCGCCGCCCCATCGAGCGCCTCGGTCAGCTTGCCTGCAGCGGCCGTGGCGTCCTTTTGAGCGCCGTCGAGGAGCGAGATATGCAAGAAGCTGGCTGCAATCCCTTCGTCTTGCTTCACCATAGCCTGCAGGAACGCATAACGGGCCTTGGGCGATTCTCCGCTCCTGGCAAGCCGCCCGGCCTTCATCCGCTGGATGACGATCGCGCCTCCGGCCTTCTGGATGTGATCGGCCCGGGCGATGATGGTCACCCCCTCGATTGTCAGACGCCGTTCAGTCTTCAAGGCATGACCGCTCATCGCCGTGCCGGCATTAACGAGCATCCGCTGCGCGGCACCCATGTAGTGCATCGCCGCGGGGTGGTCAGCCGGACCGCGCTCCGACCAACTGGTGTTCAGATGGGCAGCGACGTCAGCGGCTGACCGGGCCGGCTGTTCCCGTAGCCAATCCAGACCCGCGCGAATGACACCATGAAATCGCAGGTATGGAGTGTCTGCGAGCCGGCGCGACAGTCCCAAAGCCTCACCGTAATAGTAGCGCCGAGGACAGGAGAAATAGTCTTCAAGGGCGGTGACCGCGAGCTCCGGCGACATGCCGCCAGCAGCCCTTTGTGGCACCGGGCTGGGGGCTGCCAGTCCGGTGGCAGTCCAGTGCGGCGCAGGCTCGCCTCCGGGCGCCAGAATGGGCGACAGCGGTTTGAGCAATTTCGAAGGGTTGGGCCTCGACGATCCGCCGTAGCGGTTGGCCCGGGACACGGTCAGGCGATCCTTCGCGCGCGAGAGGCCCACGAACATCAGGCTCTCTTCTTCTGCATCGCTTGTCATCAGCGCGTCCTCAACCGCGATGCCAGGCGGCAAAGGGCAGAGATCTGCCCTGGCATTCGGCGGGAAATAGGAAGGGCTGACCGATGGAATGTAGACGTGCTGGAACTCCAGCCCTTTGGCGGCATGCACCGTCATCAGCTGCACCGCATCGATTCCTGACGCTGCGGCCGGAAGGCGGCGGAGTTCCTTTTCCTCATCGAGAACCTCAAGGCGGCGGATGTGGTCGAGAAAGTCGCGATTGGGGCTGCGATTTGCTGGAGGCCGGTGGCCAAACGCTAGGGTGAGAAGCTGATAGACAGCAAGCTGGCGCTGCTGCGCCGCCACGTCGTCCCCGGCGAAGGGCGCGCTGTAGATCGCGGCCGCCTTGCCAAACAGGAACGCGGATATGAGGGCGTGCGGCGAGGTTTTGAAGTCGGCGCTGCCAAGGTCATCCGCCAACCGCATAAACCCGGCTCGGCCTTCCGCCGACAAGGTCACCTCGTTTGCGCGCCTCAGCGCGGCCAACATGGCGATGTCCATGTCCTTCCTAAAGCGAAACATCTCCAGAATGTCTGGCACGGGCACTGCGTAGCGCGAAAATTGAGCCACGCGGAGCAGGCCGACACCGTCATGCTCTCCGGCGACCGAGATCAAGGACAATAGGTCGCGCACTTCTGGCCGTTCAAAGAAGTCCCCGAAATACAGCGCCGGCACACCCGCGCGCTGGAAATGCGCTGCCAGGGTGCTGAGTACGCCGTGGGTCCGCGCCAGGACGGCGTGCTTGCTGAACCCACCTTGCTCGGTACGGCGCGTCAGGATTTCCTGGGCGAGCCCCTCGGCTTCGGTTTCGCGTTCGGTGGCAATGCAATACGCGATTTCGCCGCTGTCCTTGCCGCGGTTTGGCGTCAGTTCGTTCTTGGAAGCAAAGGCGGCGGCCGTCATCGTTCGCCCATAGCGTTCAAACAGGCCGACAATTCGCCCACCAGAGCGGTAATTGACTTCCAGATCCTTGAAGGCAGCAGTAGGGAAAGCGTCGGCGAAGCGGCTCATATTGAGCGGCGAGGCGCCTCGGAACCGATAGATCGATTGCCGGACATCGCCGACGACCCAGGGACCGACAGCAGGATCGGCAAGCTGTTTGAGCAAGGCAGCGCTCGCCTTGTTCATGTCCTGATATTCGTCGACCAGAATGTGCCGGTAGGTCTTGCGGATTTCGGCGGCGACGTCGACGTTGGTCTTCAGAAGTTCAACGCTCCGCGCGATAAGATCGCCGAAGTCCACCCACCCCCGCGTTTCGAGCGCCGTCTGGTAGACCGCATAGATGTGGGCCGCTTCCAGGGCCTTGTCCCTTGGCTCACCCTCCGGCATGGCCAGCGCCCGCGCATGGTAGATCTTAGGGTCACACAGCTCATCCTTGGCGCGCGATATGGCGTTCAGAACCGACTTCAGCCCGCGTAGCGGTTCCTGCAGGTCAAAATAATAGTCGAGCTTGAGGTTCTCGAGTTCCGACTCAAGAAGGAACAGCGAGTCCGCCCGGTCCAGGAGTTTCGGAGAACTAGGGAAGCCGAGCCGGTCTCCGTAGAGGCGAAGCAGTTCCTGCCCAAAGGCGTGAAAAGTGCTGCACCAGACTGCGGTAGCGGCGCCTCCAAGTTCGAGACGAAGCCGACGTGAAAGATCATCGGCCGAAGCATTGGAATAGGTCAGGGCCAGAATTGAGCCTGGATCGGCCTCCCTCTGGGATATGAGCCACGCTGCCCGGGCCACCAAAGTGCGCGTTTTGCCGGTGCCGGGGCCGGCTCGCACCTGCACTGGCCCTGGATCCGCCTCTGCCGCAAGTCGCTGACTGTCGTCCAGCGACGGACGTTCGCCATCGAGAGTCGGCGGCCGCTCTTCAGGAAGCAAGAGTGCATCTGCCATCTGTTGCTGGACCAGATTCCATGGAAGGCCCAGGTCGGCAGAGATAGTGTCTGCTGTAAGCTGGTGCGCGATGCACGCTGCCCTGAGGCGCTTACGAGGCAGCAGAAACTCGCGGGCATAGACATTTGCTTGCGCTTCGCGGCGCTGCTTAGGACTATAAGCGTCGCTTTCGCCTACCGCCGAGCTTTCGGGCTCGGCGATCGTATAGGGATCGACGTCATCATCGTGGCAACCGCCCTTCGGATGGTGCAGCCGGTGGTGCCCGAATTTGTGAGCGACGTGAAAGGCGCGATCTTCGTCACTAAGCGCGGCCGAGACCAGAATTCTCGGACCGTCCGGATCATAGGAAGCCTCGGTATTGTCCAGCAGCGCATCGTCTTTGGGCAACACCAGGACCTGGACACCGCTAGCCAATGCGGCCGCTGCAAGAAGATCATCGGCCCGAAGCAGGTCAGCCTGTGGGTTCAGCTCGCCGTGCCAAGCTGCAGCCTGGCTGCGTAGTTCGGACCACGCACTCATGCCGTCGGTTCATCCGCGTCTGCCAGGCGCTGCAACCAAAAAGCCTTCAGATCAGCCGATAGCGTAGAGGCTTTGATGGCCACTTCGAACGTCTCGGTTTCGATCCTTATTGGCCCTTTGGCCTTGCGCAGATTGCCCCTGGAGGACGGGATCGGTGCGCCGGTGGCCGAGGCAATCACATGCGCTGGCGGCATGTGAATCTCACCGGCGATCCTACGGAACATTTCCAAAGGTCGCCGCCCGACGATGCGACGTCGGTCCAACTTCATCATCAATCCCGTATCGAGACCGACACGAACGGCGACTTGGTCTTCCGTGAGGCCGCTCGCACGGATCAGCTGCGAGAGACGCGGAGGCATTGATTTTGTTTCAATCTCTCCGCTCCTGTCGTCGACGCCCGCTGACGCTTGTCCCGGTGCGTCGTGACGGCGGGCCAGAACTCGGCTCACGCCAATATTCGCAAATTGCTCAAGACTGCAGCCGGACAGCGCCGGCTCGTCTTTCAAAGCCGTTTGCAAGGCAAGATTGGCGAAAAACGCTACCAGCGCATCGCGATGCTGGGGATAGGCGGCGATCGCCACCACGAGATTCTCATGCGTCGGCTCGACGCCGTCGATGAGGAGGTCAAGGATGACGTCATCTGCCGTTGGTTGATCCACACGGTTCATGACTCTTCTCCATGCGCTGCGCGCATTTGCTCAATTGCAGTCTTTATCCAGTTTCGAATTTGACGTTCACTCACCTGCTTAAACTTCTCGCAGAGGGTCGGGACGCCGTCCGGGCCATCCTTGAGCGGCCAGTTGTAAATGTGCCGGAGGATAAAGGCTTCCCGGTGTCGCGGATCTGTCACCGCGTTGAGATACCTGAGCGCGCCTCTAGCCTCGTCCTCTTCTTGCGCGATCAAATGCTCTTCAGGGTTCAGATCCTCTGATGCGAGACGTTCGACTATCGGCGTGTACTGCCCGTCTTCATCGCGATCTGCCGACTGAAATGCCTGCGCCCTGCGACGGTCTGGCCCGATTGCACGGAGCGTCGCCTGCTTGACGACGGTCGCCGCGTCGACCTCAAGGTATTCGGCCGTGCGTGACGGAGGGATTGCATTGAGAAGGTCGCCTAGTTCATTCGCCACCGAGATCTGTATCTCTTCGCTATCGGCCGGACCGTAGCCCCGTGACCAACGGTTGACGATGGGCTTTACCCGTTCGAGGAATTGATAGGTAAGCATGCCGAGAACATGCGGATCGTTGTCGCGTCGTCGAAGCCGGATAAGATGAGCCAGGGTCTCGATCCGCCAGGATTGGTCACACCAGACGGTATGAGGCATGCCTAGGGCGAGCGCGATCTCGTTATCCACTGCCTGGTGGCGGGTATAGCGTTCACCGCTTTTCCGGAAGCACGTCAGAGGTGCCGCTCGCATTTCGGTGGTCTCCTGATGCGCCTGACTGTGCGACGACTGGTCCATGTCAGACTCAAGAGACGGTCAGCCGCGATCGGAAATCCGGTCGCAAATTTTTTTGGCCCGGACTTCTCGCGCGCTCGCAACCATCTTGCTGGCCGCAAGTGATATCACGATATATCCAGATGTACGAAAGGCTCGTGTCCGACAATTTACATTGATCCCCCACTATCTGCTTGGCCGGCAGAATCCTGCTAGGCTGCATCCGCCTCCACCAGATCTACGGTGTGACCTTCGGGATCCTCGATCGTTGCACGCCGTCCCCACCGCGTCGAATGCGGTGCTCGCAAAAGTCGCCCATTGTTGGATGCAACAGCGATGCATCGGGCATCAAGGTCGTCAACCGTGAAACCAAGGCGCACGGCGCGTGTGCTCGCATGCTCCTCTTGGCAGGGATAGATTTCGAGGAGGCCCCCGCCCGTTTCACAGCTCAAATGCACGGGGCCGCTCCCGTGTTTTTCCAGTTGGAACGCGAGCCCGAGTGAGCCGTAGAAATTGGCAAGGGCATGGGGATCGCGCGCGCGAAGGACGAGAAGGTTGAGCTGCATGGGGCACGCTCCTTTCAATTCAGTCTTTGTTTGACCGCCACGGGATCTACAGGCTCAATGGGTGCCTCAAATGTCGGGAAATGCGCACGCAATTCCAGCCGGCCGCCCATGGCTCGCAAATAATTTATAAGTGCGCTGACTTTGATATCCGCACTCTTTTCCAAACGAGATACGCGCGCTTGATCTGTTCCTAGGCTATCAGCGAGGTGTGATTGCGTTTCGCCTAGAAGATGTCGCAACTCTCGAAGGCCCAATGGGTGAATTTGTGCATTCTTACGCCATTGCGCTGCAAGTTGCAGAATGCGTGCACTGGCTTCTGCGGAATTCCTGTAAATTTCCTGAGGGCGTCGTCCATAGCTGCTCGTATCGATAAATAGACCAAAACCGAGCGCAGACTGCCACAGGACATTCGACCGCATGCCGTCGATCTCAATGTCGAGCCACCACTCACCGTCCGGATTGGAGGGCTCGTCGATGTCGAAGGAAACCGACACTTCAGACTGAAGCGCTTCGATCAACTCATGAATGGGTTCGCTCATAGCGTAATGCTCCTCGCGTAATGGTCTGCCTTGTCCAGAACAACGACCTTGTTGAGATCGACTATCAGGATCGCACCGCCCTCACTGAAATAGGTATGGTGCCCCTGGCTGCGATAGCGGTGCAAATCGTCGCGCCCGGGAACCGTCCGGTGCGCGTCGTCTCGTGGCGGATACATCCGGCCATCATCGCGCGGAAAAGCCGGGTCGAAGGCGATACCGGAAAATTCGTTCTCGACCTCGATCAGAATTCGACTGAGCAGCTCGAAAGCCTCCGCCTTGGATGCGCAAGCCGGCGCAGCCAAAAGGCGGAGGCAGAACTCTTCGAGGCGATCGTGCAGAATCATGTTGAAAACGACATATGTCACTTTCAGCATATTTTCAAGAGCCCGCGTTAGGCGAGATTACACCAGTGCAATCAGCCTTTGGTCACTGCCTTCCGTGCTGCCGCAGCCGTGAGCCAGCGCCTTCATCAGGCGACGTTTGCGCCCCAGAAGCGAACGTCGCATTCTGGTCGCTTCACGGCAACGCGACGATAAACCCACTGACCACTCCGCAAAGATTGCGCTGCGAGTTCGATGGGTTACTGATGCAACAAGCAGCCTGAAAACGGATATGCTCCCGAATTTCAATTCAAGGCCGTAAATGACCCCGCACGACTTTCTCACCAAATGGCGCAGTGTAGAGCTGAAGGAGCGGACCGCTTCGCAGAGCCATTTCAATGACCTGTGCCGGTTGCTGGGGATTGAAGACCCGATTGCTGCCGATCCTAAGGGCGAATGGTTCACGTTCGAAAAGGGCGCGACGAAAACCAGCGGCGGCGAAGGCTGGGCCGATGTCTGGCGCAAGGGCTGCTTTGCCTGGGAGTACAAGGGCCGCGCTGCCAACCTCGACAAAGCATTTGACCAACTTTTGCGATATTCCATCGCGCTGGAAAGCCCGCCGCTGCTGATAGTTTCCGACATGGAACGCATCCGTGTCCACACCAACTGGACCAACACCGTCCAGCAGGTTCACGAGATCACGCTGGAGGATCTGGCCGACGCGGCAAAGCGCGATCTGCTGCGCGCCTGTTTCGAAGACCCCGAACGCCTGCGTCCTGCCAAGACCCGCCAGATGCTGACCGAAGAAGCTGCGCGTGAATTTGCTGCACTGGCCCAGCGCCTGCGTGATCGCGGGGACGAGGGGCATGCGGTTGCCCATTTCGTCAATCGCCTGGTATTCTGCATGTTTGCCGAGGACGTGGGATTGCTGCCTGGCAACATGTTCACGCGGATGCTGGAGGCAAGCCGCAGCGCTCCCGTCCAGTTTGCCGATCATGCCCGCACGCTGTTCGGCGCGATGAAATCCGGCGGGATGGTCGGTTTCGAAAAGGTTGAGTGGTTCAACGGCGGCCTTTTTGACGATGACAGTGCGCTATCGCTCGAAGCGGCGGACATCGATAATTTGTTGACAGCGGCGCGGCTTGACTGGTCGGAAATCGACCCCTCAATCCTTGGGACGCTGTTCGAGCGGGGGCTTGATCCTAGTAAGCGCAGCCAGCTTGGCGCGCATTATACCGATCGCGAAAAGATCATGATGATCGTGCGGCCGGTGATCATCGCGCCGCTGGAGCGTGAGTGGGCAGAGGCAAAGGCCCAGATCGAAAACGCACTGGCCAAGGCAGAGGCCGCCAAAGGTGGTGCACGGACCAAGGCGCAGGGCGAAGCCGCGCGGGTCATGACGGAGTGGCGCGAACGGCTGCTGCGGTTCCGCGTGCTCGATCCCGCCTGCGGTTCAGGCAACTTCCTCTATCTGTCATTGCTCGCCCTGAAGGATATCGAACACCGCGCCAATCTGGAGGCCGAACAACTTGGCCTGCCGCGCGAGTTTCCGCGTGTGGGGCCGGAATGCGTGCTGGGCATCGAACTCAACCCCTACGCCGCTGAACTGGCGCGGGTGTCGGTATGGATTGGCGAGATTCAGTGGATGCGGCGCAACGGCTTTGACGCTTCGCGCAATCCGATCCTGCGGACATTGGGGAACATCGAATGCCGGGATGCGATAGTGAACCAAGACGGTTCGGAGGCCGATTGGCCGCCTGTCACTGTTGTTGTCGGGAACCCGCCATTCCTGGGTGGCAAAAGCATGCGTCGCACACTCGGCGAAGAGGCCACCGAGGTCATTCGATCAGCTTATAGTGAGCGTCTCTCAGCCTTCTCTGATCTCGTTTGCTACTGGTTCGAAAAAGCGCGTGCACTCATTGCTGACGGACATTTGGCGAGGTGTGGCTTCGTTGCGACCAAGGCAGTCGCCAAAAATGCGAATCTGCCTGTGATGGTTCGTTTGTGCCAGGATGCTGATATATTTTATGCGTGGCAGAACGAGCCATGGGTAGTTGATGGGGCCGCGGTCCGCGTCTCCTTGGTCTGCTTTGCCAAAAAAGGCAGTCACCTCGGAGATCTATTTTTAGACGGCTCAAGAGTAAGCCATATCAATCCAAATCTCACCTCGGGACTGGATACAACCACTGTTAAGCGCCTCGAAGAAAACGCTAACTCTGTGTTTATCGGGGTTCAACAGAGCGGTCCATTGAGTGTCAGTCGAAGCAAAGGCATCGAATGGCTGCGCGAGCCGTCAAATGCGAATGGCTTGCGCAACACACAAGTGTTGTCAGCCTATGTGTCAACGGACGACGTCGTAGGGCGGCCAACCGAAGAGTTTCTCATCGATTTTCCGCTTGGGCTTGATGAAGCGTCAGCAAGTGCCTTCGAAGGCCCCTTCGAATTTCTCCACAGTGCGATATATGACCCAAATCGAGATGGCAACCTCGTCAGTTTCCGTGCCTATAGAAAGACAACGCCCAGTCAGAATGCTTCATGGTGGGAACCGCATCGATCGCGGCCAGCCCTGCGAGAAGCGCTGGCTACCGTTCAAGAGTATCTCGCGACTGGCGAAACAACCGAACATCGCGTCTTTCGTTTCATGGCCGCCTCCACTGTGCCGGACAAAAGCCTGTATGTGTTCCCTTATGCTGGAATGTTCGGCTTCGGCGTATTGCAAAGCAGCATCCACGAATATTGGTGCACCTATTTCGGGAACCGGATTGGGGCGGGTAACCAGCGTCGTTACAATGCGTCGTTCGTCTACTTGACCTTCCCTTTTCCCGCAGGCCTGACGCCGAACATTCCTTCAAGCGATTACGCCACCGATCCGCGCGCGCAGGCGATTGCCGCTGCGGCGGCCCGGCTGAACGAACTGCGGGAGAACTGGCTCAACCCGGCAGACCTTGTCAGGCGCGAACCCGAAGTCGTGCCGGGCTTTCCCGATCGTATCCTGCCCGTGGATGAGGCAGCGGCGCAGGAACTGGCGAAGCGGACCCTCACGAACCTCTACAACGCACGCCCCGCCTGGCTCGACCATGCCCACCGCGCGCTAGATGAGGCGGTGGCCGATGCCTATGGCTGGGGTAACGATTTCCGCGCCGGGCTGCTAACGGATGACGAAATTCTCGCTCGCCTGTTCGCGCTCAATCAGGTCCGCGCCGCCGCGCACTAAACCGGCAGCGAGTTCAACGGCGCGTTGGGAATGGCGGCGCCAACAGGTCGGTGATCAGTCGGCAGATCGCCGCTTCCGGATTATGCGGCGCGGCCAGCCGGTCGAGGTGCAACTTCGCAGCTAGATCATCCGGTATTTCCGCAAGTGGGCGGGCGATGGCGAGAAGCCCCTCGGAACTGGTGATGTCCCGCAGACTGGTGCCGCGCCAAAGCCGGATTGCAGGCTCGCGGGCCGCATCGGGCCCGCCGAACGCCATAACGAAGTAGGTATCGAGCCCGGCGTCCCATCCGACCGCTACCTCAAACAAATCCGAACGATGGGGCAGCGGCTTCAACGAATACCGGCTCATCGCGTCACCAATCGCTCGCCAGCATGACGGTCACGACGCGGAAGCTCTGCGGAGCGTCCCAAGGCATCTCCGATCCCCAAGAGAACGTGCCGTCGTTGGCGTAGACGTCGACCTTCCAGAAAATCTTGTGCCCCTGATATTCGACGGCCCCGAAGTCGCGCTCGCCGTGCGGATCATTGCCGGGTTCGATCGGCGTCTCATTGATCAACCGCCGCATCGCGCGCTGACCCAGCATCAGATTGAGCTGCCGTGTGCCCGGATCGGCGTCCTCGCCGGCGAGAATATCCGCGAGCGAGCGCGTGAACACAGTTTTCGAGGTCACAAGCGACCCCGCACGGGCCGCATCGTTGAGGGCTGCAATCTGAGCGGTATGGTCGGTGTCGGCAGAGGCAGACTGGGCAAGCTGGGTCATCGAACTCTCCTGTGCATTGAACGCCCGATGCACTCCCCCTCCCCTCTGCCTCCCGGTTGACGGGGCCTGAGCGTTCACGCTACGTTCTGTCTCGAAAGGAATTTCCCGATGCCCATTGGCGCCCACACCGACCATTTCGATCTCGACATCGCGCTGCGCGATGCCTCGTGCGACCTAAACGTGGTGCCGGCGCGGCGCGCGATTGCAGCGTTGTGCATCGGGGTCGGGGTCGATGACGCCTACTTCTCGGTGCGCGAACTGCGCGAGGCGGTGTCACTGGTGCATGAAAATGCCCCCGGCGGGCGGGCCAAGCTCGCCGCGATCCTCAGCACTTCGTGCGACGATTTCCAGCGGGCGATCTACTACTGCCTCGCCGGGCGCGGCGTGGTCGAGATGGCCGAGGCGATGGACTGGTTGCTTTCGATCCTCAAGGCGCGCGGGCGTACCGCAGCCTGGCTCAGCCGCTCACGGGTGCGTCGCAAGGATCTGGTATCGCCCTATGTGGCCGAGGCACCGGACGGCCCGCTGGTTTCGGCGAGTGCCGATTTCGAGCTCGGCCAATCATGGTTCGTCGAGCGCGGGCCTGAGCCCTACTGAACGTCGGGCTCGTCGTCGTTGCAGGTGACGACCCGCGACACGGTGCGCCCTGGCGTAGCCTTGCTCGCCAGCACCACCCGGAACGGCTGCAGTGGGTTTCCTGTCTTCACCACGGCGGTGTCGGTCAAGATATGCTCGGCAACCCGCGTCGCTACGCGGTTGGCGTTCTCTATGCTGCAGAGGCGACCCCGTTTGGGTGAGCGATCGGGGGGTGGTTGGTCGGACATGGCGGCACAGGCTCTCTGCAGGTTCACGGTGCCAACGGGGCAGCTGGCGCCGGGACAATCGTCCAGGCCCGGCTCATCAGCTTACTGATCTTGACCCCCATCCCGTCGCTGACCCGGCGCAGCACGGTCTTCTTGCCGGACTGGATGACCCGGAAGCTGCGCTCGCTATGGCCGTCGGTGAACGTCAGCGGTTCGGCCAGCACCAGCATGTCGCCGGGCTTGGGCTTGCGGCGCGAGGTCAGGGCAAGGCGTGCCCGGCAAGCCTCGCGCCAGTTCGCGGCGTATTCATTGCCCGGTGGCCCCAGCAGATCGAGGATCGAGGCCGGGCAATCGTAGTTATAGGGGCCCATCGTTTCGCTCATGTCCTTGTAGCCGAACTCTTCGCCGCTACGCGCACCGGGGTTCCATTTGACCAGACAGATGATCGCAAAGGTCTCGCGCGGGCCAACGGCGTCGTAACTCTGGCACGCGGCGTAGTAGGCGCCGGAGCGAACGGTTGACTTGAGGACCCGCAGCCCCGTCTCGCGGCCTTTGTCCGGATCAGGCGGATAGGCGCATTGGTTGTCGAGATAGGCCTTCGGCGTGGCGAACGGCGACATTCCGCCGCGTGACATGAACAGCCAACCCATGGTTCTTCTCCTAGATCAGCGATGCCTCGCGCGGGTTGATGGAAAGGCCGGTCTCGCGGACCACCAGGACACGGAAGCTCGAGGGCGCGGCGAGCACGGCGATGTCGCAGAAGTGGTTGCGGTCGCCGAGATAGTCCTGCCGGCCCTTGCAGCGGCGGAACATCACCTCGCGGCCGGGCCGAATGCAGGGGATCGAAACCTGGACGTAGATCTCGTCGGCATGGAGCGTGATCTCGCCGGACACCGCCGGGCCGGCAAAGTTGCTGCGCAGGTCGTACTGGTCGGGGCCGAGACCAAGGTGACGCGCCGCCACCCGCAGCGCCGATCGGGCTTCGCGGTGGAACGCGCGCTTGGCTTCGGGATCATAGCCGATGCCGCGGCGGGCGAGCGCGACCAGAGCAGGCTTCGACTTCAACTCGTCGATCTTGGCGATGCACTGGCGGCGCAGCGCAGTGTCCTCGGGATAAGTCTCGTCGGGCGCATGACCGAGCGCCAAACGGCCAACGTGGCGGGCTAGCAGGATGATGGCGGGATCGCGGGCCGGATCGACCCCGGCGTTTCGCGCATCCTGCATGGCATCGACCACGGCCTGGGTTGCGGTCGGGATGGTCGCGAGCCCGTCGGGCTGCAGCGCGCGGCGATAGCGAAAGTCGAGATCGTAATTCATCGCGAGGGGGTCTCCTTCGCGCCTGATGGCGCGCCGAGCTCCCACCCCCTCCCCTTCCCGCTCGCACCGCGAGCGAGCACTGGATTTCCGTCAGGCTGCCTCCTTGAGTTCACCCGCCTGGGCTGGATCGAATTGGCGCAGCCATTTGACCGACTGCTCGGCCTTGGCGGCCGCGTGGAGGATCGCGGTCTTGTCGCCGCGCAGGATCTTCATCCAGTGATGGATGTAGGAGGCGTGGCTGTCGTGAAGTTCGTTGGGCAGGCCATATTCGGCGCAAAGCGTGGCTTGTGTCAGGCTGGCGACGATTTCTTCGAAGGCGTAGGCATCGTCGCCGAAACGCTTGCCGAACTGTCGGTTGAGTCGTTTGACGCTCCCTGTGGCGTGCCCAAGTTCATGGCAACGTGTTGAAAAGTAAGCCTCAATGGATTGAAACGCCTGCGGGTGCGGCAGCGTGACCGTATCGGTCCCCGGCGAATAATGCGCGCTGTCGCCGCCATGGACGACGCGGATCGGGATCGCATCGAGAAAGTCACGCACCCCGGCGGAGAGTTCCCCGATAGTGGCCGGGTCCGGGGGCTCGGGGTAGTAGTGACCCGGCAGGCCGTCGATTTGCGAGGCGTTGAACACGTGGTTCCACTTCATGAACCGGATCGTCTTCTCGGTGGCCTCACCGGTCAGGCGATCGGTGTCGGTCTTGCGAGCCGTGGAGTAGAATACGCTGAACGAGCCGCTCTCGCCCTTGCGGACATGGCCACCGAGTTCGATCGCCTGACGAAAGGTCATCCAGTAAGGGCTGATGTAGCTGCGGCTCTCGGCAACCGCCCAGAGGTAGAACGTGTTGATGCCTGAATAGCTGATCCCGTTGTGGCGCAGCGGGCGGGTGCTGGTCGCCGACCATGGCTTGAGCCATGGCGCGGTGCCGGCGGCGATCTTTTCAAGGATCAGGTCGGTGATGACTTGGGCGACATCGGGTTTGGGGTGGCGGGTCATTGGTCCGTGCCCTCCCCCGCGTCGACAAGTGTAAGGTCGCTGCTGCCGCTCGACCAGGTCAGTTGCAGCTTGCGCCCGTGCGGGATGCGCCAGGCAATCCGGTCGGCGAAAGTCATTCGAATGCCGGCGATGATTGCCGCATCCTCGCCCTCGAGGATGGCATGGGCGCGCACGGCCGCTTCATGCCGGAAGCGGGTCTCCTGCGTGTCGTAGCTGTCGGCATCGGAATCGTCGGAGGGCGAAAACACGGCATCGATGATGAGATCGGTAAGATCCTCCGGCGTCAGGGACGAGGTCCGGGTGAGTGCGATTCGCGCATAGTCGGGATCGCCCCAGCTATCGTCACCTTCCTGGATGTCGACATCGGTTTGGATGTTGAGGCGGCGACCATGCTGGTCAGTCAGTTCGAGCCTGATGGCATCGGGCCGAAGGGTCAGCGCATCCGCACCCTCCTCGGGCACGCCCTGGTCATGGGTGAAGCATTCGCCGGTGCGCACGAAGCAAGGGATCGCATCATACCAGGGGTAGCCGATGAAATTTGTGATCGGCTCGTAGAATGCCAGCGGCTCCGGACCAGCCAGCTTGTGCGGCTCGTCACCCGCGGAGCGGCGCAGGGCGCGCCCGAAAGTGACGGCATCGAATGAATCCGTGTCGTCGTAGATCGCTGCGCCCGGTTCAAGATCGGCGAAGAGAGGCACCTCGCGGTAGTCGTCGCGCGCCAGCGTCGGCGACCATAGTGGCAATTGCCGGGCTGCTGGCGGGAAATCTTCACAATAGAACCGCGCCTCCAACCAGTTCTCGAAGTTCAAACGGTGAAACGGCTCTGCGAAGATGGTGGAGAAGATGGCCCGGCGACACAGCTCGACGAGGTGGTCGAGCGCGGCATTGCGGTAGATTTCCTTGCGGGCGGGGAGAACGAGGACAAGGTCAGGCGCATCGACGATGTCGACCTGAACGCTCCACTGGGTGTGATGAACCTCCTTCACCACCGGGAACGCGTGCTTGAGGGTCACCCCGTGGAAGTTGAGCGTGGCGACGTGCGGCGAATGGCGATCACGGAACACCCCTATCCGGAAACCTCCCTGCTCAATGACCCGGTAAGCATCGGAGAGGAAGTCGGCGCGGGCGAGTTCCTTGCCGTTGTAGGTGACCGGCAGGGGGAAGAAGCGCGCCGCCGCTTCAACGGTCCGTTCGAGCTTGCCGTCGGGTCCGGGCGGGAAGTGAAAGCTGATTGTCGTGCCGCCCGGGCCATCCCAGGGCAGCACGTCGATATCGGCCTCGCCGGTCCAGGCATCGCCCGCAATCGCCAGCGAGAATGACGTGGCGGTACTGGTGGAACTCACCACCGTGTCGAGCCCGGCGAGGCTGAAGAAGCCCATGCCGGCAGGGTCCTCGCGGGTCCGGCAGTCACCGGGCCAGTCGGACTGGCCGAGCGAGATGAGATCGACCGGGTCAGCAATGCCGCCGCCGTCATCGACGACGGTGATCAGGCAAGCATCGTCCAGATGCTCGGCGGTCACGTGAACGCAGGTGGCACCAGCACGGCGCGCGTTCTGGAAGAGTTCGTTGAAGATGTCGTCGAGGGTCCCGTTGAAGATGCGGGTCACCTTGGAAATCGCTTGCGGAGAGACCCGGGCGCGCAATTTGGTCAGTGCGGTCATGGCAGGAGTTCCTGGATGCATGGCACCGCAGCCGCAGGCGGTGTCGCCTGCGGCTGCTTGCCGAGAGGGAGGGATCAGGCGTCGACGGGCTCGGCCGTCTCAACAGATTGTTCCTCGCCAGGCACCAGCGCGTCGCCCACGTCGTCGACTTCGGCATTGCTATCGCCTTCGACCGGGGGCTGCTCGTCCTCGGTCTCGCTTGCGGCGATCACGCGGAACCGCATGGCTTCGGGCACCCAGGCGAGCGCCGCTTCCTTGACCTCTGGCGCGACGATGGTTTCGCCGGCGAACAGCCTTTCGCAGGAAGCCGAGAGGTCGCCTTTCTTCGAGCCCATGAAACTCGCCGCCATGGTCGGTCCGCCAACTTCGCTGACGTGGGCGAGCAGCGTCTGTTTGCTCACCCGGTCGAAGTAGTTGGCCGAGGTCGGCCGCCAGTGGCTCGCGACAGTGATGCCCATCAGCGCGGCGAGATGATCGTGAAGGTCGATCGGCTCGGGACCGGACTGGCCGGGCTTCTTGTCGATCCCCATGCTCGCTTCGAGCGTCTTGGCCATGCACCAGGCGAGCCAGCTTGCCTTGGCGTCGTCGTCGAGATCGCTGAATGCGGCAAACCGGTCGACGGTGCGGCGATGCTCGGTCCAGGAAAGGTCCAGCGTCTCGCGCATGTCGGCCATCAGGGTGTGCGCCGGGCTTTCCGGGTAATTGGCGAGGTAGAGCGAGGGCGACGGTGCGCGCAGCGTCGTGCCGAGCGCCTGCGCGCTGTAGAGCGCGCGCGAATCTGCGATCGCGAAGATCAGGTAGTCAAGCGCAATTGCGGGGTTCGATGCGAGGTTGATCGCGAGGATGTCACGGCGCTGGACGGCGAGTTCCTCGACGAGCTTCTGCGACAGTGGCTTGGGCGCCGAGGATGCGCCAGCGCCTTCCCCTGCCCCGCCTTCGGTCCCGCCAGGCGCGTCGGTCGGCCCGCGTGCTTTGCGCTTCTCGAGCGGCTTGCCGCTGTAGAGCCCGCTGGCAACCGTGGGTTCGCCGTCGGCGCCGATGATTACGAAGCATCCGACATTGGCCTTCATCTCCTCGGGGATCACCGGCGGCTTGTCGTGGAGCGCGTCGTAGGCATTGGTCGCGGCGTCCCAGCGTTCCTGGAAGTCCGCAGCAGCCGCTTCGTCGTCCTCGTCGAGCGTTTCGCTCTCGCCTTCGAGCGCCGAGATCGTCTCCATGAGCCGGTCGGCCTCGGCCTGTTCTTCTTCGGTGAGCGGTGCGGGTTCGAGGTGGACCTGGTGGAGATCCTCGGTCGCATTGTAGGTGACACGGGTCTCGAGGATCGGCCGCACCCAGGCGTAACCCGAGGTCTCGGCGATCTGGGTCGCATAGGCCTGGAGCTTCTCGCCGGCGATACGCTGGGCGATCTCGGCGTCGATCCAGGTCTCACCGCCATCCTCGGTGAAGAGGTCGCGCTCGATCTTGCCGCCGGCCGCGAGATAGTCGGCCTCACTCGCGAGCTTCGCCATCGGCGAGGACGAGCGGATCGCGCTGTGGGTGATCATGCGGCGGATGGAATCGGCCTGGTTGCCCTGCCAGCTGTTGGAGAGTTCGTTCCACACCAGCATCTGGCGTTCGTGGTTGGGCGTCGTCGCGTAGGCCTTGGCAACGTCGAGCGTGATCTTGCCTTCTTCGAGCGCGGTGAAGATCGGATCGGCAAGGTCGGCAAGCCGCAGGCGGCCCTCGATGAACCGGCGGGTGCGGCCGAACCGCTTGGCGATCGCATCAAGGTCGCTGCCCTCATTGACGAAGTGCTTGTAGGCCCGGATTTCGTCGGTCGGGGTCATGTCGAGACGGATGACGTTCTCGATCAGCGAAAGTTCGGACTGCTCGGCGGCATCGATGTCGAGGACCCGACAGGCAACAGGGTGATCTTTGGCGAGCTTGCCCGCCTCGAGGAGAAAATTGAGCGCGCGCAGGCGGCGACCACCGGCGGTCACGTCGAACATACCCCGCTTTTTGGCAGGGGCGACGATCAGGTTCTGGAGGAGGCCCTTGGCCTCGATGTTGGCCGCCAGTTCCTCGATGAAGAGGTTGCTGTCGTTCTTGCGCACGTTGGCCTCGGACAAGCGCAGCTTGCCAAGCGGAATCATCTCGATGTCGTTCATTGGGGGTGCTCCTGAAAGCTGGATTGACCGAGCCCTTCGGCTCACCCCTTCCAGCCCCCCTCCCCTCGACATTTCAGGAACGGCCCTGGTTCTGGGGCCGGCATCGATGGTCACCCCTGGCCTTGGTCCACGTGTCGGACCGAAGCGTGAGGCATAAATTCCGACTTTATGCCTCACGCGCGTGATTTCAGCGGACACGATGCGTGTCGGATTTCTGCGTTTAACAGTGTAATTGCTTTTTAACATCACTAATGTTAAATACGCCGCATGATGTTAGAAAGGGTCACTGCCGCACGACTGAAAGCGCTCGCCGAAGCGGCGGAAACCTATGTCGATGAAGCGTTCGGAGAACATCTCGCGCTGATTCCGATCGCGCCAAAAGCTCTGCCCCATTTCATTCTCGACCGCTACAGCATGTGGCAGGGACAGCTGCAGGGTCGGAACATTCTGCTCATGGCCATTCGGGAAGTGCTCCCAACGGGGTCGGGTGCAACCGCCCAGTACTTGAAGCACCGCGACTTGGTGCGCCGCGAACTTGGCGCTGACCTGGTGCTCCTTCTGCTCGACCGCGCGAGCGGCGCAATTCGCCGCCAGTTGATGGAGCGCAAGATCGGGTTCCTGGCACCAGGCGCGCAGATCTACGTGCCCGAGGCCTTCCTCGATCTGCGCGAGCGCGCCCCTGCATTCGCCATTGCTCATGGCGAGAGCATCAGCCCAACGACACAAATGCTGATTATCGCGCTTTTGCTGCGCAAGGTCACCGAAGACGGGAATCTAACCGAGCTTGCCAACGAAATGGGCGTTTCGATCATGAGTGTCAGCCGGACGCTCGACGAACTGGAGGCTCTGCAACTGGCCAAAGCCCATCATGTTGGCCGGCAACGTCGGCTGCACATGCTGCTCAGCGGCCGCGAGCTTTGGGACAGGGTCCATGACCGCTTTCAGTCTCCACTGCGCAAGGTGCGCGTCGTGAGCACGGCCCACGGCGCTGTGATCGGCCCGCTCGCAGGCGAAAGCGCTCTGGCTCGTTATACCATGCTGGCCGATCCACAGATTGTGACCAGAGCCATACTCGGAGCGAGCTGGAAGCGCATCGAGCAGGACTATGCGCTCAGGGCAGCGACACCCTTCGATGTCGACCGGGTCGAAATTCAGACGTGGACCTACGATCCGCAGATGCTGGCGCAAGACGGCGTCGTGGACCGCCTGTCCCTCTACCTCAGCATCCGCAACGCCCCTGACGAACGCGTGGCTCAGGCCGCAGAAGAATTGCTGGAGACATTTTCATGGTGACAGGGGTCAATCGCTTTCGGGAGCATTTTGCTGGCCATGAGCACCAGTATGTTCTCATCGGCGGGGCTGCCTGCGAGCTGATCATGGACGAAATAGGCCTCGACTTTCGTGCCACCAAGGATCTCGACATCGTGCTAATTGTCGAGGCGCTCGACAGCGCCTTTGCTGAACGCTTCTGGGCTTTCATAGAGGCCGGCGACTACGAGGTGAGGGAGCGCAGCGAAGGCGACAGGATCCTCTATCGGTTTCAGAAGCCGAAGGCCGAAGACTTTCCCGCGATGCTCGAGCTGTTCTCACGGGCGCCGGAAGGCTTGAGCCTGGCAGCGGATTCGCGCCTGACTCCGCTGCCGATCGACGAAGCTGCCGCGAGCCTGTCTGCCATCCTGCTCGACGAAGCCTACTACACCTTCCTCAAATCCATGGTCCGCACCGCCGGCGGAATCCCTGTCTTGGACGAAGCGGCAATCATCCCGTTCAAGGCGCGGGCCTGGCTCGACCTGTCTCGGCAGCGTGACGAGGGGAACAAGATTGACGAGAAGAACATCCGCAAGCACCGCAACGACGTGGCGCGCCTGCTCCAACTGGTGAGCGCCAGCGCCCAGTATGTGCTTCCAGGTCCGGTTGCTGACGACATGCGCTCGTTCGTCGAACAGGCAACGAGCGAGGCCGATTTCGATCCCAGACAGTTCAAGGTGAGTATGTCGCGAGAGCACATAGCCGAGCGGCTCCGTGCCGCTTACCAGCTGTAATCACCCGGACTGCGACTGCTTGATGATGTGGAATGCACCGCCCATCAGTAGGGTAACCTCGTCCGCGCTCAACACGTATTGGGGCTCGTAACTCAACCCGAGTTGTCCGGTCCGCTTCCACCGATCGACGTAGAGGCCTTTGTTGGGACCGAAGGCCAGATTGATATGCTTTACCAGTCGCGGAGGACCATGCCGCGAATATGCGGTACGGAAAAGCGAGACATCTACGACATAAGGCCCGATCATGACCCAGACGTGACCATCCCAATCGGGGTTCGACGCACTGAACACTGCAGGGCCATCGAACGGTTGCCGAACACCAAAGACAGGTTCGCCGTCCACCGCCAATGTTCCTGCGATCACGTGGATCGGTGCCGTCATGCACCTCTCGAGCCCGACCGCGAGCGATGCGCTCATCAGCGCGCAGGCACCTGGCATCGGCGGAAAGACTTTGAGCAGGTCGAGAGCGCACTGAGACAAGGCGGCGCGATCCGTGTCGCCCATATCATAAACCTTGAAGGCTTTCGCCGCCGCCCAACCATGTTGCGCCGCGATGAGCTTTCCAAGTTGAGCGAGGTCTCTGATGGCTGTCATGCGGGCGCCATACTGCGGTGACCGCGCCCCAACCAGTGCTCCTAACACCCCGCAAATGCAGCACGAGAGCCTGTCGCCGAGTTTCACAACCCGTCGAACTGACATACCCTCTGCAGGTCTGGCGGGATCGCTCAGGTCTGCCCGGTGATGCTGGTGATAATCGCCTCTGCCCGGTCGGTCGGAACGAACACCCGGGTCTTGTAGGCGATGATCTCGGTGAAGCAGCCCATGGCCTTGAGTTCGGGGATGCGGGCTGCCTCGGCGCCGACAATCTCGATCCGCCGCGCGCTGTTCACGCGTGAGGTGCGGACGGTGAAGCTCAACGGATGCGGCGCTTTCCATGTGCCGCCCCCCAGGATGGCCTGGGCGATCTTGGCCGGATCGGTCTGCGCTTTGCGCGAGACCCCGAGCTTCTCGAGCGTCGCATCGACATAAAGGTCGTGGACATGTCGGCCGAGCCAGGACGCACCGGACTTATCGACGATGCGGTTGACCGTGAGGTCTTCCTTGGGGAGCGCGCCCCAGATCGGCAGGAGCAGCCCAGTAGCGAGGAACACCGTCTCGGTTACCAGCTGGCTGTCGTCGGCGGCATACTCGGTCTCCCACAGCGCGCTGAACTCTGCCTTGGACACCGGCTCCCAGGCGGATTCGTCTAGCCTGCCCGCGAGGATGTATTCGCTGCGCAGCGGGCGGACGAGCTCGAACCGGCGGATCAGATCGCCCTCTTCGTCCATGTGCGACGGTGCGGGAATGGCGAGCGCGACCTTGCCCGACTTGGCGTTGCGCAGGAACAACGGCTTGTCCTCATAGCTGGCCATCTTCAGCACCCGTTCGAGGGACAAGAGCTTGCGCCGCTGGGTCAGCGACAGTTCGAGCAGGTGCGAGGTCGCGCCGGTCACCGGATCGGTGCGGATGACCGTGTCCGACAGCACCTCGCAGGTCTCGGCCGTGACGGTCTCGACCCCGATGTCGAAGGTTCCGGCCTCCTTGGCGGCCGAGACCCGGGTTTCGACAAGGGTCAGGAACTCATCGAATATTGCGTTCTGCACCGCGATCTTCATCGCGAGGATTCGGTTGAGCCAGCGCTGGATCGGCGGCAGGTCCTCGCGCAAGATCCCGTCCTGATCGGTCAGTTCGAGGCCGCTCATCGTCTGGAATTCCCTGAGCGTCGTGCTCTTGAGCTTAGCAGCCGCCAGCAGGCCGTACCAGTCGTGCAGCGCATGCTTTGCGTAGGCACTCTCGAGATTGTCGGAGGCGTCGAACATCCCCTGTCCGCCGGTCTGGCGCTGGCCGCGGGTCAAGGCGCCAAGCGCATCGAGCCGCCGCGCAATCGTGCTGGTAAAGCGCGCCTCACCCTTGCAGTCGGTGGTGACTGGCCTGAATAGCGGCGGGCAGGCCTGATGCGTCCGATGGGTTCGCCCCAGCCCCTGGATTGCTCGGTCGGCGCGCCAGCCCGGCTCAAGCAGGAAATGCACCCGGCGCTGCTGGTTCTTGGCATCGAGGCTGGCATGGTAGCTACGGCCCGTCCCGCCAGCGTCGGAGAACACCAGGATGCGTTTGGTCCCCGTCATGAACGCCGTGGTCTCGCCAAGGTTGGTGCGCGGCGAGCGGCTTTCGAGGCGCTGCTGGCCTGTGCCGTCGCGGACCAGGCGCTTGCTCCTGCCGGTGACCTCAGCCACCACAGTCACGCCGTAGTGTTCAAGCAGCGCATCGAGCGCGGTCGGTATCGGGGGCATGGCGCAGATATGCTCGATCAGCTGCTCACGTGCAGCCTCGGCCTGCGGGTTGTGGACCGGGTTGCCCGCCTCATCCCACATCGGCCGCGAGCGAACGTCGCCGAGCTCGTCGACATATTCTTCCATCTGCCGGGTGGGGAAGGCGCGGGTGAGGTAATCGACAATCGCCTCACGAGGCGACAGGTCCAGTTCCAACGCCTCGCGCTCCTCGGGGTCGAGCTCGTTGAGGCGGCGATTGAGGATCGATTCTGCGGTGCTCACGAGCTGAACCACTACGCTTTCGTCCTGCGCCAGGTGCTCGTCGATCGCAGGGTAGATCGATGGCAGCTTCATGGCGAGCAGCACCTGCGCGAAGAACCGCTGTTTGGTCCCCTCGAACCGGCTGCGCGCCGCCGCTTTGGCGCCGCTGTTGAGCGTGCGGTTTTCCAGCCCATCGACGATTCCGGTGAGTTCGAGCGCGACCTCAAGGTTCTGGTGGATGATCGTCCAGGCCTCGCAGTAGGTATCGTAGATCGCGATCTGCTCTGCCGTCAGGTCATGGCGCAGGATGTCGTACTCGATTCCCAAAAAGCTGAGCGCGCGGGCAAGGTAGAGCCCCGAGGCCTTGAGGTCGCGTGCCACCAGCTCCATCGCGGCAATGCCGCCGTCGCGGATCTCCGAGATGAACTGCTCGCGATTGGCAAAGGCTGTTCCCGGTCCCCACAGGCCAAGCCGGACAGCATAGGCGAGGTTGTTGACGTCCGACGCTCCGGTGGCCGAGGCGTAGACTACGCGGGCCCTTGGCAGCGTGTTTTGCAGGAGCACGCCCGCGATCCCCTGAAGCGAGCCCTGCTTCTGGCCCAAAGCGCCTTCCCCGCCCGCAACGCCGCCCATTTCGTGGGCCTCGTCAAAGACGATGACGCCTTCGAATTCGGCGCCGGCCCATCGGACGATCTGGTCAAGGCGGGTGTCCTCGACACGGGCAGAGCGCAGCGTCCCGTAGGGCACGAACAGGATCCCCTCGGGCGCGGCGATCTCCTCGCCGATCTTCCAGCGGGCAAGGTCGATGATGTCTGACGGCAGCCCACCGATCGCGGTCCAGTCGCGCTGGGCGTCTTCGAGCAGCGGCGCGTTCTTCGAGATCCAGATGTGGCGGCGATTGCCCTTGAGCCACTGATCGAGAATGCAGGCCGCCGCCTGTCTCCCCTTCCCTGCCCCGGTGCCATCGCCAAGGAAGAAGCCGGTGCGGTAGAGTTGACCTTCGGGGTCTTCCTTCAGCGCCACTTCACCTGCTGTCTGGGTAAAGCGGCCATGGAGATCGCGGCTCCAGGCTTCGCCCGCATAGATCACGGTCTCGAGCTGGGCAGCCGAGAGCAGCCGCGCGGTCACCGTGCGTTCGGGCAGGCAGGGGACATATTGGGGCCTGGGCGCGGAGATCGACGCCATGGCGGCAGATTCAACCAAGTGTGTCGGGTGTTCCCCGGCCTCGGGGATGACGACGCGCGAGGGGCGATAGTCGGCATAGACCCCGCGCTGCTCGCCCATCGCAGCGGGCTCGTCGAGCACCTGGTAGGCGATAGGCCTGACCTCGTTGGACTGCGGTGCGCGCACGATGACTGGCCGAGCCGGACCGCTCTTGATCGCACGAAACAAGCTGGGCTTGGGCCGGGTGGTGGCCGCCACGGCAGCTTGACGCAGCGCAGCTCGCGCTGGCACGGCTCCGATGGCCGCGAATAGCTCGCTGACCGAGGCCCGGTTGATTGTCGAGACCGACGTGTCGCCCGGTACCTTGTCAATCACCAGCAGGCGCACGGCAATGCCGGTGCCGTGCTTGGCGTAGCCGCCCTTGTCGAGCCTCAGCGATAGCGCAATGCGGGCGCCCTCGAGAGTCCGGCGGAAGACCTCGGCCCCGCGTGCGGACGGCGTAAACCAGTCCGGCATAATCGCTACGACCCGGCCGCCTGGCACCAGATGATCAAGCGCCGCGCGCAGATGCCGCGCTGCTGTGTTCTGGTCTTCCCCGCGCGACTGCGAGATCGAGAACGGCGGGTTCATCACGATCACGCTGGATCGCTCGGTTCCGGCGAGCAGCGCGGCGATCTTCGCGCCGTCATGGCGGTAGACGCTCGCCTCGGGAAATAGACCCTCAAGCAGGTCGGCGCGGGTTGGTTCGAGCTCGTTGAGCAGGCACTGTCTGACCGCGCTTTTGGCGAGCGAAGCGATGATCCCGGTGCCAGCGCTGGGCTCGAGCAAGACATCGTCGCTGGCGAGCCGTGCCAGATGGACAGCAAGGCACGCGAGCGCCGGCGGGGTCGAGAACTGCTGGAACGCGATCTGGTCTTCGCTGCGCACCGTGTGGGTCGGCAGCTCCCTTGTCAGGGCCTCTAACGTTTTGATCGCGGCTCCCGCATCCATGCGGCCGACAATTTCCGGGATCGCCATGGCCAGCGCGACTTCCAGCGCCTCGAAGCTGTCGCGTTGTTGCCAGGCTCCCGCCGCGTCATTGCCTCCGCTACTCTGCGTGATAGCCTCGTTCAGCGCTGCGCGGTCAATCGGCACAGCGAGGAGGAGCTTTGCGGCAAGTGTGCGGGCAGCGCCAAGGATCGCGCTGGCGCGGGGAAGCGTGGTGGTCATGAAGGTCTCCTGAGCTCGCGCCGATCAGCGGCACGCCCGCTCTCACCCCCCTCCCCTCACCGCTTCAGAAGCTGGGCCCAGTCGTTCATGCGCCCGGGAGGCCATTCGGTTTCGATTGCGAGGCTGGGTCGGGCCAGCGCTTCACGCGCCCTCGCTTCCGCGCGGCGACCTTCAGGGTCTCTGTCGGCGAGTAGGATCACCCGCTCGACGCTCAGCGGGATTTCGACTTGATGGAATCGCTTGGCGCCCATGCTGGCCCAGGCCTGAATTCCGGTCAGCGAGGTGTAGGCCGCTGCGGTCTCGAAGCCCTCGCACAGGCCTATCGTCTTGCCAGGCGGTCCGTTGGTCCAGGCAGCGCCGATTGCGCGCCCAAGTACCAGCTTCTCGGTGTAGCTGGCGCTTGATGGATCGAGGAATATCCGCTGGATCGCGACGATCTCGCCAGCTTTGCGCAAAGCGACCAGCAAGGCGGGCTCGAACTGGACGAACCTCCCCTGCCCCCTTGGACACCTCGAGTGAAAGCGTAGGTCGTCCAGCGGTGCCCAGATGTTGCGGACATCCCTGACATATCGCTCGGCAAGAGTTTGCTCGATCGGGCGACCAGCTTGCCAGATGTTGAGTTGAGGCGGTGCTCTTTGGGACGAGCGTACTGTGGCCACCGCAGGACCGATGCTTGGGAGATCAGCGATCCGGCGAAGTGCTCGAAGAACATCGGTCGCATCGCACCCCGCGTGGCATGTTACCAGGATGCCGCGGTCGCCTTGCCGGATCGCGAGTGATGGAGTTCGATCTGCATGGGAGGGGCAACGGCACATCGCCGTCTTGCCTGACCACTTGCCACCGAGGCGGGCGACGAGGGCGCGTAGGTTTGAAGTGGGGTGATTGCAGACAAAGGGCATAATCGCCCAGCTCGCCCCCACTCTCCTCCCCTATAGCGAATTTTGTGTCCCGTCCTCGCCGGATGGACGGTCCATGTTGGGGCACACGAATCGGTGTCTCTTCTTCCAAAAATCAATTTAAAGACGCCGCTGCTTGCAGCGGAAGGATTCTTGATTCTAAGGATTCAGATTCAGGGGATTGAAAGCGATGTTATTTCAATGCGTTATAGCAATCTAGCTGACCGCATGGGGGAGTTTGCCTGACCCAATGGGGGCAGAAGCCTGACCCACCGGGGGAGTTTGCCTGACTGTTCGGGGCTATCCTGACTTATTGGGGGAACCAATCGAACAGGCGTCCAGGTGCTTGCGGAGTCGAGTTCCTGAATCCTGTAAAGGTCGAAATCAAGGTCAATTTCTAATTTCGCCCGCGAGTGTGCCGACTCGCCGGTTTTCGCGCCTTGGCGACCCGGTTTGCCGCGATCCAATCCTGACCGTTTGGGGGAGGTGATCCAATGTCTATCCTGACCTGACTTGACGGACGAGGTCAGGTCAGGCAGCAATGAAGCTCCGAGAACCAGATTCTGATCGCAATATGGCATGGAAAATGAAGTTAGCCAAATAGCCGAAGCTGTTGATGAGACGCCGGTGGAGGTATCCCCGGGCCGCGCCATGCGCGTTGCGGCAGCTCTCAAGGCGAAGGGGGGCGATGAATTCGCTAAACCGGGCAGCATCATTGAAATTAAGTTCGTTAAAGGCGAATCACTCAGCCTTACTGCATCTCGGTTACTGGCGCTGATGATCTTGACCGCGGGCGGAGACGCCTGGGAGGACCGGCCACACCGAATCCGCAAGGCTGACATTCGGCGGGGCCATAAGGGCAATGAGCGGATCACCGACATGCTCCAGGAATTGCACCGAACGCTGTTCGCTGTTGATGACAAATCCTGGCGCGGTAAGAAGGCCACGCTGCTTTTCTCGTTGATCTCGCGGTCGCGGGAGGAAACGGAGGAAGAGGGTGGCGAGGCTGGCTGGATCGAGTGGGAGTTCACACCTGATGCGCGGAAGCTTATCCAAGCGTCAGAGACCTACGCTGTTCTCAATCGGCAAGCCGTCCTTGGTTTTCGATCAAACTATGCGCTCAAGCTGTATGAACTTGGGGCGCTTCGGCTTCATCGTCGTCAGGCGACTTGGAGAGGTGACATGCAGGCGCTCCGGGCAGCGCTTGGTATTCCGCCCGAGGTGTACACCGATTTTGCTCAGTTGCGGCGCAAGGTGCTCGAGAAAGCGAAATCGGAGATCGACCAACTTGCGCACTTTCGCGTGGAATGGCGTGAAATCCGGCAGGGTCGAACGGTCACCGAGCTTGAATTCCGGTTTGAGCCGAAGGGCGCGCCGGAAGTCATAGAGACCGTTGACGAACTCGATCGACATTCGGCGGGTCGTCAGGCGCGGCGGGACGGAACCGTAGATGCAATTGCAGTGGGGCAGGGTGCTATCCCGGCGCCGCGAAAAGCTATCGCAAACAAAAAACCCGAGGAGGCTGCCTTCCCGAGTGGTTCGCTGCGCTTTGGGCACGACGACTTGCTTGCAATCGGTCGGCAGTATGGCGGGGGCTGGGACGTGGATATGATCGCGAATGGCTTTCGTGCGCATATGGGTGAGCGATTGGAGAAGCTTCGCGGTGTTAAGCTGGTTGCTGCATGGAAGGGGTTCTGTGAGGGTTGGTTTAATCGCCGAGGCAGACCCTGAGGCCCGTAATTGCACGCGTGCAATTATGGGCTCCCCCACCGAGTCAGGATAGGGCGCAAATTTGGGAATTTGGCTCCGATAAGGCGCATCCACTTTCGAAATTGGCGAATTTCTTGACCAAAAAGCGCAAGTGGGTGTAGCACGTGCCCAATTGCGAAAGGTGGGCATGTGTCTAACGGACTTCAAATAGAAGAAGCTGAGCGTTTGGTCTCGGTCGCGACGCTCGCCAGTCGGACTTCGTCCGTCCTCGAAAAACTGCGGGATTCAGCCCGCAGCGCCCGAGCAGATGATCGGCGAGAACCGACCTTCACGATTGGGAAGGCAGCTGAACTTGTAGGCAGAACACCTGCTGCGATCCGCGATGCAGAGAAGGACGGTCGTCTTCCTGAGCCTGCGAGGAACGACAACAACAGGCGGGAGCGATATACGCTGGCGCAGCTCAATGACATGCGCGGTGTATTTGGGACGAGGCCATATCGAACGGCCGACGATCCTTGCTGCGTCGTGGCGGTTCAGAACTTCAAGGGCGGGGTTGGGAAGTCGACCTTGGCGGTCCATTTGGCCCAATATCTTGCCATTAAAGGATACCGAGTTGCGCTGATCGATTGCGACAGCCAGGCATCTGCAACCACGCTTTTTGGCTACGTTCCCGATCTCGATCTGACCGAAGACGATACCCTCTACCCGTTCCTTCGGGAGGGTGAGAGATCTTCCCTCGATTACGCGCTTCGTAAGACCCATTTCGATGGTTTGGAATTGATCCCGGCCAACCTCCGGCTTTTCAATTCTGAATATGAACTCGCGGCACGGATGGCGCAAGGTAACGGGGCGCTTCTCGATCGACTGAAGGAGGGGATTGAGAGTATCTCGGATCGGTTTGACGTCGTCGTCATGGATCCACCTCCGGCTCTCGGTGCAATCTCTTTGTCGGTCCTTCGCGCAGCAAATTCGTTGGTCGTTCCGGTTCCGCCGACGGTTATGGATTTCTCTTCGACCGCAGCATTCTTGTCGATGTTGGATGAAACGATTGAGCAGCTTGCTGACCGTGGCTTGGCCCCGGAGCTGAAGTTTCTTCGCTTCGTTGCTTCAAAAGTCGATGAGAACAAATCGATGCAGAAGGAGATGCTGCAGTTGATGCGTACGCTTTTTGGGCATGCGATGGTCCGCACGCCGCTGAAGGATTCGGCTGAGATCGACAACGCAACGGCGCGCTTGATGACGGTTTACGAGCTTGACGGTCCCGCCACGAGTTCGGCCGTGCGGAACCGATGTCTGAACTATCTTGATGGTGTGAACTCTGAGATCGAAGTCGATATTCGTTCGATGTGGCCGAGCCATCAGAAGCGCCTGCGCCAGGAGGCGTTGGCATGAGTCGTCAGAATTGCACGCGTGCAATTCAACGCGACGTTCACGAGGGGCTGGAAAATTGCACGCGTGCAATTCTGCTGAAGGGAGGCTTGCATGAGTAAGAAAAACAGCGGTTTTGCAGCCGATTTGGCAGCGGGCATCGACTTGACCGAAGATGCCACCCCGTCACGCCGATCGAGCATCGCCTCGAACGTGCTTACCGGTCGTTCAAACCGCTTGGCCGACCTTGCGTCCGGAGCGATCGTCAATCGCACCCATGAGCTTGTTGACCCCGCCAGGTGCCGGATGTGGGCCGGACACAACCGTGACTACGCCTTGCTCAACGAAGAACGTTGTTCGGATCTCATCGAGAGCATCAAAGCTCAGGGTCGGCAAGAAATACCTGCGATCGTCCGCCGCATATCCGGAAATGAGGATTATGAGTTTGAGGTGATCTGTGGGGCCCGGCGACATTGGTCGATTAGTTGGCTGAGGTCCCATAACTACCCCGACTTCAAGTTTCTCGTCGACGTGCGCGAGATCGGCGATGAGGAGGCGTTCAGGCTCGCCGATATCGAAAACCGTGCCAGGGACGATCTTACGGACCTCGAACGGGCACGGGACTATTTGCGAGCTCTCACGGCCTACTATGATGGCCGTCAAAAGACGATGGCAGAGCGGTTAAAGGTCTCGGAAAGCTGGCTCACGCGTTATCTCGATTTGGCCCGGCTGCCCGAGGAGTTGATGCAGGCGTTTGCTGAGCCGCAAGAACTTGGCATTCGCAATGCGATTGCTCTCAAGGCGCTCATGAAACCCGATGATCGCAGGGAGCGCGCCTATCGCGAAGCAGAGCGTCTGGCCGCAGAGCGGGAACAAACCGGCAAGTCCATGTCGGTCATTGATGTGATCAAGACACTGGCACTAGCCGCCGATCCCCCCAAGAGGTCAGGATCCCCCAAGAAGTCAGGAAAGGCAGAAACGGTCGCAAGCTCGAGTGGCAAGCCAGTTCTCCGGATCGAGGGCGCTGATCGCAAGGGTATCCGCCTCACGCTACTGAGCAAGGGCGGCGCAACGCGGCAGGATGCAGAAGACGCTTTTCGCGCGGTGTTGGACCAGTACTGGACGTAAATCGCGTTGTCAGTTCGAAGGTAGATGGCAACAAATCGCCTGCGTGAATCAGTCCTCTTCAACTGATTCAAAATCCCGTTGGATCGCGCGAGTCCTGCTGCGGCATTCAAGCGCGCGCGCCCATACGAATTGGCGCGCCCTACTGCGAAGTCTCTCTTTAACCGTGAAAGGCCTTCAGGAAGCCCTCTGAGCCGCTTTAGGGGCCAGCGCATGGTCTCCAGGTCGTAACATGGCCAGATCGGCCTTCTCGAGCGTCGTGGCGGCTTGTGAGGCGGTCCGGCGGGTCACCCCGAGCGCGCGGGCCAGTTCGGCGCGGGTGAGGGGGCCTAGCGCTGCTATCAGCTGCCACACCGCCGGCGCCTGCGACGAGGCATAGAGCCCCGCCAGGCGCTCGTCGCCCAGCGCCACAGCTGCGCGGACCGCGGCGAGGTCGGTTGCCACGTCTTCGGCGGCCACGCCGATCGCCTGGGTCAGCAGGGCGGGGAGGGGGCTTTCGAGCTCGGCCCGGAATGCCCCGCGCGGCGCGAGCCCGGCCATCGCCAGCGTCGCGGCGCCGAGACTGAACAGGTGCGGGCGCATTGCCGCGGCGAGCGAGGCCGCCCAGGCGCTGCCGCGTGGGGCAAACCGTTGGAACACCTTGCCGTCGATCACCACCTCCTCGCTGCCGAGCTCGAGGAAGTCGTTTTCGTCCTCGCGCAGCTGCTTGAGCCATCCGCCAAGGGTTGCCATGGGGTCGCGCGCCGGCAGCAGGTGTCGCCTGCCAAAGAAGGCTGCAAGCACAAGAAATCACTTAGAAACAGTTGGATACAACGCCAAGATGGCAGCAATCTATGACGCGCGTACTAATCCGATTGCCTGCCGTGCCATAATAGATGACATTAGACGCGAAATTTCTGGTGGAATCAGCATCATGATCGAACGCAAACCGCCGGCTTCGGCTCGTCGTTCAGAAGCTGCATTGGCAACAGGCGCGGCGCTGTACCCGGCGTTTCGTCAATACGTCCCGCTGGATGCACCTTTGACGGCGCAGGCGGTGGCGGCAATTTCGACCGCAACCGGGCTCAAGGAACGGCGAATTCGCGAGCTCGCCCGGCGGTTCCGCGAGCACCCCGTCGCAGAATCGCTGGCGTCGTTGCCGAAGGGGCCTAAACCGGGGAGCCGACGCGGTGGCCAAACTGTGCTCGCCGCGATCGATACGCTCATTGGCGAGATCCACCTGCGCAAGGCGGGGGCGAGCATGAAGGAAACAGCGCGTCAGGTTCGCGGTCTCCTCATCGCCGACAACGGCGATTATCGGTTTGAAGCCAGAGAAGTGCCAAGCGAACGCAGCATTGAGCGGGCGATTGCGACGATATCGGAGCCGGTGCGGGCACGCACCACGATGGGCTCCAAGACGCGCAGTGCGCATGAGCCGCACGCGGGTGAGTATTCAAGCCGGGGCTTTCTCGACCTCGTTCAGATGGATCACACGCGGGCCGATGTAATCCTTGTCGACAGCGTGAGACGCAAAGAGCTGGGGCGCCCTTGGGTGACCTTGCTGATCGAAGTGCAGACCCGATGTATCCTTGGCTTCTATGTGAGCTTTGGGGACCCCTCGATATTTCGATGCGGGCGTGCGATCGCCAATGCGATCCTGCCGAAGCATCGCCTTTTGCAAGCACTACAGCTTGATGTCGACTACCCAATGCATGGGCTATTCAAACGGCTACACGCTGACCATGCGGCACCGCATCGTGCGCAATCCTTTCGGTTTGCGTGCCTTTCCTACGGAATTGATCCGGATGTCCGACCGCGTGGCCCCGCGCATTTTGGCGGCCATATCGAACGCCTGATTGGAACGATGATGGCCAAGATGCGCTTGTTGCCCGGTGCGACCGGAGCAAACGCCACCAAGCGCGACGGTTATGACGCTGGGGCGGCCGCTACGATGACCATCGATGAGTTTGAACGCTGGTTTGTTCGGGCAATTTGTCTCTATCACGCCGAACCTCACGCAGGGTTGGGCGGTTTGGCGCCGGCGCAGGCTTGGGCCGAGGAGGCGAAGCGGCATGGGCCTTTGGTGCCGCTCGGCCTCGACGAAACGGCTCTCGTCCGCCGTTTCCTGCCGTGGGTAGAGCGAACCGTGAAGGCCTACGGAATCCAGATTGGCTATCGTCGGTACTGGCACGCCAGTCTTGCATCGCGGATCGGCCAGAAAGTCATGGTACACTTCGACGAACGAACCATTCAGGAGGTCTATCCGGAAGTGAAGGGTGGCTTCGTTTCGGCTGCGGTTGTCGGGCAGTATCCTCATGTCAGCCTGGCGGAATGGGAAGCCGAGCGGGACGAACGATCCCGGGCCGGCAGGGCCTATCAAGATAACGGTGCGCGGGCCGAAGCCGCGCGCCTGATCCATGCCAATCGCAGCGATGTTCTCTCTGCAACTGCTAAGACCCGGCGCGCCCGTGAGGCCCGAAAACGAGCGGAGCGCGAGGGAACATCCCATTCGCGCGTACCAGCGCAAGCCACGGTGGAACCGGCGCCGAATTGGCTTCCCGTTGCGGAGTTGGGGGAAGAAACATGGCTGAAACGTATCGAATGACTGCCCCTGTGCCTGGCGGTTCGGCGCTGTCGCAGGCCTTCTGGATCGATTTCGACGAAGCCCGCCAGCATGTCGAGACCCTGGTCGAACTTGCCCATGACGGACCCGACGAACGTCCGACCTGCGTGGTATTGGTTGGGCTGTCGGGCATGGGCAAAACCTCGATTCTGCGGGAGACACAGCGCCGGATTGCCCACGATTTTCCCGAGCCGCTCGTCACTGACGATGCCCGCTATCAACCGATGCTGCGAACCGTCATCCCTTCGGGTTCGACCTCACTCAAGATCAACCTGACTTTGCTGTGGAAGCAAGGCTGGCCAATCACCGGCAAGACTCATCGCATTGCAGACCTTAAGGTGGTCGAACTTTTGCGGCGCCAACACACCCGGCTCATCGGGATCGACAATGTTCATGCGATCCTCACCGCAAGCGGGCGGGCGCGGCGCGATACGCTTGATGCATTCCGCTTCCTGATGAGCGAGGGCAATGTACCGATGGTGGTTGCAGGGCTCGACGTAGCTGCCGATATCTTTGCAGAGGATGTTGAGCTTGCCTATCGCTCAATCATTTTGCGGCTGAAGCCCTGGCCACAGGGAGCGCCGACGCAACGTCTCATTCGGGTACTCGGGCAAGGGATGGGATTGATCGAGCCGGATCGCCTCGCCGAGCCGGAGGTCGCCGCTTTTCTCTGGGAACAGAGCCTTGGGGTGACCGGAAACTTCAAGCGCCTGCTGCACTGGGGCCAGAAAGTGGCCTATCGACATGGCCGGGCACGCGTGGAATTCGCGGATATTCGCGCGGCGGCGGTGTTGCTGCCGAACTATGCGGCGCGATGACCGTACACGCGTTGGAGCCGCAACCGCTGGCGTTTCGGGTCCGCCCGCAGGCCGACGAGTGCTTTGATTCGTGGATTGACAGGGTCGCGGCCGCGCACGAAACCACGCGACCTGCGTTGTTTCGACACCTTGGCCTTGAAACGGGGCTTGCCAGTATGGATCTGGCCCGTGGCACATGCGGCTTGGCCAACGAGCAGTACTTCGCCGTGTATCAGATGATCGGTCAGTTAGCCTGGGCGGTTCAGATCGAGCCACAGCAGGTCGAAGGCACCTTCCTCAACGTCGAGGCTTCGGCGGTGTTGCCGCGCCGCCAGCGCCAATATGTCTGTCCGCGCTGCTGGCAGCAGGCCTGGCAGGATGGCCGGGCGCCGATCATCCGCAAGGAATGGATCTTGCGTATGAGCTGGCGGTGCCGACACCATGATTTCCCGCTTTGTCGGCTGCCTGCGGTGGAGGGGATGATGTCGGAGCGCGCCAGGCGCGCCTGGATAGACAGAGCGCTGGCAAAAGCTGAGAACTTGCGCCAGGGGTTGGATTATCGCCCTCGGCTGATCGAATGGAACGCGGAGGGCCTCGACAGGCTCGTTCGCGCAAGCCGGAAGCGCTGCAAGGGCGAGAAGCAAGCGTATGTGGATCGTTTTCAGGCGAACCTGTTTCACTTCGCGCGCGATCGGATCGCCATGCTGGCGCTCGCGCACAGCCGTTTGGGCAAGGCAACGTGGGGGTTCGAACGGTTGGTCTCGTTGGACCTGCCCGAGCATCCGAGGCGGGAGGCGATGACATTGCGACCTCCGACCCCGTCGCCGCGAAGCTGGCGCATCGGCAAGGGGCGGGGGCCATTGCGACGCTATGACGGTAATGTCCTCGACCTGGTGATGACCTATGCCCATCTGCGGGTGCGCCGCGATGCGCATGGCTCAAGTTGAATCACAATTTGGCCGATTTACCTCGGGAGGGGGACAATCCGGGTCTGGCTTGGTGGTGGAATAGGCGACTATGCCGAAATTTGCCCAGAGAAGCCCGTGGGGCGCATTTACGGCATTTGCATATGCTGACCTCACCAGCGGTTGTTTTGGTGCTGTAAGGGTGGTTTCCGGAGATCTCAATTTTATCCGTGTCGATCAGTAATCTATTGGATATTCCGCGTGATATGCCTGCCAAGGCGCGCCATGCGCGCCTCAATCTCGGCCATTTCGGCATCGAACGCGGCCAGAACCGAATCGAGCGCAGGCGAGGGGACCGGAGGCAGGCGTGGGCGTCCGCGCGCGGTGGCAACCAGGCCTAGCGCCAGTGCGACGTCGCTCGTGACATAGGAGCGCCAGGTGCCGCGACCGGATGTTTCGACCAGCAGGCCGAGACGGGTGGCGCGTGACAGCAGCTTGCCCGCACCCGAGATGGTGAGATCGAGCAGCGGCGCAAGCGAGCGCGCGGCAAGGCAGGGGCGGGTCAGTGCGATGCGCCCCAGGTCGGCGAGCTTGCCGGGACGATGCTCGGTACTGATTGTCGCCCCACTGCGCTGAACAACATCCTCGAGACGTTCGAGCCGGGAGAGCCCGTCCGCGGCCGAGCGACCGAGCTGCTTGAGTAGCCGCATGAGCAGCGCGGGGCGGGCATCGAGTGCGAAGCGCTGGCCGACATCGCCCGCGACGAGGCAGGGGAGGGTGCGCGCCGTGATCCCCATGCGGCGCAGGACTGCTGGAAATGCCAGCCATGGCGTGATCGTCCGATCATGGCGCGCCCAAGTGTCGAGCAAGGTCAGCGCACGGACGAGGGCAGGGGCCTCGTTCCATCCCGCAGGTGGGTCGAAGCTGAAGGGCAGGTCTTCGCGCCAATGACGCCCATCCTTTTCGGTGAGCCGGGCGCGCCAGGGCGCGAAGGCGGAAAACGGATCCCCCACCGTTTCGAGGCGAGGCCGCCCGGCCAGATGGAGACCGCATTGCCAGGAAATAATATCGATTTCCTCGATTTCGTAATTCTGTAGGCGTAGCGCGGCGGCGTAACCTGTCCAGCTCGCCCGCAGATTCCAGGCTGGGGCAAAGGAAGTCGCACAAATCCGCGCATCAAGCCGCCCAATCGCCGCGCCAGCATCGGCGATCGCGGCCACCAGATCGGGCGTCCAAGCGATGCCGGTAAGGGGCGGGGGAGGGTGCTTCACGGACAAATTATAGCCTGACGAGTGATGTTTAGTCCATATGCCGGTTGATTAAGTGTTGATAATGGCTGCTTATCGTAACTACGCAAAACTCAGATTAGCGATTGCATGATTGCATTTTACTAGTTTCCGATGTGAATTGCCGCTATATTAGCGGCGATGGCCACCTCGGCCGCCAACATGGAGTCCGCGCATGGCCAGCGTCACGATCCGCAACCTGTCTGAAGAAACCAAGGGTCTGCTTGCCCAGCGTGCTTCACGTAGGCGCCATAGTCTCGAGGAAGAACTGCGCCAGATTCTCGATGAAGCTGCGCGCGCAGAAGTGGGCAACCCCGATGCGCTCGAGCCGCTCGGCAGCTTCATCGTGCGCATCACGCGGCCAGGCTATGACGATGTCGCCGCCGCGATCGATGCGCAGCGCCAGCGCCCTGATCGAGCGTTGCCGGTCTTCGAATGATCTACCTGATCGATTCCAACGTGGTTTCCGAGTCGATGCGGCCAGCACCCTCGGCTCGTGTGGTGACATGGCTCGATCGCCATGCTGGCAACTGTGCTATGCCGACTGTTGCGATCTTCGAGGTACGTGCCGGGATCAACTCCATGCCACCCGGGCGCCGCCGCGACGAACTGATGGGGGCGTTCGAGCGTATCGTTGCCCGATTTGGTCCGCGCGTCGTGTCCTTCGACCGGCCTTCGGCGGAAATGGCGGCCGAACTGGCCAGCGTCAGTGCCAGCGCTGGACGGACCATGACGACTGGCGACGTCCAGATTGCCGGTATCGCAGGGGCTTACGGGCTCACATTGGTGACCCGGAACGTGAAGGATTTTGCAGCTACCGGCATCGACCTGGTCAATCCTTGGGGCGATTGATGCGGCGACCGATCATCGCACCGCCAGCCCGGCTGCTTGCGGCCCAAGCACCCGACGAGAAAAGTCCTGACATGCGCGAACCCGTCCGCCCTCAAAAATCATCGGTCCGTACCCGAAAGATCGTTCCTTTATCTGTCGAACCAGCAGATCTGATCGGAGATGTGCGCGCACTGGCAGGTGCAGGCATTCGCATCGACGAGGCGCTGCTCGATGCAGCCATGCGTGGCTGGTCCGAAAACACACGCCGCGCCTTCCGCTCTGACCTGACCTTGTGGGGGCAATGGTGCCGATTGCGCCGCGTTGAGCCTGCCGTTGCAAGGCCTGCCGACGTTGCTGCCTGGATCCGAGCCCTTTCCGGTACTGAGACTTGTGACCTCAAAACCCGCGCAATGGCGACGATCGAGCGCTACCTCGTCCATGTGGGCTGGGCTTACCGCATGGCGGGTCTCACCGATCCAACGTCGGACCCCTTGGTCAAGTTCGAGCGCAAGGCGGCCCGTAATCATCTAGGCGTGCGGCAGCGGCAGGCGCATGCCATTCGCTTCAAAGGCGACATTGCCGATCTCGACAGCCCTGCCTCGGGGGTGTGCCTCGCGCACCTGCTCAAGGCCTGCCGCCGCGACGAGCTGGGTTTGCGCGATGCCGCGTTGTTACGCATTGCCTATGATACGGCGGCGCGGCGATCTGAACTGGTGGCGATCAATGTTGCGCACATTGAAGGCCCTGATAGTGAGGGCGCAGGGATCCTTCACATTCCCTCGAGCAAGACTGACCGTAAGCAAGCTGGTGCGCAGGCTTACCTTTCTCCAGCAACCATGATGGCCATCACGCGTTGGTGCAAAGCTTCTGAAATCGACCAGGGGCCGCTGCTGCGCCGGGTCACGACGCATTTTGACGGATCAATCGATGGTATCGGTGCAGAGCCGCTACACCCCAACAGTATCACGCTCATTTACAAGCGGCTTATTCGCCAAGCCTGGGAGAAGGGCTTGCTGGGGCAGATGAGCGAGGCCGAGCTTAGTCGCTGGTGCAAGGCGATTTCGTCGCATTCCATTCGTGTCGGCGTAGCGCAGGATAACTTTGCCGCAGGTGAGGGGCTACCAGCGATCATGCAGGCTTACCGCTGGCGCGATGCACGCACGGTGTTGCGCTATGGCTCAAAACTTGCTGCCAAAAGTGGCGCGAGCGCCAGACTGGCAAAGCGGTTCTCCGATCAGTAGCGCGAACAACACGCCGAATGCCGTGCAGATTGAATGCAGCCCAATATGGCGCGACGATTGGAGTTCAGTGCACGCAATTGCGCTCTACTTTGGCGCCCGACAGTTGTCCCCGGCGTGGTCTATACCACCTTTCACCACCCCGAAACGCAGGCCAATCTCGTCACGACCGAGTTCTCCGACTGGGCGACCAATTGCCCGGAATACAAGGTGACCGCAGTGCAGGTATCGGCGTCCAACGGGCCAAGTGACTGGCAGGAAAACTATGCTGCGCTCACCACCCGCGCGCGCCGCATCGAGGCGATCTGATGGACGAACAGCGGCTTGTAAGCATGGCCAACCAGATTGCCCGCAATCTGGCGGCGCAAGGTGAGGATGCCGCCGTTTCGGCAATGGTCCAGCATATCGTGGATTTCTGGGATCCGCGCATGAAAGCTGCGATATTGCTCGCTGACCCGCAGGGCTTGGATCCGATAACTGCGACGGCGATTTCAAGACTGGGTGTTGATTGTGAAGCAGCGTTGGAGTGGGACCCGCTCTGACGGGAGGTAATGCATTGATTTCTATCCTTATACTGGCGCATGCCGGGGTCCCGATCGGCGCCGATCGGGACCCCGGTCAAAACCAACTTTTTACGGCAATTCAAAATGATAGATCGTGAAGTAGGAGGGGCCCGTTCCAGCGCCGATCCACAGGTTTGTGCGAGCGACAGCGTTACCAACTAGTTTGGGGGCCGGCTATCAAGTTGACCAAGCTGTGGAGCGCAGGAATCGCGCCAACCGTGGGTCGTAAGTGCTACCGCCGCACGTACAAGCCATAGCGAGTGGTCTTGTTCGGGTGAGCGTCATATGGCTGCCAACTCGGTCCCGTCTTCTCGGCCTTCACGGCGGCCAATGCCACCTTGGCCTTGAATATGGGGCTGTCGTTCCGGCGCGGTCGTCTGCTCTCCTGTCACGCGGCATGATGGCCGCCATCAGACAGAAAATCCACTAATCGCCCTGTCCAGAATCGCCGCCCAGCATAAGATTACTCGGCTTGCCATTTCTTGAGTCGATAATCGATTTGCGCGCGTGTGACACCGAGCAGCTTTGCTGCCCGAGCCACATTGTCGTTTGTCGCGGCAAGAGCTGCCTTGATCGCCGCGCGCTCCAAGCCTTCAAGGTTGAGGCCTTGAGAGTTCAGTGCGTCTAGGATTGTCGCGGGCAGACCATCCAGATCATCTGAGCTGTGGGCCAGATTGCCTGCTTCATCCAGTTGCATCAGTCTTTTGGCAGCTTCTGCCAATTGGCTTTGGGGGAAATGGCCAACTTCGATCATTTCCCCTCGCTGGCACATGATAACTGCGCGTTCGATGACATTTTCAAGTTCTCGGATGTTCCCGGGCCAGTTGTGTGCCAGCAGCATCCGGTAGGCTTGCCCCGAAATCCCGGAGACATTTCGATCGTGACGTGTGCTGAACATCTTTAGAAAATGATCGATCAGCACCGGTAGATCATCCGTGCGCTGGCGCAGAGACGGAATCTGTATCGGAAATACGTTCAATCGATAATAGAGGTCGGCGCGGAATCGTTTTTCCTGGACTGCTACTTCAAGATCTTCGTTTGTAGCGGCAATAACTCTGACATCGGCTTGAAGTGTCTTGTTGCTGCCAAGCCGCTCGAATTTATGATTCTGGAGAACCCTAAGAAGCTTGCCCTGCGATGATAGCGAAAGCGTGCCGATTTCGTCGAGAAAGATGGAACCGCCATTCGCTTCTTCAAACCTGCCGGGCCGCGTGGCACCTGCGCCCGTAAAAGCCCCCTTTTCCACGCCAAACAATTCGGCTTCAAGGAGATTTTCTGGAATGGCGGCGCAATTGATCTCCACGAACGGATTCCCGCTACGAGGGCTTCGATCATGGATCTGTCTCGCAAAAACGCTTTTCCCGACGCCGCTTTCACCCAGCAGGAGTACGGTCGCGCGTGTGTCGGCTACCTGATTGACGTTATGCTGGACGGCATTGAACGCGGTGGACCGACCTACAACGATTCCACTTGCATTATGGGCTTGCAGTAAGAGTTCAGGCTGTAAGGAAATCGGACCGGTGGCGGTTGTGGCATCATCTTCGCTCATTTGGAGCGCGGAGTAATAGACCATGTCTTCAGTACTATCACTCCACTGATCGGCAAATTTTGCGATGCCGCTGCAATGATCATGGCCGCCCGAACAGCATGCAAGCTCTCGGAAATGTACTGGCGCGCCATAACATGTGGTCAAAAAACCAGCAGCATAGCCAACTGTCATCCAGCAGCCCGATTCCGAGTTATGGAAGCGCCGCTCGTCATCGCCGATGCGTTCGATACTGTTCTTCCAAACGAACTCGATGTGGCAGCGCCGCCTATTTTCATCGAGGTCGATGTTGATCACGGCAACGGCAACCATACCGTGGAGGGTATGCATTTGCCCACCGGTCAGCAGCATTTCCTCCCACGATTGTGCCGGATTTCTCTCAAGTGAGGCCTTGGCGTCGCGACAGCCGGCTGAATAACCGAGCCGCGTTATTAGCGCCCGTGCCTGATGGTAGCCAAGCAACGGCAAAAGTTCGGATCGGAGCTGCGCAAGCCAACTGGCGTGCAAGAGGGTGACCCGGCTCTGGTCCAGCCAGATCAATCCCTCGGGAAGATCAAAGTGCAGCCGTTCGATGAGGCCGGCAATATCGCGCTTCGTAGCCGTCAGGCTCACATTCGGAGTCCATTTCACCGATTCTGAATGGTCCACACGATGCTGGTTCAAGACACCCTCCTCGATGTCGGAATATTCCGAGATTGTGATTATTTGACATCGGAATATTCACAGTTTTTGCGATGCCTGCAAGCTGAAACGACCAATGTCAGACGCAGCCGCGACCGTCGGTGTGCAGCAGGATGGCGAATAGCGCCCATCAAACAGCCATTTTCTGTGATCAAGCCAAGCGGCTGAAAGCACGCTGGCGAAATTGGCACGGTCCTTGCTGATCTCGGTCGGGACAGCGCCCAAGTTTCTACCTGGCGCTAAAAAAGAACAATCACTGGGAGAGATCTGATGGAAAATAAGAACGTACGTTCCGGTTGTCAGGCTGCAGGTTTGGCCCTCGCGGTAGGATTGCTATATGCACCTGTCGCATCTGCCCAGGAAGCTAGCACCACAGATCAAGCACCCGATGGAGGCATCGGGGAAATTATCGTCACGGCGCAGAAGCGCAGTGAACGGCTGTCGGATGTGCCTCTTTCCATCACCGCCGCGACGGGAGAACAGTTGCGTTCGCGGGGTGTTACGTCAACGTTCGATTTGGAGCGGGTTGTGCCAGGCTTCACGGCCCAGCAAAGCGCCTATGGCCCACCAGTCTTCACCATTCGCGGCATTGGGTTCTATGACACCTCGACGGGGGTCAGTCCGACCGTCAGTGTCTATGTCGACCAGGTTCCGCTGCCCTATTCGGTAATGACGCCTGGCGCCTCACTCGACCTTGAGCGGGTGGAAGTGCTGAAGGGCCCCCAAGGCACACTTTTCGGGCAAAACTCCACCGGCGGGGCAATCAACTACATTGCTGCGCGGCCGACCGATGAATTCCGCTTCGGCGGAAGCGCCACGTATGGCCGCTTCAATCAGTTCGACGTCGATGGCTATGTGAGCGGCCCGTTGGCGGAAGGTGTCAAGGCCCGGCTTGCTGTTCGCCATGAAGACCGGGGGGACTGGCAGTATAGCCAGACACGCAATGACACGCTCGGTCGCCGTAACTTTACCACGGGGCGCCTGCTGCTCGATGTCGAGCCCAGCGACAAGCTGAAGCTTCAGTTCAACCTGAATGGCTGGATCGACAAGTCCGACAGCCAGGCCGCGCAGTACATTGCCTATGCGCCGACCAACCCGGTGGGCTTTCCCGAAGAAAAGGCCTTTTTCGCCACAGCGGTAAGAGCGCCCAACAACGCACGCGTTGCGGATTGGGACCCCGGTGTCGATTTCCGGCATGACGACCGGTTCTATCAGGGGTCATTGCGGGCGGATCTCGAATTGTCGCCAAGTGTGACGCTAACTTCGATCACGGCTTACACTGACTTCCGCGGTCGTAACCCCAATGATTCCGACGGCGTGGCGTTCAATGATCTGTTTTTCCTGATCAAGTCTGACATCAGCTCCTTTTCGCAGGAACTGCGCCTTTCGGGTGATACGCCCGGCCTGAAATGGATGGTTGGCGGTAATTATCAGCGCGATACTGCGGACGAAGATCAGCTCGGCACAGTTTCGGGCAGCAACTCCGGCATCGCCACGCCGGCGTTTGTCAACCGCTACCGTAACTTCGACATCCGTAACGATCAGAAGATCAAGACTGCCGCCGTGTTCGCGAGCGTCGACTACGAGATCGCACCAAAGGTTACGCTGCAGGGTTCCGTCCGTTATACGGATCAGCGTCGCAGCGCCAATGGCTGCCTGTTGGATGCGGGCGACGGGTCTTTCGGAACAGCCTTCGGCAACCTCTACAGTCTTCTTCAGACGATCGGATCGGGGGTCCCGACCACAATCACCATTCCGAAGGGCGGATGCGTTACTTCCGACGCGAACTTCCTGCCCGTGACCAACGTTCCGGGGACGCTCAACGAGGACAATCTCTCATGGCGCGCGGGGCTGAGCTGGAAGCCCAACAGCGATCTGCTGCTTTATGCCAACGCAACGAAGGGTTTCAAGGCGGGGAGCTTTGCCGGTGTGCCGTCGTCCTCGGTCACCCAGTATATTCCCGTAACGCAAGAGTCCGTCTTGGCTTATGAAGCCGGGTTCAAAACGTCACTGCTTGATCGCCGTGTCACGCTGGAAGGCGCGGCCTTCTACTACGATTATCAGGACAAACAGATCCTGGGCTTCATTAATACCGGCTTCCCCCTGGGCACATTGCCAAAGCTGGTGAACATTCCCAAGTCGCGGGTAGCGGGCTTCGAATTGTCGACGACCATCCGCCCGGTTGCTGGGCTGAGCCTGCGCGGCGCAGCTTCCTACATCAACTCCAAGGTGACGCGGAACTACCAGACACCCGATTCTGGCGGCACCCTTGTCGATCTCAAGGGCGAAGGGTTCCCTAACACGCCCAAGTGGCAGATTTCGGGCGGCTTCGATTACGAGGTGCCTGTCTCAAGCGCGATCAATGGCTTTATTGGGGCGGATGTGAACTATCGTTCCAAGACGGTCGCGGCCTTCGGCAGCGATCCGCGGTTCGCGATTGATAGCTATGCGCTCCTCAACATGCGTGCGGGCATCAAGAGCAACAACGATAGCTGGCGTGCGGAAGTCTGGGGACGCAACATCACCAACAAGTATTATTGGAACGGCGTTTCGCACGTCATCGATTCCTTCTCCAAGGTTGCGGGCATGCCGGCAACCTACGGAGTAACGGTGTCGTTCCGATACTAATGTCCCGGTGAAGGCGGCCCTTGGGTGACCCTCTCCACACCCAGGGGCTGCGCTTTCCCATCCGATGCACACCATTGTTGCTGCGCGGAATAGATTTCTCCTGATCGAGGATTGCATGATGTCAACGGAAGCACAAACCAGCCAATACATCGATACGCCGCGTTGGCGATTGCACTACCACGTGGCTGGCGAGGGGCACCCGCTGATCATGCTGCACGGTTCTGGCCCAGGAGCCAGTGGCTGGAGCAACTTCAATCCCAATTTCGCGAAGCTGGCCCAGCGCTACAAAGTCTATCTGCTCGACTTTCCGGGCTGGGGAAAATCGTCCGAATATGACCCAACCGGGGAGAACCGCTTTCTCGCCAATGTCGAGGCGACCCGCTTGTTCATGGACGGTCTTGGTATCGAAAAAGCAGCGCTAGTCGGCAATTCGATGGGCGGGCTTGCTGCAGTGATGATGACCGCACTGCACAACGACCGGGTCACTCATTGCATTACCATGGGCGCACCGGCACCCGGCGGCCCGCAACTGTTCTTTCAACCCGGTGGCCCGACAGAGGGGCTCAAGATTCTCTTCGCGACATATGCTGATCCAAGCCCCGAGAATTTTCGCAGGCTGGTCAATGTAATGGTCTTCGACCCGGCCTATGCGACCGATGAACTGGTGAACCAGCGCTCCGCAAATGCCCTCGCGAACCCTGCGCATTTGTCCAATTTTCTTAAGGGCGCGGCCGCCATGAATATCGATGGTCTGGGCCAGGACGAGGTTTTCGCGGGCCTTGCACGCACAACTACGCCCTCGTTGCTGATCCATGGCCGCGACGATCGGACCGTGGGCGTGGAGCACAGCATGCGCCTGGCGGGTGTCATGCCAAATTCCAGCCTCATCGTCTTCAACCGCTGTGGCCATTGGGCGCAGCTTGAACATGCAGATCGGTTCAATGCCATGCTTGCAGCGTTTATCGACGCCTGACCGGGCCGATTGGCGCCGCTTCAGGACCTGCGTTCCAAACGCTGACCATCCGTGAAGCACTCCGCCTGCCCTAGGCCGATTACCGGACAAGCAATCCAACTTTGAAGGGTAACCCAAGATGACTTCAGCAGTTCAAAAACCGGCGTATGAAACCGAGGTTCTGATCATCGGCACCGGGCCGGCAGGCGGCACCATGGCCTTGGCTCTGGCCAAAGCGGGCATTCGCACGGTGATCGCCAACCGCTATGGCTGGACCTGCCGGACACCCCGCGCTCATATCACCAACCCTCGGGCGATGGAAATTTTTCATGACCTCGGTGTGATCGATGACGTCAATCTCTACGCGTCGCCTAACGAGTTGATGGGCGAAAACGTGATGTGCCAGAGCCTTGCGGGCGAAGAGTTCGGCCGCCTGCGTACCTGGGGCCATGAGCCCGGCCGCCGCTTCAACTATGCCCTTGGGACCCCGGAAGTCTTCGTCGATCTGCCGCAGAACTATCTGGAAAAAATTCTACTGGGTGCCGCTGCACACAAGGGTGCGGAGGTGTTGCTTCACACCGAATTCGTCAAGTTTGATCAGGATGATGAGGGCGTTACCTCGGTCCTGCGCAATCGGCTGACGGGTGAAGAGTACTCGGTGCGATCAAAGTATCTCGTCGGCGCTGACGGCGCGCGGTCGGCGATCGCGAAACAGCTGAATCTGCCCTTCAAGGGCGATATGGATAAGCTGGGCGCGACCAATATCGTTTTCACGGCCGATCTGACTAAGTATGTCGAGCATCGCCCAAGCTCGCTCTACTGGATGTTCACACCCGGAGAAGCACCGGGCGGGTTGATGATGGGGGCCCTGCGGATGGTTCGCCCATGGACCCGCTGGCTGGCAACGACGTTTTTCGACATCAACAATCCGCCCGTGATTGATCATGTCGAAGCACGCCGACTCATGCACAGGTTGATCGGTGACGACAGCATCGACGTTCAGATTGAATCGGTGTCGTTGTGGGCATTCAATGAATGCTGGGCGACCCGGTTTCACCAGGGCCGTGTGTTCTGTGCCGGAGACGCGGTACACCGCCACCCGCCACTGAAGGGTCTGGGTTCGAACACCTCGGTTCAGGACAGCTACAATTTGGCTTGGAAACTCGTCCATGTCCTTAAGGGAATGGCCACTCCGGCGCTGCTGGAAAGCTATTCGCAGGAACGCGTGCCCGTGGCCGAAGAGTTTGTTCCTGCCGCCTTTGGCGCGATGAAATATTACGACCAGGTTGTAGCCGCACTCAATCCTACCTTGTCCGACGATCCCGCCGTGTCCTCTGCCAGCTTTGAAATGCTCAAGGGCGAAAGTGCTGACCTGTCTGCGCGCCGACAACTGCTTCGGGAGGCTGTCGCCGACACCTACCGGACGTATGACTGCCCTGGAATCGAGATGAACCAGCGGTATCAGAGCTGCGCAGTGGTGACGCCTGAAGGCGAGACTGCGCCGCCCTTCTCGCAAGATGCCGAGATTTACTATCAGCCCACCAGCTTCCCGGGCGCTCGCTTGCCCCATGCATGGCTGTTCAAGGACGGATCGAAGATCTCGTCACTCTATGTATGCGGTGGCGGTGAATTTACGTTGCTCACTGGCAACAGCGGGGCCGGATGGCGTGCAATTGCCAAAGCTGTGTCAGACAAACTGGGCGTGCCCATCAAGGTTGTGACCATTGGTCTGGGGCAGGATTATCAGGACCACTATGGCGATTATGCCCGCATCAGCGAGGTCGATGAAAGCGGCGCGCTGCTGGTACGGCCCGACGTCTATATCGGGTGGCGCGCTGGTTCGCTGACGGAAACGGCAGCAGTTGACCTTGAAGCCGCTTTTTCCACCATTCTGGGGCGAGGGGCATCCGGACATGGAGAGCTGAAGGCCAGTGGAGCTATCCAACCCTCGAAGAAATTCGATGAAATGGACAATGCCCTCACGGCAAAATTCACGCCGGCTTCTTAAGGCAATGAGATGAGCGCGAAAGGTGTTGTGGCACGGCAGGTGCCGCGACGCAGGGGCCGGCAATTTTACGCGGCTAGATCAAGACGGGCTTCGGCTTCGGTCAGTTTCTAACAACCCGGCCGCCCCGCGCAACTGTGGCGCAATGCGGGGCGGTCGAGGCTGGATCGAACAGCTGATCGGCGTGGTTCTTCGAAAGGGCCAGCGGTCGATACGCCAAGCAAGCTGAACAACGGGAACTGAAATGCGGACTGCACAGTATGGCGAAATCGGCGAAGCGGCGGATGTCCTCGATATTGTGGACTGCCCGCATCCTGTAACGGGCCCTGGCGAAGTTCGGGTCAGGGTAAAGGCGTCCGGGGTAAATCCGTCCGACGTCAAAATCAGAAGCGGACATATTCCTTCGCCTTGGGGATTTCCACGCACCCCACACAGCGACGGCGCTGGCGTGATTGATGCTGTCGGCGAAGGCGTCGATCCTGCCCGGATTGGCGAGCGTGTGTGGATTTTCAATGCTGCGTGGGGCCGCACCACTGGAACCGCAGGCGAATATGTCGTTGTGCCGGAGAATTTCACCGCACCGCTGCACGACGATATCTCGTTCGAAATCGGCGCTTGCCTAGGCATCCCTGCATCGACAGCTCTGCACGCACTCACCTTAAATGGGGATATTCGGGGGAAAACCGTTCTGGTCGCGGGTGGCGCCGGCGCCGTTGGCCATTACGCCGTCCAGTTTGCGCGGCAACTCGGCGCAGCCAGGATATTGGCCACGGTCAGCAGTTCGGAGAAGGCCGAATTGGCGAGGCTGGCCGGAGCGGATCGGGTTATAAACTATCGCACAGAAGGCACCTTGCAGGTCATCATGGACGCCACAAGCGGCGCGGGTGTTGACCTGATTGTCGAGGTCGATCTCTCGGTCAACGTCGATCTCGATGTTGCGGCATTGGCAAAAGAGGGGCGCCTTGTCGCGTATGGCAGCTCGGAACGGGAGTTCAAGATGCCGTTCTCGAAGTCCATCCTGAAGAATATCGGGTTTGATTTCTTCATCCTCTATCATTTGCCGCAAGCGCGACGTCACGAGATTTGCCAGGGCGTGAATGACCTCATCGCTCAGGGAAATATCGTCCACAATATCGCCGAAGTGTTGCCACTGCATTCGATCGTCAAAGCGCACGAACGGGTCGAGTCTGGCAGTGCCATCGGCAATATCGTTCTTGCGGTCTGAGGGCGGGAGCGCGAGCATGTCAAACTATCGCACAACCTATGATGAGTGGATGGCCGATCCCCTGAGCTTCTGGGCGGCGGCTGCCACTGCAGTGGATTGGATCGCAACGCCAACAGAGAGCGTCGTTGATCCACAAGGATTGGCCAGTTGGTTTGCCGATGGAACGTGCAACGTCTGCTGGAATGCGGTCGATCGGCACGTCGTTGCCGGGCGGGGTGACGAAGCCGCGCTGATTTATGACAGCGCCATTCTCGGCATCAGCAAGACACTGACCTTTTCGCAGTTGCTGGACGCGGTCGAACTGTTTTCGTCGGTGCTGCGCAGCCATGGCGTAGCGAAGGGCGACCGGGTCATCATCTATATGCCGATGATCCCCGAAGCAGTCATCGCGATGCTGGCTTGCGCGCGTCTGGGAGCGGTCCATTCGGTTGTCTTCGGCGGCTTTGCTGCGCACGAATTGACAGTTCGCATCGATGATGCCGAACCCAAAGTTGTCGTTTCGGCATCGTGCGGATTGGAGCCGAACCGGATAATTGCGTACAAACCACTGCTCGACGAAGCCATAGCAAATAGTCGCCATAAGCCCGAGGCGGTAATCGTCCTCCAGCGGCCGCAGCTTTTTTGCGAACTACGCCCTGAACGTGATTACGATTGGAATGCCGAGTGGAGTGCCGCGATTACTCGTGGCGACAGGCCGGAATGTGTCGAAGTGCGAAGCACCGATCCGCTCTATATCCTCTACACGTCCGGTACGACCGGCAAGCCAAAGGGCGTTGTTAGGCAACAGGGCGGCTATATGGTCGCCCTGGTTTGGTCGATGAAGAATGTCTTCGGCATCGGTGCAGGCGATGTCTACTGGGCCGCATCCGATCTCGGCTGGGTCGTGGGACATTCCTATATTACCTACGGCCCGTTGCTTGCCGGATGCGCCACCGTCATCTTTGAAGGAAAGCCTGTCGGCACGCCCGATGCGAGCACCTTCTGGCGCGTGATATCGCAGCACAAGGTGAATTTGCTGTTCACGGCCCCAACGGCCCTGCGCGCAATTCGCAAGGAAGACGCAGGCGGCGTGCTGCCACAGAAATTCGATCTGTCTTCGCTGCGTGCGATTTATATCGGCGGAGAGCGGGGCGATCCAAGCGTCATCAAATGGGCAGAATCTGCGCTGGACGTTCCGGTGCTGGATAACTGGTGGCAGACCGAGACCGGTTGGCCGATGACTGCCAATCCGACCGGATTGGGAACAATCGAAGTCAAGTACGGATCGGCGGCCGTGCCGATGCCTGGCTATGATATCCAGATACTCGATGCAGAAGGCGAACCCGCTCCTATTGGAGAAACCGGATCGATTGCTGTCAAACTGCCCCTGCCGCCTGGTGCCCTGCAGACACTCTGGAACAACCATGGCGGCTTTGAGGAATCATACCTCACTGAATTTCCCGGATATTACAAGACAGGCGATGCTGGTTACATCGATCAAGACGGCTATGTCTTCATCATGAGCCGGACCGACGACATCATCAATGTCGCGGGCCATCGGCTGTCGACCGGTTCGATCGAAGAAGCGATTTCGACGGTCGATCAAATCGCGGAATGTGCTGTTGTCGGAGTTGCCGACGGCATCAAAGGCGAAGTTCCGCTTGTACTCTTCGTTGTTTCAGATGGCGCTTCTGCGAAATCAGCCGAAATTTCCGCCATGGCAACATCTGCTGTTCGAAGCCGAATTGGATCAATCGCTACTCCGAAGATCATTCTGTCGATTTCGCGACTGCCCAAGACCAGATCGGGCAAGATTCTGCGCAGCACGATCCGGAAAATCGCGAATGGCGAACCATGGACCATGCCTCCGACAATCGAGGATCCGTCGGTCCTCGATGAGGTTTCTGCGGCCCTGGCCGGAGTGGGATTGCCAGAGAAATTGGGAACTGAGGGAGAAATCTGATGACTGTTGATCGCCTTGGCTATCTTGGCTTCGACGCGTCCGATGTCGATGCGTGGAGCAGATATGCGAACAATACGCTCGGCATGATGACGGCGGCGAAGGGCAAGGACTCCGACCGCTACAGGCTGGATTCGCGCGCGTGGCGGCTTGCTGTGCACCGCGGTGAAGCGGATGACATTTCCTATGCCGGGTTCGAAGCTGCCGATGCCGCAGCATTCAATTCCACTGCAGAGCGCTTGCGGCAGATGGGCTATCAAGTGACGAACGAACCTGACGATCTCAAAGCGGATCGCGGCGTGATCGACCTGGTGTCGGTCATCGATCCATCGGGTGTAAGGATCGAGGTCTATTATGGCGCCACGGAATTGTTCGAAGTTCCGTTTGTGTCTCCCGTCGGTGTTTCGTCATTTGTTACCGGTGAGCAGGGATTTGGCCATATCGTTCTAGCCACGCCCGACCTCGAAAAATCGATGGAATTCTACGTTGCTGGTCTCGGGATGGAGCTTTCCGACATCATCGACTGGGATCTCGGACCCGGCGGTAAGCACAAGCTTCACTTCTTCAACTGCAACCGACGGCATCACAGCCTGGCTTTGCTGCCTGCCCCGGCCCCCAAACACATTCATCATTTCATGATCGAGTCTGCTTCGCTTGATGATGTTGGTCGAGCGATTGACCGTATGGAGCGCGACTCTCGAATTCTCCTGACATTTGGTCGTCATACGAACGATCACATGTATTCCTTCTATGGGATCACCCCTTCCGGTTTCGCGGTCGAGTTCGGCTGCGGACCGCGCGACGTTGATCGCTCCTGGTCGGTCGTTCGATATGACAGCATCAGCATGTGGGGTCACAAGTTCATTTCCCCTGAGTGACTGTTCCAAACCAAACACATGAATTTTGAGGAATAAATCTCATGGGAAGCATTGCAACTGCAGGGACTGATAACCCTGAAATATCCAAGTCAGTGATCGCCGCTGGCATTCGCACCAATTATCACGATGTGGGAGAAGGCTCTCCGGTCGTATTCATCCACGGGTCTGGTCCGGGTGTTTCTGCCTGGGCAAACTGGCGGATGATATTGCCAAAAATCTCGCAGCAGAACCGTGCAATCGCCCCGGACATGGTCGGCTTCGGCTTCACGGATCGTCCGGAAAACTTCAAATACGGTGTTGAAGCTTGGGTTCAACATCTTCTGGGCTTTCTCGACGCCCTCGGCCTCGATCAGGTTGATCTTGTCGGCAACTCGTTTGGCGGCGCACTATCGCTGGCTGCAGCGATCCGTCATCCTGATCGGTTCCGGCGCTTGGTGCTGATGGGCAGCGGCGGCATCAAAGGGTCAATCTTGCCAGGGCTCGATGAAGTGTGGGGCTACACGCCCTCGCTTGAGAACATGCGCCGCATGCTCGACATTTTCGCATACAACCGCGATCTTGTAACCGACGAACTCGCCCAGATCCGCTATGAGGCGAGTATTCGGCCCGGTTTCCAGGAATCCTACAGTCAGATGTTCCCGGCCCCACGCCAACGCTGGTTTGACTCGTTGGCATGTCAGGAAGACGACCTGCGCAAACTTCCCCATCAGACCCTGATTGTTCACGGCCGTGAGGATCGGGTCATCCGTGTGGAGGATGCCTATCGCATGGCAAGCCTGATCCGGCGCGCGCAACTGCATGTCTTCGGGGAATGCGGCCATTGGACTCAGATCGAGCAGTCCAGTCGATTTGTTCAACTGGTTGGCAATTTCCTGGCCGAAGCTGCCCCAAGCGAACCCATTCCGCTGAGCTAAGGCGCGATAGTTCGTTCAATCGGAGACGCCTCAAGGCGGCGTCTCCGATTGAATATGCAGCCTTACGCGCGGCCCGAACGAGACCAGCATCATTGCGGATCGGCACAGCCAGGCAGGCCAGACCGTTGGCGACTAGAAAGAGAGAACCATGCTCAAGCCAGATTATGAAGAGCTCGCAAGGCGACTGCGCGACGCCTACACCGGCGAGACGCTACCGCCGCTGCGCGAGTGGCTGGAGCCGACCGATGCGGCCGGGGCCTATGCGATCCAGGCGATCAACACCCGTTTCTGGGAAAGCCAGGGCCGCCGCATCGTTGGTCGCAAGGCTGGCCTGACTGCCGAGGCCGTGCAGAAGCAGCTTGGTGTCGACCAGCCCGATTTCGGCGTCCTGTTTGACGACATGCAGATTGCGGACGGCGGTAATCTTGATCCGGCGCGCTGCATCCAGGCCAAGGCCGAAGCGGAAATAGCCTTTGTTCTGGGCGCGGACCTGCCATCGGCTGACACCACGGCAGAGCAGGTCGCGGCGGCGGTCGCCTCGGTCCATGCGGCGATCGAGATTGTCGACAGCCGCATTGCCGACTGGAAGATCACCTTTGCCGATACCGTCGCCGACAACGGCTCTTCGGCGTTCTTCGTCCTGTCCGATCAGGGCCTACCTCTGGCTGGCCTCGATTTGGAGGGTGCGGCCATGACCATGACGCTCAACGGCAACGTGGCCTCGTCCGGGATCGGTTCGGCGGCGCTGGGCAATCCGCTCAACGCGGCGGCCTGGCTGGCCCGCACTCTGGCAGCAGGCGGCGACCCGCTGAAGGCTGGCGACATTCTGCTGGCCGGCGCCCTCGGCCCGATGGTGGTGCTGAACGCCGGAGACGAGGTTCGCACTGATGTCGCCGGCATCGGCACCTGTTCCTTCTCGTTCAACGGAGCCTGATTATGGCCAAGACCAAGGTAGCCATCATCGGTTCGGGCAATATCGGCACCGACCTGATGATCAAGATAATGCGCCTTTCCGGCGTACTGGAAATGGGCGTGATGGTCGGGATCGACCCGGCCTCCGATGGCCTCGCCCGCGCGCAGCGACTGGGTGTTGCGACGACGGCGGAAGGGATCGACGGCCTTATTAAGATGCCCGAGTTTGCGGACGTCGGGATCGTGTTCGACGCTACTTCGGCCGGGGCGCACAAGCGCAACAGCGAACTGGTGCTCGCCGCTGGCAAGCGCATGGTCGACCTAACACCTGCCGCGATCGGGCCTTACGTGGTGCCGCCGGTCAATGGCGAAGCGTGCCTCGACGCCAAGAACGTCAACATGGTCACTTGCGGCGGTCAGGCTACCATCCCGATCGTGGCGGCGGTGAACCGCGTGGCCAAGGTCCACTATGGCGAGATTGTTGCCTCGATTGCCTCGAAGAGTGCTGGCCCGGGCACCCGCGCCAACATCGACGAGTTCACCGAGACCACCAGCCAGGCGATCATGGACGTCGGCGGCGCGACGCGCGGCAAGGCGATCATTATCCTCAACCCCGCCGAACCGCCCTTGATCATGCGCGATACAGTCTATTGTCTGTGCGAAGATGCCGATCAGGATGCGATCCGCAAGTCGGTGGAAGACATGGTCGCCGAAGTGCAGAGCTATGTCCCCGGCTACCGCATGAAGCAGGCCGTACAGTTTGAGCATATCGGCTCCAACCGTCCGCTGCGCATCCCGGAAATGGACGGCGAATTCACCGGGCTCAAGGTCTCCGTCTTCCTCGAAGTGGAAGGCGCGGCCCATTACCTGCCGGCCTATGCCGGCAACCTCGACATCATGACCTCTGCCGCGCTCAAGACGGCCGAGAAGATCGCGAACCGCATGCACGACAACGAAATACAAGGGGGAGCGGCAGCATGACTTTCGACCCGACCCAGCAAAAGCTCTACATTCAGGACGTCACTCTGCGTGACGGAATGCACGCTATCCGTCACCAGTATGGTCTGGACCACGTCCAGGCGATTGCCCGCGCACTTGACCGGGCCAAGGTCGACGCGATCGAAGTCGCCCACGGTGACGGCCTGCAAGGCTCCAGCTTCAACTACGGCTTTGGCGCCTACACCGATTGGGACTGGATCGGCGCCGTGGCCGAAGTGCTGGAACACTCGGTGCTGACCACCCTCCTTCTGCCCGGCATCGGCACAGTCCACGACCTGAAGCACGCTTATGAGTTGGGTGTGCGTTCGGTGCGCATCGCGACCCACTGCACCGAAGCGGACGTCAGCAAGCAGCACATCGAGGCGGCGCGCAACTTGGGCATGGACGTCTCGGGCTTCCTGATGATGAGCCACATGACCAGCCCGGAAGCGCTGGCCCAACAGGCCCAGCTGATGGAGAGTTACGGCGCGCATTGCGTCTACGTCACCGACAGTGGTGGCGCGATGAGCATGGATGACTACGCGGCGCGCGTTGCGGCCTACGACAAGGTACTGAAGCCCGAAACGCAGCGCGGCGTGCACGCGCACCACAACCTCAGCCTTGGTGTCGCCAACTCCATCGTCGCGGTGCAGAATGGTGCGGTCCGGGTCGATGCGAGCCTTGCCGGCATGGGCGCGGGGGCAGGCAACGCTCCGCTCGAAGTGTTCATCGCCGCTGCCGACCGCATGGGCTGGAACCATGGCTGCGACCTTTATGCCCTGATGGATGCCGCCGAGGATCTGGTGCGTCCGCTGCAGGACCGCCCGGTACGCGTTGACCGCGAAACGCTGACGCTGGGCTATGCCGGTGTCTATTCCTCCTTCCTGCGCCACGCTGAAAAGGCTGCCGGGGAACATGGCATAGATACCCGCGCCATCCTTGTGGAACTGGGTCGCCGCAAGATGGTCGGAGGCCAGGAGGACATGATCGTCGATGTCGCGCTCGATATGATCAAGCAAAGGTCGGCAGCCGATGGGCAATGACTTTGAGAACCTTGCGCAGCAGCGGAGCTCCGCGCGATGAGAAAGATTCTTGTCGCCAACCGCTCCGAGATCGCGATCCGTGTCTTTCGTGCTGCTACGGAACTAGGGATACGAACGGTTGCAATATATGCAGAGGAGGACAAGCTTTCTCTCCATCGGTTCAAGGCGGATGAGGCCTATCATCTGGGTGAGGGTCTTGGACCGATTGCAGCCTATCTGGATGGCCCGCGGATCATCGAAATCGCGAAGGCCGCTGGCGTAGATGCAATCCATCCTGGTTATGGATTTCTGTCCGAGAACCCTGATTTCGCAAAAGCCTGTGCCGACGCAGGTATTACCTTCATTGGTCCGAGCCCTGCGACAATGCACAGCCTGGGCGATAAGGTATCAGCGCGTAACATAGCGGTTAGCGTCAGTGTGCCGGTTATCCCGGCGAGTGAACCGCTGCCCGACGATGAAACTGCGATCAAAATGATCGCGGCAGATATCGGTTATCCTTTGATGCTCAAGGCGAGTTGGGGCGGCGGTGGACGCGGCATGCGCCCGATCGAGGATGAGAGTGGTCTCATTGAGGCCGTGCGCTCGGGCAAGCGCGAAGCGAAGGCTGCCTTCGGCCGGGATGTGAAGCAGCGTTGGAGTGGGACCCGCTCTGACGGGAGGTAATGCATTGATTTCTATCCTTATACTGGCGCATGCCGGGGTCCCGATCGGCGCCGATCGGGACCCCGGTCAAAACCAACTTTTTACGGCAATTCAAAATGATAGATCGTGAAGTAGGAGGGGCCCGTTCCAGCGCCGATCCACACCCTTGTCCGCGAGCAGCGCCGTGGGTGTGGCGACGGGGATCGCCATCAGCGGTTCGGCAGCGGTGTAGTCGGAAGCCTCGCCGCCGGTCAGGATGAAGCCGACAGGCAGTCCCTGATTGTCGCAACGGGCGTGGATCTTGCTCGTAAAGCCGCCGCGTGATCGACCAAGAGCGTTCGCACAAGCCCCCCTTTTCCGCCCGCTGCCGAGACGTGGCCGCGAACGCTGGTGCTGTCGATCATGTGTTGCCAGTCGTCGGTCAGACCCAGGTCGACCAGTGTTTGCAGCAGGGCATCCCAGACACCTTGTTCGGCCCAGCGACGGAAGCGCACATAGACGGAGTTCCACTTGCCGTATCGCTCATGCATGTCGCGCCAGGGACAGCCGACCCGCAGCACGTGAAGCATTCCATTGAGGAAAAGCCGGTTATCGCCCGCCGGCCGCGCCCAACTGATCTGCCCCCTTCTGAGTGGTCCAAAATTGATGATATTTTGGATTACGAAGGAGACAAGGTATGCCGAGCAAAAAGCATCGCCCGGAAGAGATTATCGGCAAGCTGCGTGAAGCGGAGGTTGTGCTGGCGCAGGGCGCGACGACCGCGGAGGCGTGTCGGCGGATCGCGGTCAGCGAGCAAACCTATTATCGGTGGCGTAAGGAATATGGCGGCCTGAAGACCGATCAGGCACGTCGGATGAAGGATCTGGAGAAGGAGAATGTGCGGCTTCGCCGTGCGATCTCGGACCTGACGCTAGACAAGCTGATATTGCAGGAGGCCGCCCGGGGAAACTTCTGAGCCCCGCGCGCCGAAGGCGCTGTATCGATCACATCAGAATGATGATGCCGGTGTCCGAGCGACGGGTCTGCCGCGTGCTCGGGCAACATCGATCGACACAGCGCAAGGTGCCTCGCGGGGCCGATGACGAAGCAGCTCTCACCGCGGATATCATTGCGCTGGCGCGGCAATATGGTCGTTATGGCTATCGCCGAGTGACGGCGTTGCTGCGCAATGCAGGGTGGCATGTGAACCGCAAACGGGTCGAGCGCATCTGGCGACGCGAGGGGCTCAAGGTGCCGCAAAGGCAGCCGAAGCGCGGGCGGCTCTGGTTGAACGACGGATCGTGCATCCGGCTTCGGCCGGAATATCCCGGGCACGTCTGGTCCTATGACTTCGTCGAGGGTCGCACCCACGATGGTCGCAAATACCGCATCCTGTCGATCATCGACGAGGCGAGCCGGGAGTGCATGGCGTTGCCCGTGGCGCGTAAGCTGAAGAGCGACGATGTGCTGGCGGCGCTGGCCGAACTGTTCGTCACGCGCGGTCCGCCCGCGCATATCCGGTCCGACAATGGCCCGGAATTTATCGCGACGGCGGTGCAGGAATGGCTGGCGAAGGTCGGCGTGAAGACGCTCTACATCGCCCCCGGATCGCCATGGGAGAATGGATACTGCGAGAGCTTCAACGGGTCGCTGCGCGATGAATTGCTCAATGGCGAGATCTTCTACTCGCTCGCCGAGGCCCGGATCCTGATCGAGGCTTGGCGGCGACATTACAACACAGTCCGGCCGCACAGAGCTCGCTCGGGTATCGGCCACCGGCGCCAGAGGCCGTTCCATCGCCAGTGTCGCCCTCCGGTTCCGCTTCGCTCCACCTACGGCCAACACTGGCGATGGAGGCGTCAATGCACTAACAGTCCACGCGGACCACTCGGTGGGGGCCGGTCAGCGCGATCCTGAGCCATCTGCGAGGCAACGCTGTGCACAATGCCCAACGCCTCGTCTGTCTTTTCGCGATAGGCGATACCGACATCGATCACCGACCTGGAATATTCCATGGTTATGTTCACGACATTGGTAATGTTCCCACATGGCACGAATATCACGTTGCCATTGTAATCGCGCAGGCGAACGCTTCGCAGCGTGATTTCTTCTACCACTCCAATATGGCCACCGATCTCGACTATGTCATCGACGCGCAGCTGCCCTTCAAGCAGAATGATAAATCCGGAAAAATAGACTTTCACCAGGCTCTGCGCGGCAAAACCTGCTGCAATTCCGGCCACTCTCGCAGCAGTCAGCAAAGGCGCTATGGATATGCCCATGATCGTGTGAAGCAGCGTTGGAGTGGGACCCGCTCTGACGGGAGGTAATGCATTGATTTCTATCCTTATACTGGCGCATGCCGGGGTCCCGATCGGCGCCGATCGGGACCCCGGTCAAAACCAACTTTTTACGGCAATTCAAAATGATAGATCGTGAAGTAGGAGGGGCCCGTTCCAGCGCCGATCCACAGGCAAAAGCTCCGACGATCTCCTCGCTCGCGCCATCGCCATAATTGGGTGCCGTGTCGATCGTTGTACCACCTGCTTTGACAAAGCACTCCAGGATGGCCCGCGCGGCATCTTCCGGACAACCCCAGGCGCGCTTGTCCCCGAAAGGCATCGTGCCCAACGCGATTTCGGAGCTGCGCAAGCCGCTTGTGCCGACCAGTTTATGTTTCAGCATAGTCGTGGCCCCTGCCTTGCTCATGGCGTAACTGGTCAATCCGGCACACTTTGATCCAGCTCAAATCATGTGCTCGTAATGCATGATAGTGCATGTCACTCATGGTGCATAGAGCATCAATGTCATGATGGGAGATTGACTGTGGCGGATCCGGAAACACTGATTGAAGACAATGCGGTCGTCATCGGTGATGGCTTTATCGAGGTCAGTTATGATGACCTCATACCCAACAATGTCGATCTGTCCTCAGACCGACAGTTGCTGCGCGCGCTGGAGAAGTGGCAACCCGAATATATTGACTGGTGGAAGGAAATGGGACCTGACGGGTTTCAGACCTCTGATGTCTACCTGCGCACAGCCGTCGGTGTTGACCCTGCGGGCTGGGCCAAATTTGGCCACGTCAAGATGCCCGACTATCGCTGGGGCATTCTGCTGGCTCCGGAAGTCGAAGGACGCACTATTCCGTTCGGCAAGCACAAAGGTCAGCCGGTGTGGAAGGAAGTACCAGCGGAATATCGCTCACTCCTGCGCCGCCTTATCGTCGTTCAGGGCGATACGGAGCCGGCGTCAGTCGAACAGCAGCGGTATCTCGGCAAGACCGCGCCGTCGCTTTACGACATGCGCAACCTGTTTCAGGTCAATGTCGAGGAAGGCAGACATCTGTGGGCGATGGTCTATCTGCTGGTGAAGCATTTCGGGCGCGACGGGCGCGAGGAAGCACAGGCGTTGCTAGAGCGGCGCAGCGGACATGAGGACAACCCGCGCATCCTTGGCGCATTCAACGAGGCGACGCCGGACTGGTTGTCATTCTTCATGTTCACATATTTCACAGATCGTGATGGCAAGATGCAACTCGCTTCGCTGGCTGAAAGTGGTTTTGATCCGCTTTCGCGCAGCTGCCGGTTCATGCTGACCGAGGAAGCACACCATATGTTCGTGGGCGAAACCGGCATCGGGCGCACGATTGAGGCGACATGTGCTGCGATGAAGCAGGCCGGCATCACCGATCCTTACGATGCGACGCGCATTCGCGCGCTGGGTGTGATCGATCTGCCGCTGATCCAGCGCAAGGCAAACTTTCACATGTCGGTGACGCGCGATCTCTTCGGTAGCGAAATATCGGGAAACGCAGCGGCGGCTTTCTCGGCCGGGCTCAAGGGGCGCTTTGGGGAAGCGCGGCTTGAAGGCGACGACCATCAGCTTGAGAATGATACTTACGCTGTTACCCGCGTAACAGACGGGAAATTGGTCGATGAGGCCACTCCGGCGCTTCGCGCGATAAATGCCCGGTTGCTCGATGACTATATCACCGATTGTCAGACGGGGATCGAGCGCTGGAATCGCGCGATTGCTAAAGCGGGGTTGGATTTCAGGCTGACCCAGCCACACAAGGGCTTCAACCGTCGCATCGGTGAATTTGCTGGCCAGTTCATCACGCCGGAAGGTGACCTGGTGGGTGAGGATGTCTGGAGCGCACGCAAGGATCAGTTTCTGCCAACGGCAGCGGACATGGCGTTTATCGATTCCCTGATGCAGCCGTGCCATGCACCTGGTGAATATGCCTCCTGGATTGCCCCGCCACGCAGTGGCATCAACCACCAGCCTGTCGACTACGAATATGTACGGATAGACTGAATCGGGCGGTTCAAATGACCAAATGGGCCAGAGCATTGCAACAATGCTCTGGCCCATATTGATTGTGGGGAAATCCGAGCAGGGAACTACTAATTTGCAGCATCTTTCAACTTGAGCGCAACAGCGATCAACCTTTCAGACAGTTCGGTCGCGCGTTCGGAAAGGGTGGCCAATTCGGCAATATCAAGAATGTCGATCACGCCAGGTTCAGATATGAACCGTGCGCCCGAAAAACTCTTGATGCAAAGCGCGCCCGACGAGCGGCGTGACAGTACGCCTCTGGCAACGAGGTTGCGCCGCTCCAGAATCGCAGCAATGTCCGCCATGGCAGCGCGCAAGGCTTCAGGATCCTTGTGCCAGTTGGTCAGCCGTTCTTCGATAACCTGCCGCTTTTCAGCAAAGGGCATGGCCTTGAGCGTATACGAGAGGAACTTCTGTTTTTCGTGGGCACAGAACCAACGCGCCATGAATTGGCTGACTCGATAGTCCAGCAAAGAACAGCGGGCGATGAACCCGCCGATGGCGGCGTGGGCAGCGCTCATCTCTACATCGGCTTCATGAATCTTCATGTCTATCCTCCTCGGGCGATCTGGCCTACCCATCCGGCAGCCCATTCGCCCGCAACATCCTCGGCAAGCGTCCCGCTCGATGCATCTTGGCGTTCGATATCAACGATCCGCGTTGCACCGCAGCTTGTCAAAACCGCGTCCCAGCGGTCACCTGCGGCACAGAATGTATCGGCATAGGTGCGGTCCCCGAGCGCGAATATGGCGTAAGTCTTCCCGGAAAGGTCCACGCCGGCTTCAACGGCTGCGAACAACGCCTGCCCGTTATCCGGAATTTCGCCATGTCCATAGGTTGAAGTGACGATCACAATGAGACCGAACTCGTCAAAAGCGTCGGTGCCCAGGCCGTCCATCAACAATCGCTCACAATGAAATCCGGCGCTTGTGAGAGCGTCTTCGACTTCCTCGCCGCACATTTCGGCAAGGCCGGTCATCGTCGCGACAAATATCCCGACCCGCACATTATCGCTCGACATTGGTTTCCTTATCCGGAATTATGATTCCCATACCTTAGGAAATATGCAGTATATGGCAGGTGCGCAAGTTAAATCGCCCAAAGCCGGGCCAACAGTCTTCGATGGGAGCCTTGAAATAGCCGAGCGTATCCGTGCCGCGCGGGCACGGGCTGGGTTGACGCGCAAGCAGTTGTCCTCTGCCTCAGGGGCATCTGAGCGATATCTTGCACACCTCGAGGCTGGCACGGGTAACCCGTCAGTTGAGATGCTCATGTCGATTGCCTCCACCCTGGGTGTGGCGATGGCGGAACTTCTGCCAGCAGGCGGAGAGCGCGATCCCAGCATTACTCAGGCGGCCCGGCTGCTCCGACGGTTGCCGCCCGATCGTGTCCGGGACATTTTGATTCGACTTGAAGAAAAACCCGAGGCACTTGGCGGGAAGGGACGGCGCATCGCGCTTGTCGGCCTGCGCGGCGCCGGCAAGTCGTCGCTTGGCGTCGAGCTGGCAAAACGCCTGAAAGTGCCGTTTTTCGAGATTTCGAAAGAAGTAGAAAAGCGTTATGGCGGAGGCATTGGAGTGCTTCTCGAAATCAACGGGCCGGCAGCCCTGCGCCGCTATGAAGCGGAAGTGTTGGATGAAATTTGTGACCGAAACCTCGATGCCGTGATAGCCGCTCCCGGCGCGGTTGTTTCGGATGGGAAGATATTTGAACACTTGCTGCAAACGACCTGGACGGTCTGGTTGCGTGCAAGACCTGAAGATCACATGGCAAGGGTCGTCAAGCAAGGTGATCTGCGCCCCATAGCGGGCAATCGGACAGCCATGGACGACCTCAAGAATATTCTTGCCTCGCGTGAGGCGGAGTATGGCCGTTGCGATGCGCAGCTTGATACGTCGGCGCAAGATTTCAACAAGACCCTCGATTTGCTAGAAGACCTTGCCGACAAAACCACCAAATGAAATATATTGCTTGTTTGACTTTCGTCAATGCGCTATTGTGCTCCTCATAGTTCGGAGTTGAGAGAGCGAATCGATGGCGTTGCAGCTTGCGGAAGCAAATGAGCCAGAGGTGGCTCTCTATACCTATGACCTCGACGGCGAGAGTTATCGGCACTGGGACGTCAAAATTGAAGGGCGCATCGCCACGGTCGCGATGAATGTCGATCCGGATGCGGGCTTGGTTCCAGGCTACAAACTCAAACTCAACAGCTACGATCTTGGCGTCGATATGGAACTGCACGACATTGTGCAGCGCATCCGCTTCGAGCAGCCGCAAGTGGGCTGTGTGGTGCTGACCAGCGCCAACGACCGCATTTTCTGTTCGGGCGCGAACATCTACATGCTGGGCACGTCTAGCCACGCTTGGAAGGTCAACTTCTGCAAATTCACAAACGAAACCCGCAACGGCTTCGAGGACTCATCCCAGAACGGCAGTCTCAAATTTCTCGCGGCCGTAAACGGCACCTGCGCAGGCGGTGGCTATGAGGTGGCTTTGGCCTGTGACGAAATCCTGCTGGTCGATGATCGTTCGTCGGCGGTGTCGTTGCCCGAGGTGCCGCTGCTCGCGGTTCTTCCGGGTACCGGCGGCCTAACGCGGGTGGTCGACAAGCGCAAGGTCCGCCGTGACCTCGCCGACGTGTTCTGTACCTCGGAGGAGGGCGTTCGCGGTCGTCGCGCCAAGGACTGGAATCTGGTTGACGATATTGCACCCAAGGGGCGTTGGACAGAGGCTGTTCGTGGCCGGGCCGATGCGCTCGCCGCGCAGACACCGCGTCCGCTCAGCGCAGAAGGCGTCAAGCTCACCCCGCTGGCACGTACGATTGACGAGGCTGGCTACCACTACCCCAACGTGGACGTGACATTCGACCGCGCGCGCGGTTTCGCGACGATCACCGTCAAAGCGCCGACCGATGCGCCGCCCGCCGATGCCGATTCCATTCTGGCGCAGGGCACTGCATTCTGGCCGCTCGCCCTGGCCCGCGAGCTTGACGATGCCGTGCTCCTGTTGCGCACCAACGAGCCTGAGCTGGGTTTGTGGGTGCTCAAGACGCAGGGTGATGGCAGCAAGGTCGTCGGCTACGACGAAGCCCTGATCGCCAACCAGGATCACTGGTTCGTGCGCGAAGTGATCGGCATGTTGCGCCGTACACTTTCACGCCTCGATGTCTCCTCGCGCTCGCTTTACGCCGTAATCGAGCCAGGCTCGGCCTTCGCCGGAACGCTGGCCGAGCTCGCCTTTGCCGCCGACCGCGCTTACATGCGCGAACTGATCGCGGATCCCGACAAGGGGCCGCAGCTCCAGTTGAGCAAGGCTAATTTCGGCCTGTATCCGATGTGCAATAACCTGTTCCGCCTGCAATCGCGGTTTCAGGGAATTCAAGGTCGCCTTTCCGAGGTAGAAGACCTGATCGGCAGCCCGGTCCCGTCCGGAGAGGCACACGATCTGGGCCTCGTTACATTCGCGCCGGACGATATTGATTGGGAGGACGAAGTCCGTCTCGCCATCGATGAGCGCGTAAAGCTCTCGCCCGACGCTTGCACAGGCATGGAAGCGAGCCTCCGATTTGCCGGGGGGGAAACTGTCTGGTCCAAGGTCTTCGGCCGCCTCTCAGCCTGGCAGAACTGGATTTTCATCCGCCCCAATGCGGTCGGAGAGGGCGGTGCCCTCAAACTGTTCGGAACCGGCACCCGCGCCGAATTCGACAAGAAGCGCGTGTAAGGAGGCAGCACCATGGCCATCGACTATCAAACCAAGATTCCGAACAACGTCGATCTTTCCAACGACCGCGCCCTTCAGCGCGCGCTCGAGCATTGGCAACCTGCGTTCATCGACTGGTGGAAGGATCTGGGACCGACGACCTATCAGAGTCACGATGTCTACCTGCGCACCGCGACCTCGGTTGATGCCAAGGGCTGGGCGACCTTCGGTCATGTGAAGATGCCCGAATATCGCTGGGGTATTTTTCTGGCCGATCGGCAGGCGGATCGCACCATCGGCTTCGGAGATTACAAAGGCCAGCCGGTTTGGCAGCAGGTCCCAGGCGAATACCGCTCGATCCTGCGGCGTCTGATTGTCACGCAGGGCGATACCGAGCCAGCCTCGGTCGAACAGCAGCGGCTGCTCGCGCTGACCGCGCCTTCGCTTTACGACATGCGCAACCTGTTCCAGGTCAATGTCGAAGAAGGCCGTCACTTGTGGGCGATGGTCTATCTGCTCCACGCTTATTTCGGCCGTGACGGGCGCGAGGAAGCCGACGAAATGCTGTTCCGCCATTCGGGCGATGTCGATCATCCACGCATCCTTGGCACCTTTAACGAGCCGATCGACGATTGGCTAAGCTTCTACATGTTCACCTATTTCACTGACCGCGACGGCAAGTACCAGCTTAAATCATTGGCTGAGTGCGGCTTCGATCCACTGGCGCGCACCTGCAGCTTCATGCTGACCGAAGAAGCGCACCACATGTTCGTCGGTGAAACCGGCATCACCCGGGTAATCAAGCGCACGCTTGATGAAATGACCAAACTTGGGAGCGACGATCCCGATGCGCTGCGCAAAGCCGGGGTGATCGATTTGCCCTTGCTGCAACGCTATATCAACTTCTGGTATTCCTCCGCGCTCGATCTGTTTGGTTCGGAAATCAGTTCCAATGCCGCGACCTATTTCGCCAATGGCCTCAAGGGACGGCCGGACGAGGGCGCTTACGAGGATCACCTCTGCGTCGACACCTTCGAGGCCGTCGATACCCCCGATGGCCTTCAGGATATTGCCACCCGCAATGCGATGAACCTGATCACCCGCAACGCCTATATCCGGGATTGCCAGATCGGCCTGACCCGCTGGAACCGCCTGATTGCCAAAGCGGGCTTCGAATATGAACTCAAACTTCCGGCAGACAAATTCCACCGCACTGTGGGCGTCTGGGCCGGGCTCCAGTTCGACACCGATGGCAAGCCCTGCTCGCCCGAAGTTGTAGTTGCGGCGCTGCCAAGCGAAGCGGATCGTGGCTATGTCAAGTCGCTGATGGTCGGGGTGACCGAGATCGGCAAATGCGCCAACTGGACCAGCCCGCCGGATCGCGGGATCAACAGCATGGCGTTCGATTTCGACTATGTTCGGGCGGCCTGAGGCCGCGCATTTGCCAGATACTTTGGGCGCGGTCCGGAATAGCCGGACGCGCTGCGGGAGAGAACTGCGATGGAGACAGTCAGGGCGCGCATGATTTCCGACCTGCCGGAGACGTTCAACGCGGCTGAGGATCTGCTTGGCCCGAACGTGGGCCGGCAGCCGGAAAAGGTCGCGATCATCGATTGTCATGGCAGTTGCACTTACGGTGAACTGGGTGATCGGGTCGCGCGCATGGCAGGCGTTTTCGAAAGGCTCGGGGTTCGCCGCGACCAGCGCGTACTGCTCTGCCTGACCGACACTCGCGATTTTCCGACGGTTTTTCTTGGCGCTATCCGCGCTGGGGTGATCCCGGTGCCGCTCAACACCTTGCTCACATCCGACGATTACGAATGGATCTTGCACAACAGCGGTGCGGTCGCGGTTTTCGTATCCGAAGAACTTGCCGACAAGTGGCAGGATATCGCCGCGAAAGAGCCGCATGTGCGGTTTGTATCGAGCGAAGGCTCCACCTGGCTCGAACTGGAATCCCTGCTGTCGAGTGCTGTCTCCGCAGTGGAGCCTGCGGAGACGCATCGAGACGACGTCGCCTTCTGGCTTTACACGTCCGGCTCGACCGGGCGTCCAAAAGGCGCGATGCATTTGCATGGTTCGATGCGGCTGACAGCCAACCTCTACGGCATCGGCACGGTCGGCTACCGGCACGACGATATTGTACTGTCGATCGCCAAGCAGTTTTTCGCCTACGGCCTCGGTAATGCCCTGACTTTCCCCTACGCGGCGGGTGCCACGGTCCTGCTGTTCAATGGTCGGGCGACACCGGATGCGATCAGCGAACTGGTGGTGAAACACCGGGTTTCCGTGCTGGGCGCGGTGCCGACTTTCCTCGCCGGTTGGCTGGCGCACCCTTCATGCCCGACGCGCGAGCAGGTACCCGCTCTGCGCATGGCGACTTCCGCTGGCGAGGCGCTACCTGCCGCTGTCGGTCGTGCGTTTCATGATCGCTTCGGTGCCGACGTGCTTGATGGGCTTGGCTCCACGGAGATGTTGCACATCTTCGTATCGCAGCGGCCGGGGGAAGTTCGCTATGGTTGCACCGGACGCGTGATTGACGGTTACGCCGTGCGGCTTGTGGGTGACAACTGCGCTGAGGTTCCAATTGGCGAGATTGGCAATCTGCAGGTTTGCGGGCCGACAACGGCGATCGCCTATTGGCGCAATCGCGCAAAATCGGTCGGAGCCTTCTGCGGCGAATGGACGGTTACAGGCGATAAATATGTCATGGATGAAGGTGGCTGGCTGACATACGCCGGGCGCGCCGATGACATGCTCAAGGTTGGCGGAATCTACGTTTCGCCGATAGAAGTAGAGGACGCCCTGTCCAGTCATCCCGAAGTGCTAGAAGCGGCGGTGGTGGGGGCAGAGGATAGCGATGCCCTTGTCAAACCGCATGCCTATGTCGTCGTTCACAATGATGTCGATGCCTGTGCTGAACTTGAGGCGCGACTCAAGGCGCATGTGAAGGAGCATCTCGCACCTTACAAATATCCGCGCTGGATCACCTTTGTCACCGAGTTGCCAAAGACGGCAACCGGCAAGATCCAGCGGTTCCGTTTGCGAGATGAAGCATGAGCAACGATCTTTCCTTCGATGTCGTGATTGTCGGCGGTGGCCACGGCGGCGCGCAAGCAGCCATTGCGCTGCGCAGTGCAGGATTTTCGGGCTCTGTCGCCATTGTCGGTCGCGAAAACGAACTGCCTTATGAGCGGCCGCCGCTTTCGAAAGAATACCTCGCGCAGGAAAAGACTTTCGACCGGATTGCCATCCGGCCCGCAGAATACTGGCAGGAAAAGCGGGTTGAAATGTTGCTTGGCCGCACTGTACTCTCGGTCGAGCCGGACGCACATGTCGTGGCTTGCCATGACGGCTCGCGAATTGGTTACGGCAAACTGATCTGGGCCACCGGCGGCGATCCGCGCGCGCTGCCGGTGCCGGGTGCCGACCTCGCCGGCGTTCACAGCGTGCGCGACCGGGAAGATGTCGACGCTATCATGGCTGAACTGCCCAATGTCGCGCAAGTCGTGGTGATCGGTGGCGGTTATATCGGGCTTGAGGCCGCAGCGGTGCTGACCAAGCTTGGCAAGCAGGTGACGCTGCTTGAGGCTTTACCGCGCGTACTGGCGCGGGTTGCGGGCGAGGCGCTTTCCGACTTCTATGAGGCCGACCACCGCACGCATGGCGTCGATCTTCGGGTCAATCAACAGGTCGCGGTGATCGAAGGCGAGAATGCCGTTTGCGGCGTGCGTCTTGGCGATGGAGCGGTTCTGCCCGCGCAGATGGTTATTGTTGGCATCGGCATTATCCCGTGTGTCGAACCGTTGGTCACAGCCGGCGCGCAAGGGGGTAACGGGGTGCTGGTTGATGGCCAGTGCCGCACGTCGCTCGCCGATGTATTCGCCATTGGAGACTGCGCCGCCCATGCCAACCGCTTTGCCAGGGATGCGGTTATCCGCCTCGAATCCGTACAGAATGCCAATGACATGGCCACCGTGGTGGCAAAGACGATCTGCGGCGAGGAAGTGACCTATGCAGCGACGCCGTGGTTCTGGTCCAATCAGTATGATCTCAAACTTCAGACCGTTGGCATTTCGGGAGGATACGATCGGACCGTGCTGCGCGGTGATCCTGAAACCCGCAAGTTCTCGGTCGTCTATCTGGACGATCAGGGCAAGGTCATCGCGATTGATTGCATCAACAATGCGCGTGACTATTCGCACGGGCGCAGACTTGTCGAATTGGGAATCGTTGCCGATCCGGCTGAACTTGCCAATTCCGAGCGGCAACTGAAGGAATGGATACCCGTTCCCGCCCAGACCACCTGATCGACCGGAGAACCTGAAAATGAGCGAACGCCCGCAAACGCCAGTGGAATTCGTAGTGCATATTGCACAAGTCAGCGCAGTGATTGGTGAAGCCACGCTCGGCAATGAACTGGAGGACCGCCTCAACCGGGATTTCCCGGCAGATGGGGACTGGTTCGCAAACGCCGCTGTTCTATGCTTACGCGGGTGCGAGGAAGGCTGGCTATGCGGACGCGAGGCGGGCGGCATCAAATTCGGACGGGCGATCCAGTCTGGTGATGCAACCCACGGCATGTCGGTCGATGTGGTCGAGATGAGCGACGTCGTCGGACCGCATCACAGCCATCCCAAGGGCGAAATTGATCTGGTCATGCCACTGGACGGCACGGCACAGTTTGACGGACGCGGGGCAGGCTGGAAAGTCTATCCGGCAGGGTCGGCGCATAATCCCACTGTTGCCAGCGGCAAGGCACTGGTCCTCTATCTGTTGCCCGACGGTGCCATAGAATTTACCCGTGGCTGAAATAGACATGGATGTGGCCAAGGAAGCAAGCCAACGCGTCAGGCTTGACATAGCCGATGGTGTGGCCTCGCTCACGCTTGTCCGTGAGGCCCGCATGAATGCCTTTGACGAGGCGATGCACGTTGGCCTGCGCACGGCAATCGCCAAGGTCGCAGACGACAAATCGGTTCGGGTGATGATCGTGACCGGCAGCGGCCGCGCCTTCAGTGCGGGGCAGGACCTTGGTGAGCGCGCTGCGACATTTATGAAGGGCGATCTGCCCGATCTTCGCGATTCACTGGACCGGAATTACAACCCGTTGATCCGCGCTCTTGCGGAGCTGCCGATACCGGTGATCGCGGCGGTAAATGGCATTGCCTTTGGAGCGGGGGCAGGGCTGGCGATTGCCTGCGATGTGATCCTCGCAGCCGCCACTGCCCGCTTCCAGTTCGGCTTCATCAATGTCGGCCTTGGTCCCGACAGCGGGGCTAGCTGGTTTCTGCCGCGCCTTGTCGGCCAGGCCCGCGCGCTTGACCTCGCACTCACCGGCCGGCCGGTTGCAGCGGATGAGGCTCTGGCGATCGGGCTCGTCAGCCGGGTCATTGTGGATGAGGCATTGCTGGACACGGCCCGGTCTATCGCAGGTGAACTCGCGGCTCGTTCGCCCGACGCCATTACCGCGATCAAACGGCTGATGCGTGCGGGCCTGCTCGGCTCGCTGGGCGCAACGCTCGATGCCGAACGTGATGCGCAGGCAGCACTGGGCCATACCGAACAATATCGCGAAGCAGTCCTCCGCTTCTCACAGCCAAGAAAATAGCCCAATTCAAGGACACCACTAAATGACCAATGTGATCGCACTCAGCAGCTATTCCGCGGATCGCTGGTTGCCATCGGGAGCTGGCGCCGATCTGATTTCAGCTATTGACGGCTCGGTCGTGGCGCGGATGCCAGGCAACGCCGAAGTCGGCGAGATGCTGGATCACGCGCGCAAGGTCGGCGGTCCGGCGCTGCGGGCGATGACCTTTCAGCAGCGTGGCAAGATGCTGCGCGCGCTTGCTGATGCCCTGGGCGCACGCAAGGAAGAACTTTACGCACTGTCTTCGCTCACCGGCGCAACGCGCAGCGACAGTGCCTTCGACATCGAGGGCGGTATTGGAGCGCTCTTCGTCTATTCGGCGAAAGCCAAGGCCATGCCCGATGCGCGGGTCATGCTTGATGGCGGGCGCGAGACGATCAGCAAGGGTGACTTTTTGGGGCAGCACATCCTTGCGCCGATGACTGGCGTCGCGGTCCACATCAATGCCTATAATTTCCCAGTATGGGGCATGCTGGAAAAGCTGGCGCCAACTCTGCTGGCTGGAATGCCAGCGATCGTGAAGCCCGGCACGGTCGGGGCCTATTTGACTGAGGCTGCTTTCCGGATCATTGTTGAAAGCGGTGCCTTGCCGCCAGGAGCCGTGCAACTGCTGCTGGGCAGCACTGGTGATCTGCTCGACCAGCTTGATGGTCAGGACAGTGTTGCCTTTACCGGATCGGCCGAAACGGCGGGGCGCCTGAAGGCCGGAGCGAATATCGTGCGCAATACCGTGCGCTTCGCCGCCGAGCAGGACAGCCTCAACGCATCGATCCTCGGGCAGGACGCCACGCCGGATGCGCCGGAATTCGATCTGTTCGTCAAGGAAGTAGTGCGCGAGATGACCCAGAAGGCCGGGCAGAAATGCACAGCCATCCGCCGCATCCTCGTGCCCGTTTCGCAGATTGATGCGGTGCAGGATGCCCTGGTTGCGCGGCTTGGCAAGATGACGGCTGGAGATCCGCGTGCGGAAACAACTCGGCTCGGCGCGCTTGCCGGAACCGGCCAGCGCGATGATGTTATTGCCAACCTCGCCGCGCTTCGCGCCGAAGCCGAACTCGTGACCGGTGGAACAATCCCCGATCTGGACGGCGAGCTGGAGAACGGCGCGTTTTTCAATGCAACGCTGCTGCGGTGTGATCGCCCGTCTGAAGCCGAGGCCGTTCATGCTGTCGAGGCGTTCGGTCCGGTTTCGACGATCATGCCTTATGGCGATGCCGATGAGGCTATCGCTTTGGCCAACGCCGGCAAGGGCTCACTTGCGCTGTCGATTTTCAGCCACGACACATCCGCGATAGCGGGGCTTGTGGGCGGAATTTCAACCTTTCACGGCCGGATCATGATTGTCGGCCGTGACAATGCCGAGTTTTCGAGCGGGCACGGCGCGGCCTTGCCGCACTTGCAGCACGGTGGGCCGGGCCGGGCCGGAGGCGGTGCAGAGCTTGGCGGAACGATCGGGATGATGCCCTACCTTCAGCGTAGCGCCATTCAGGCCAGCGCTGCTGTGCTCGAAGCCATCGCAAGTCTTTGATTGATGGGCGATGTTGCCGGTTGGAGCCGTAACGGGCCAATAGCCGTTCTTTCGCTCGACAACCCGCCGGTTAATGCGATCTCGCAGGCCGTGCGCGTTGCGCTGGTAGAGGGCGTGAAGCGGGCCAATTCCGAGGCTGACGTGACCGCACTGGTCATTGCCTGCGCCGGGCGGACGTTCTTTGCCGGTGCCGACCTCAAGGAGTTCGGGAAGCCTTCGACCGAACCGTTCCTTACTGAAGTCGTCGATATCATCGAGGATTCGGAAAAGCCGGTGGTCGCCGCGATCCATGGCACCGCACTGGGCGGTGGGCTCGAGATCGCCATGGCGTGTCATTACCGCGTCGCAGTTCCTGGCGCCAAACTTGGTTTGCCGGAAGTAAAGCTTGGCCTGATGCCGGGCGCTCGGGGGACGCAGCACCTGCCGCGTCTGGTCGGCGTGGTGCATGCATTGGAGATCATCGCGCTGGGCAATCCGGTTTCGGCATCTACCGCGTTTGAGATGGGACTGATCGACGAGCTCGCGGATGGCGATCTCGTGGAGGCCGCATGCAAAAAGGCACTCGAAGTAGCGGGCAAGCCCCCACGGCGCACCCGCGAAATGCAGGCAGCCAAAGTCGATGACGCGGAATATGGAGCCTTCGCCATGCAGCACGCGAAAAAGTTCCGTAGCCTCGATGCCCCGCCCGCCATCATCGCCTCGATCAGGGCCGCAACCGAACTGCCGTTCGATGAAGGGGCAAAGCGGGAGCGCGAGATTTTCCTGAAGCTTCGCGCCGGGCCACAGAACGAGGCCTTGCGTCACGTATTCTTCGCCGAGCGCGAAGCCGCGAAAGTCCCGGGCCTTGAAACTGCGGCGGCGCGCACCATTGCCACGGCCGGAGTGGTCGGCAGCGGCACGATGGGCAGCGGGATTGCCATTGCCTTGCTGGCGGCGGGCATTCCCGTCACGCTCTACGAGCGCGACCCGGCGGCCCTGGAACGCGGTACCGCCCATATCCAAAAGACAATCGAGAGCAACGTTCGCTCCGGCCGGATGACGCAGAACAAGGCAGATGCGGCGCTTGGCGCATTGCGTACGGTTTGCAACATGGCCGCGTTTGCCGACCTCGATCTCGTCATCGAAGCGGCATACGAAACGATGGACGTCAAGCGGGAGATATTCTCTGCACTCGACAAACTGGTGAAACCAGGAGCAATCTTGGCGACCAACACGTCCTATCTCGATATCGCTGCCATCGCCGCCGCGACCGCTCGTCCGGCTGATGTAATCGGCCTGCACTTCTTTTCGCCCGCTCATGTGATGAAGCTGGTGGAGATTGTGCGCAGTGAGGAAACCGCGCCGGATGTTATCGCCACGGCATTTGCTCTGGCCAAGCGCATCGGCAAAATCGCCGTCCTGTCGGGAAATGCGTGGGGCTTCATCGGCAACCGGATGCTCGCCATGCGTCGTCAGCATGCCGAGGCCATGGCGGTGGAGGGGGCTCCCCCGGATCAAGTCGATACCGTGCTGGAGCGCTTCGGGTTGGCAATGGGCCCGTTCCGTGTCGGTGATCTGGCTGGGCTTGATCTGGGCTGGTCGCCCGAGGCATCGACCGGCTCTACCATTCGCGAAAGGCTATGCGAGGCCGGGCGGCGTGGACAGAAGACCGGTGCGGGCTTCTATGACTATGACGAAGACCGCAAGCCGCTGCCATCGCCGGTGGCGCGTGACATCATAGCGGACTTCGCACGTAACCAAGGGATAACCCAGCGCCCGTTCAGCAATCAGGAAATCCTCGACCGCTTGCTCTGGCCCATGGTCGATGAAGGCGCAAAACTGCTTGGCGAAGGCATTGCCCTTCGCGAATCCGACATCGATGTTGTCTGGCTGAATGGCTATGGCTGGCCAGCCTGTACTGGCGGGCCGATGTTCCATGCGCGCCAGACCGGGTTTGGCGAAGTGGTGCGCAGGCTGGAAGCACTGGGAATAACGCCTTCCGATGCGTTGCGGAAACTTGCTGCGGATTCGGTCAGTTGAAGCTTGGCGAGGTCACCATCGGGAATGCCCGTCTCGAAGTCGCGCGTTGGGGAGCGGGCAGAAGACTTCCGATCTTGCTTCTGCACGAAGGTCTCGGGTCGGTCCGGTTGTGGAAAGGCTTTCCCGAGCGGCTTGCTTCGGCCAGCAAGCGTGAAGTGATCGCGTGGTCGCGCTGTGACCATGGCTGGAGCACGCCCCGCGCATCTCCCCGTGCTCCCGATTATATGCACCAGGACGCGGAAATGCTGCCTGCCCTCTGCAAGGGGCTTGGCCTGCCGCGCGCGCACTGGCTTGGCCACAGCGACGGCGCTTCGATCGCCCTGATCGCGGCATCGCGATTTCCAGGCCTTGTATCGCACTTGATTGTCGAGGCACCTCATGTCTTTGTTGAGGGCGTAACGCTGTCCAGTATCGGTTCGCTTGCGGCAGGATTTGCGACCTCGGCCATGGGCGAGCGCATGAAGCGATACCATCGCGATCCAGCGACCCTGTTCCACGATTGGACGGCAATCTGGCTGGCACCTGCATTCCGTGACTGGAACATCGAGCAATTCCTGCCGGGTATTTCTGCACCCACGCTGATAATTCAGGGTCACGATGATCAATATGGCAGCTTGGAACAGCTAGACCGTATTACCGCGGCTGTTCCGGATGCCGTCAGGCTCGAACTCAAACATTGTGGGCACTCACCGCATTTCGATCGCGAAGATGCTGTTATCGAAGCAATCTGCAACTTCCTCGACGGAAAGGAATGACTATTGGCCGAAGCCTTCATTTGCGACGCCATCCGCACCCCGATCGGCCGTTATGGTGGAGCATTGTCCTCAATCCGGGCTGACGACCTGGCCGCCCTGCCGCTTAAGGCGTTGATGGAGCGAAACGCTGGGGTTGATTGGGCCGCGCTAGACGACGTTATTTTAGGCTGTGCCAATCAGGCGGGCGAGGACAATCGCAATGTTGCGCGCATGGCCTCGTTGCTTGCCGGACTACCGGAAACGGTCGGCGGCGCGACGATTAACCGCTTGTGCGGATCAGGCCTCGATGCCGTGGGAACTGCCGCACGCGCTATCCGTTCTGGCGATGCGGATTTCGTTATCGCGGGCGGGGTCGAAAGCATGAGCCGCGCACCGTTCGTCATGCCCAAGGCAACCAGTGCCTTCACGCGCGACAATACCGTTTACGACACTACGATCGGCTGGCGCTTCTGGCCTGCCCCATCGAGGTGGTCCACCGGTTAAGTTAGGTCCCGGCGGTTATGGTCGTCCTGCTGGACTGACCGGAGCGTAGCGTAGGGCAGACCAGCAGGACGAGGCAAGATGGCTTCGGGGGCGGGCGGTCGATAGCCGAGTGAGCTGTGCGGCCGGACCGTGTTGTAATGGGTTCTCCAACGCCCGATGATGATCTCGGCCTCTCGCATCGTATAGAAGATCTCGCCATTGAGCAGTTCGTCCCTGAGCTTGCCGTTGAAGCTCTCATTGTAGCCATTCTCCCACGGCGATCCCGGCTCTATGTAAAGCGTCTGCACCCCGATCCGGCCGAGCCAGTCCCGCACCGCGGTCGCTGTAAACTCCGCCCCATTATCCGATCTGAGGTGCGCAGGCGGACCGTGCCGCGCGAACAGATCGGGGTCAGTACATAGAACGGACCCAGATATACGCTAAGCGCCGACAGCCCCGCTCAGGTGTCGGCAAACACCCGTTTGTCGTACAGTAGGTGCCGACAATTGGGTTTCCCGTCATTCCGCCTGCGGAATGCCTTATGATGGGACATACCCGTCGTTCCCATCAACAGGCGGAAGTGGCTGCTCACGCCCGATGGGGCTGTTACCGGCTTGATTAAACATCAGCGCTGAAGGCGTCACCTCAAGGTTTGTGCGCCAGACAACGATTTGGCAGACATAATGCGAACATCGGCTAATTAGCGAGCTTGAGGCGCGACATGGGATCGTTGAGCTGGCGGAATTCACCGCCAGGCGGACGCTCCGCCTGCCCTCAAAGGCAGCCGCCGGGCAGGCTACGCCGCGGGGTACGATGCTACTGACATGGCCAAGCCTTCGCTAACGAGCGTTCAGCTCCGGCCACCATATGAACACTCATAAAATAGCTATTCTGCTCCGCCCAGCGTAAATATGCCGCGCGCAGCGCCGATCGGTCATAGCGTGGAGCGCGGCATTCCGCTTTTCGCGCGACGATCATCATGTCGAGCACGCCTTGGAGGTAAGCGCCGCATCGCGGCTCATTCGCTTGACAGCTTACGAACAACGCCGAGCCCGTCGCCGACGCGGGTTCGGTTTGGCCGATCGCACTATCAGGCAGGGCGGCCAAAGCGGCGCATAACAATATCCATCGTCTTGGCCGCATTTTCGTCTCCTATTCCGCAGTATCATTTCGGAAGGGGCGCACGGCCCTCGACGGCCGGCGCCCCGTGCTGATCCATCATTCGCGGCCGAGCACCTGGCCTTCGGGCGTGACGAACAGTTCGATCGTCTTTCCGTCGCTGTTCTTGCCCTTGATTTCATAGAGCGTGCTTCCGTCCGCCTTTCGGGTGACTTGCTCCGCTTTGCTTATTGACGCGAGTTGCGCGCGTGCCGCGTTCATCGCGGCCTCGGGCACCTGAGCAAGCGGGATGTCTCGTTCGCTGTGCTTGCCGATTATCCGGTTTTCGTTCGCCTCGTGGTTTTGCGCGATCGCCACGCCCGCGATCGCCAGCGCGGCCGCGCCCACGCCTGCGACAACAGTGAGAGTTCGTTTGCTAGCCATGTTCCATTCCACTTCCTGCATAAGGGCCGTGGGGTCGGGCGGGCGGCGGTTACGGCCCAATGAGCCGTCGTCCGAGTTCAACTCCTCTGATTGTTCATCCTGTCGAGCGCCGCGCGCAGCCCACGGGCGAGCTTGGCTGCGTCGTCGTTGGCCCAGAAGTGCATGAAGAACAGCCGCGGCTCGTCGTTTAGCATATGATTATGCAGCGCCGTGACCTCGATCCCGTTCGTCCGCAGCACGCGCAGGACCGGATCGACCTCGTTTGCGACAAGTACGAAATCGCCGGTGATGGCGGCTCGGCCGTCCCCGGTTGGCTGAAAGTTGATCGCGGTCGCCGTGCCCATCGTCGGCGGAGTCTCCATATCGCCGTCCATCAGCCGCTCGGCGCGCGGAAAGCTGTATTGGAGGATGCCACCGGCCGTCTTGCCCTCACCGCCCATCAACCGGTTGAGCGCGGCCACATCGAGGTCGAGCCGCGATGCGGCTGCGCTGGCCGAAGGCGATTGCGGCGCGGCGAGCGGGGTCCGACTGGCTGATAGCGCTTGCCGGAGCGCGGCCGCGAGCTTCACCGGGTCGCCGTGGCCGGCAATGTGCATGTACATGGTCGCAGGCGAAGAGCGGAGCAGGTGATTGTGGAGCGCGGTGATCGTAAAACCGCTTGCGAGCAGGCGGCTCAAAACGGGGTTCACCTCGTCGTGGGTCAGCACGAGATCGCCCATCACCATCGCCTCGTCGCCCATCGGCTGAAACGCCGCCCAGGAACCGAGCGCGAGGGAGGGCTTGATCGTCACCCCATCCAGCGTGACGCTCAGGTCCGAACGCGGGAAGCTGTAGCGGTGAACGCCCCCCGGCTGTTCGGCCCCCGCTCGTCCTATCGCCCGGTCGACAGCCGACCAGTCCGGCGCTGCCCATGCCGGGCTTGCCAGCAGGAGGCTGGCGAATCCCAAGGCGATGGTCTTTTTCAGCATAATTGATCCTTCATCAGCGCACTCGACACGGAAAGCCTCACGTCATGCGAGCGCGCCGCCGGCGAGCCGCGACATTGCGCTCCGGTTTCTTTCTTCGGGATAAGCAGTCCTATGCTCATGAGGCTTGTGATGCAACCCTTACACTTGTAGGCTAGTGACGATACAACTATGACAAACACACAAGCTTCCCCTTGGTTGCTCCTGATCCCGCAGCTTCCGGCTAAGCCTGCCTATTTGCGGGTGAAGGTCTGGCGGCGTTTGCAGGCGATCGGGGCCGCGCCGCTCAAGAACGCCGTCCATGCGCTCCCCAATCGCGAGGACACGCGCGCGCTGTTCGAAGAACTGCATCGCGAGATCACCGAAAATGGCGGCGAGGCGCTGATCCTCGAAGCGCGCCTTGTCGGCGGCATGGGCGATGCGGAGCTGCGCGGAGTGTTCGACGCTGCGCGTGACGCCGACTATGAGGAGTTGGCACGCGAGGCGCGCGCGCTGTGTGAGGGCGAGTATGTCGCGGCGGCGGATGTGGGCCGCCTGCGCAAACGCCTGAACGAGGTCGCCGCGATCGACTTTTTCGGTGCGCATGGTCGGCAGGCGGCACAGGCCGCCATCACCGAGGCGGACCGCCGCTCTCACCAACATCCCGATGTGAGCGGCCCCAGTGCGCCCGAGCTGACCCCGGCGGAGCTAAAGCGCCGCGTTTGGGTGACGCGCCGCCATGTCCATGTCGATCGCATCGCGTCCGCCTGGCTCATTCGCCGCTTCATCGACCCCGAGGCGAGCTTCAAGTTCGTCGAGGGCAAAGGATATGTGCCGGAGCCTGACGAACTGAGGTTCGACATGGCGGACGCTGAGTTCACCCACGAAGGCGACCGCTGCTCCTTCGAGACCTTGGTGTTCCGCACCGGTCTCGAGACCGACCCCGCGCTGCGGGCGCTCGGCGAAATTGTTCACGACCTTGATATTGCCGATGCTCGGTTCGAGCGCCCGGAAACTCCGGGAGTGAGCGCGCTTATCGCCGGCATCTGTGCCGGCACCGACGACGACGAGGAGCGGATCGCGCGCGGATCGACCGCGCTCGACGGATTCTATGCTCACTTCACCCGGCGAAAAGAGGACTAAAGATGGAGGCCAGCGCACGCGCTGAAATCGCAGTCGAGACGCTGCACGAGCACGGCATCAGCTTTGGCGAGGCGGTGCGCGTCTGGATCAGGGTCGCGCTGCTCAGCTTCGGCGGACCGGCGGGCCAGATAGCGGTGATGCATCGCATCCTGGTCGAGGAGAAGCGCTGGATCGGCGAGGAGCGGTTCCTCCACGCGCTCAACTATTGCATGCTGCTGCCCGGCCCTGAAGCGCAACAGCTAGCTGTCTATATTGGCTGGTTGCTCCATAAGACCAAGGGCGGCCTGGTCGCGGGCGCGCTATTCGTGCTGCCCGGCTTCCTCGCGATTTTAGGGCTCAGCTATGTCTATGTGCTGCTCGGCGAAGTGCCGCTGGTCGAGGGATTGTTCTTCGGATTGAAGGCCGCCGTGCTGGCGGTGGTGCTACAGGCGGTGGTCCGGGTGGGTTCGCGTGCCTTGAAGAACAACGTCATGCGCGGTTTTGCCGCGCTGGCGTTCGTCGCGATCTTCGTGCTCGACGTGCCCTTCCCGCTGATCGTGCTTGCCGCCGCGCTGATCGGCTTCTTCGGTGGCCGCGCTGGTTACGCCGCATTCAGGGGCGGCGGCGGACATGGTCCCGCCGGCGCTGAGATAGTCCACGACCGCGACACCGCTCTTGGCGAGGGCCTTCCCGACCATGCCCGGCCGAACCTCTCTTGGTCGCTGCGCATCTCCGGCGTCCTGCTGCTGCTCTGGCTCGGGCCGGTCGCAGCGCTGCTGTTCGCGTTCGGCCCCGACGACGTGTTCAGCCGCATCGCCACCTTCTTCAGCCAGATGGCGGTGGTGACCTTCGGCGGCGCCTATGCGGTGCTCGCCTATGTCGCGCAGGAGGCAGTCGAGACCTATGGCTGGCTCCAGCCCGGCGAGATGCTCGACGGGCTCGGCATGGCCGAGACCACGCCCGGGCCGCTGATCATGGTGACGCAGTTCGTCGGCTTTCTGGCAGCCTTCCGCGAGGCCACCGGACTGCCGCCGCTCATCGCCGCGACGTTGGGCGCGATTCTCACCACCTGGGTCACTTTCCTGCCCTGCTTCCTGTGGATCTTCGCCGGCGCGCCGTTCATCGAACGCCTGCGCGGCAACCGCGCATTGTCGGCCGCGCTTTCGGCGATCACCGCCGCAGTGGTGGGTGTCATTCTCAATCTGGCAGTCTGGTTCGGGATTCACACCTTGTTCGGGCAAGTCCGCGAAGTGCCGTTCGCGGCCGGCGCCATCGATCTCCCAGTCCTGACGTCCGTCGACTGGCCCGCGTTAGCGCTGGCGGTGGGTGCGATCCTCGCCATGTTCCGGTTCAAGGCCGGCATGCTGCCGGTGCTCGGCGTCTGCTCCGTCCTCGGGGCCGCATATGTAATGATCATCTGAAGGGAGTGACGTGTGACGATCGACCAATTTTCCCGACGCAGTGCAATCGCAACTCTTGGCATTGGAGCCGCAGCCATGACTATGAACGAAGCCTCGGCGCAGACGCCGACCGCAGCGCCGACGAATGTCCTCGCATTCGCCGGCAATCATCAGATCAAGCCGCTCAGGTTCGATCCCGCCAGGCTCCACGGCCTCTCCGAAAGGCTGATCACATCGCACCACGAGAACAATTATGCCGGCTCGGTCAAGGCGTTGAATATGATCGAAACACGCCTTGCCGCCGCGCTCGCTGACCCGGACCTACCGCCGGTGGTCTATGGCGGCCTCAAGCGCGAGGAGCTGCACCGCACCGGCTCGGTCGTGCTCCATGAAATCTATTTCGACGGGCTGGGCGGCAACGGTCAAGCAGCCGGCTCGATCCGCGACGCGCTGGGCGCGGCGTTCGGCTCGTTCGACCGCTGGGAGACCGACTTCCGCCGCACCGGCATGAGTCTTGCCGGCGGATCAGGTTGGTGCGTGCTCGTCTACAATCTCCACACCCGCTCGCTGCACAACCATTGGGCGTGGGATCATATGCACGGCGCAATCGCCGGCGTGCCGCTGCTGGCGCTCGATATGTACGAGCATAGTTTTCACATGGATTACGGCACCGCCGCCGCCAAATACGTCGACGCCTTCTTCCGCAACATCGACTGGGAAGTGGTCGACCGCCGCTATGCCGCGGCTTTGCGCGGCGGCGGCTGACCCGTCCGCCGAGGATCAACACCCACTTCTGCGCGACACCTGAGTTGGCGACCACAAAGGGGGCAGGTCCGATGGGAGATGCAACAGTGACATCCGGCCCGAACATCGCTCTTCTTTGGCGCGGACAAGCGGCCGAGTGGACGCATCGCTTTCATGAAGCTCGGCAGTGGCCGATCGTTCAAGCCTTGCGGTCGTTCGGGGCGACCACAAGGCCTGTACTGTACAGAGACGAAGCGGTTCGAGACATTCGTGACGAGTTGCTGTCGTTCGACGCGGTGCTGGTCTGGGTGAATCCGTTGGACATTTCAGGCGACCGCTCGGTGCTCGACCCGATGCTGCGCGAAGTCGCGGCGTGCGGCGTTGTCGTCAGCGCGCATCCTGACGTGATCGCCAAAATCGGCGTCAAGGAAGTGCTCTACACAACGCGATCCATGGAATGGGGCAGCGATGTCGATCGATACGTGGACGCTGAAGGCCTTCGCGCTCGTTTCCCCGAACATCTTGCCGCAGGCCCGCGCGTGCTGAAGCCGAACTACGGCAACGGCGGCAGGAATGTATGGCGTGTCCAACTAGACGAAGCGGGAAACGCTCCGGCTTTGAAAACGTCGGTGAAAGTTCAAGAGGCCCGCCAAGGAAGCAAATCGGAGCGCATCAGCCTAGCCGAGTGCTTGGAAAGGTGGGTGCCGTTTCTAAACGACGGCGGCGTGCTGATCGATCAGGCTTATCAGCCGCAGTCGTCCGAGGGCATGGTCCGCTGCTACGTGTGCGGGCACCGAGTGGTTGGCTTTGGGCACAACCTGATCACTGCGCTGATGACGCCAACGGCCATTGATACAACGTCGTCAACCCCACAGCCGATGGGCCGCGCCATGTTCGGACCGGAGGTGACGCGCTTCGCAGCCTTACGGAAAGCGATGGAGGATCGCTGGATTCCAGAGATGCAAAGGTTGCTGTCGATCGCCGACCACGATCTTCCGCTTCTTTGGGACGCCGACTTCCTATTTCGCCCTGGTGAAGCCATCAGCGATGGCTCCTATGCGCTTTGCGAGATCAATGCTAGTTCGGTTGCACCATTTCCGCCAAGCGCCGTCCAGCCAGTCGCCGCAGCGGCAATCGGTCGCGCTCTTGCCATTCGTTTGACGAAGGAGACCTCCAATCCTCATTGATATGATTCAAGCAATTCAAGAGACGTGACATTGGTCGTATCAATCAGACAAGCCTAAGGGTGAGCGAGGCTGGGTGAAACCGGCTCAGGTGGCAGCGCGGAGATACTGGTAGAGGGTTTCGCGACTGATCCCCAGGTCACGGGCGATGACGGCCTTGCGCTCGCCGTCATCAACACGGCGGTGCAGCTCGGCGACCATTTCGTCGGAGAGGGAACGTTTCCGCCCGCGATAAGCACCGCGTTGTCTGGCGACCGCAATGCCTTCGCGCTGCCGCTCCCGGATCAGGGCGCGCTCGAATTCGGCGAACGCACCCATGACCGAGAGCATCAGGTTGGCCATCGGGGAATCCTCGCCCGAGAAGGCCAGGCTTTCCTTCACGAACTCGATCCGGACGCCTCTTTTGGTGAGGGACTGAACCAGTTTGCGCAGATCGTCGAGATTACGCGCCAATCGATCCATGCTGTGGACCACGACGGTGTCACCCTCGCGGGCGAAGGCGAGCATGGCATCGAGTTCGGGGCGGTTGATGTCCTTGCCCGATGCCTTGTCGGTGAAAATCCGGTCGAGCGACTGCCCGTCCAACTGGCGATCGACATTCTGATCGAATGTGCTCACCCGGACGTAACCGATCCTCTGGCCTTTCATCGCCGCCTCCGGTCAAAATGTCAGGTTGAATTCTATGACACGGCGGAACATGCGTCAATAAATGCTTGCCATAACCCTATCCTGACAGAAACCGCCGCTGCATCCTGACGTCCGGTTAGGCTATACTCCAGATTGACGCTAGCCTGTCGCTCTCGACTCGGGATGGAGGCAGGATGGCGCGGCGGCGATTATTGACCGGAGAAGAAAGGCGTCGCCTGTTCGATATCCCCCATGACGAAACCGCGATCGTCGGCCACTATACCCTTGCCGCCGAGGATCTCGAACTGGTCGGTCGCCGCTATCGCCCTGCCAACCGCCTCGGTCTGGCAACGCAGATCGCGCTTATGCGGCATCCCGGCTTCGGTTTGCAGCCCGACGTCGACGTCCCCGATGCGGTCCTTCACTATCTCGCCGCCCAGCTCTTCGTCGATGTTGATGCGTTCGCCGACTATGGCCAGCGCGCGCAAACACGTAACGATCATGCCGACATTGCGGCACGGCATCTGGGGCTACACCCTTTTCGGCGAGGGGATATACCGCTCGCGCTCGATCTCGCCGCAAGAGCTGCGGAGCGGACCGATCGGGGCGAACCTATTGTCCGCGCATTGATGGAGGGGCTGAAGCAGGAACGCTTCATTCTTCCATCGGCAGACACGCTCGAACGTGCGGGCCTCGCCGGCAGGGCACGCGCCCGCAAAGCCGCGGCGGCGCTCATTGTCGAAAGCCTGGGTCATGCCGAACTGGCGCGGATCGATGATCTGATCGTCAACAACAGCGACTTCGGCATGACGCCGCTGGCCTGGCTGCGCAATTTCGAGGAAGCGCCCACCACGGCGAACATCAACGGGCTGCTGGAACGGCTAAGCTATGTGCGCGGAATCGGCATCGACCCGGCGATCGGCGCGAAAATCCCCGACTTCCGGTTCGCGCAGTTCATGCGCGAAGGTGGCGTTGCGCCGGCGTTCCTGCTCTCCGATTATAGCCTTAACAGGCGCCGCGCGACGCTGATCGCGGCGGTCATCGACCTCGATGCCAGGCTCGCCGATGGTGCGATCCAGATGTTCGACAGGCTTGTCGGAAGCCTGTTCACACGGGCGCGGCGCGGGCGGGAAAGGCGCTATCAGGACAGCATCCGCTCGGTCGGCGAACTTATGCGGCTGTTCGGCGCGACGATCGCCGCGCTGGGAGAGGCGGTCGAACATGGCGGTAATCCGCTCGAACTGATCGACGAAGCGGTAGGCTGGCACAGACTGGTCGCAGCCAAATCGCAGGTCGATGCGCTGGCCGAGCTGGCGGGCGAAGATGCGCTTGTCGCGGCGACTGGTCGCTATGCGACGCTGCGGCGGTTCAGCCCGGCTTTCCTCGATACATTCACGTTCAAGGCATCGGGGAGCGGATCGCAACTGGTCAAGGCCATCGAGGTCATCCGCGATACCAATGCCCGCAAGGCCCGCAGCCTGCCCGAGGGCGTTCCGCTCCCATTCGCCAACCGGCAGTGGAAGCGCCTCATCACCGAAGGTGGCCAGGTCGATCGCCGGCGATACGAGACGGCCATCATGGCCACGCTGCGCGATCGGTTGCGCGCCGGCGACATATGGGTCGAAGGAACCCGCAATTATCGCCGCTTCGACACCTATTTGCTGAGTCGACGCGATGCCGATAAGGTGGCCGACAGCCTGCCATTCCAGACCGATGCGGCCGCCTATCTGGAGGAGCGGGCAAGGACGCTCGACTGGCGGCTGCGCCGTTTCGCCAAGCAACTCAAGGCGAACAGGCTCGCGGGCGTGGCGCTCGAACGCGACCGGCTCAAGCTGCAACCCATGCCGGCGATCACTCCACCCGAGGCGGAGGCTCTCGATCGCAGGCTCGACGCCTTGCTTCCGCGCGTGCGGATCACCGAACTCCTGGTCGAGGTGGCCGAGCGCACCGGGTTCCTGAGCGCATTTCGCGATCTTCGGTCCGGCAAGGAGCATGACAACCCGCACGCGATCCTCGCCGCCATTCTCGCTGATGGATCGAATCTGGGTCTAGAGCGCATGGCCAACGCCAGCGACGGGGTGAGCTACGCCCAGCTTGCCTGGACCCACAACTGGTATTTGTCGCCCGAAAACTATCAGGCCGCGTTGGGGATGATCGTTGCCGCGCACCATGATCTTCCTTTCACGCGCCATTGGGGAGCCGGCACTAGTTCATCCTCCGATGGGCAGTTCTTCCGCTCGGGCCGCAACCGATCGGCGGCGGCCGACATCAATGCGAAATATGGCAGCGAGCCGGGCCTGAAGATCTACTCCCACCTGTCCGATCATTTTGCCTCGTTCGGATCGCGGATCATGTCGGCCACCGCCGGCGAGGCCCCCTACGTGCTGGATGGCCTGATGCTCGGCGCCGGCGCGCTACCGCTGCATGAGCATTACACTGATACCGGCGGCGCGACGGACCATGTCTTTGCCCTTTGCCATCTTCTCGGCTTCCGGTTCGTGCCCCGTCTGCGCGACATCGCCGACCGGAAACTCGGCTCGATCGCCGCGCCTTCGACCTACAAAGGCATCGAAAGCCTCATGGGCCGCACGATCAAGACGGCGGCGATCGAAGCCGATTGGGATGACATCGTCAGGATCGTCGCCTCCATTAAGGAAGGAGCCGTTGCGCCCTCCGCGATCCTGCGCAAGCTGGCCGCCTACAAGCGCCAGAACAGGCTGGATTTTGCGCTGGCCGAACTCGGCCGCATCGAGCGGACGCTATTTGCGCTCGACTGGCTTGAACAGCCCGACTTGCGTCGCGCCTGCCAGGCCGGCCTCAATAAAGGCGAAGCACGTCATACCCTTGCCGCCGCGATCTACACCAACCGACAGGGGCGGTTCACCGATCGCTCGATCGAGAATCAGGAATATCGGGCATCGGGCCTCAATCTGCTGATCGCGGCGATTTCTTACTGGAACACCGTCTATATGGACAGGGCCGCCCAGCATCTCCAATCATCCGGCGGCACCTTCGATGATGCGCTGCTTGCCCATCTCTCGCCGATGGGCTGGGTGCATATCAGTTTGACCGGCGACTATCTGTGGCAAAGGGCAAACCGGCTCTCCCCTGGCGAGTTCCGCACCCTCAACGATCCCATGGCCCGCCTCAAACTCGTGGCATAGCCAGTGTTCTCATTATGTCCGCCAAATCGTTGTCTGGCGCACAAACCTTGAGGTGACGCCCGCTTCGTTCTGCTCACTGGCCCCGGGGGTGGGGCACCTTGGCGTGCGGCGGCCGAGCAGGCGAGGGAGCGCACCGGCGTGCAGATCACGGTGCACGAGATCGGCACGAGCCATGGCATGCTCCGCGACCCATTGCTCCAGTGGCGCGCCGTCAGGGAGGTAAGCGACAACGGCGCGGTGCTCGTGCGGCCGGACGCTCATGTCGCTTGGAGGGCAGCGACGGCGGACCAGGCGTCGAAGCTGCCAGCGGTAATGGCGGAGCTGCTCCGACTTTAGCGGTGCCGATCGTCAGCTACGTAGTGGTCCCTTAGGGAGACCGGCAAGGGGAGGCTGGTCAGGGTCAAGTCGCCAACCGCTTTGGCGATCAACGTCGTTTTCGAGATCGGCTGCCCTGATCTTCCGACCGCCATGTGACGACGTCCGCGCCGATCACGGATAGAAGCATGAACCCCGAGCCGATCGGCTAAACCGGTTTCCACTCGGGTCGAACCGCCGCGATCTCGGCGAGAGACGGGGTTACCTGCAGTCCGACAGCTGCTCATACCGATCAAAGATCCGGCTGAGGGTGTCGCGTGCCACGGGCTTGCCCTGGCGCAGCTTTCGCCAGGTGCTTTCGCTGATCCGATATGTCTCGAACAGCCCTGCAGAGGTCGCCGCAGGAAGGCGGCGTTTGAGGTTCTCAAACTCGTCGGCACTGATCACGACAGTGTCTCGCGGGGCTCTGTTGCAAAGATTGGCGGCAGTCAGAGGTAGGCTGTCGCTCTGCGCCGATCAGGCGGCTGCTGCGAAATGGTGGTTGAGCATGCCCATGGCCTCCGTCAGCGCCGAGGGCCCAATGCCAAAAGCTCTCTCCACAAGGCGCACCTCGCCCCTGATGCCGGGCTGCAGGCACCAGGGGCGAGCCTGTCCTTTGCGCAGGGCTCGCATGACTTCGAATCCCTTGATCGTGGCATAGGCCGTGGGGATCGATTTGAAACCGCGCACCGGCTTGATCAGTATCTTGAGCTTTCCGTGATCGGCCTCGATCACGTTATTGAGATACTTCACCTGCCGGTGGGCCGTCTCCCGGTCCAGCTTTCCTTCGCGCTTCAATTCGGTGATCGCTGCACCATAGCTCGGCGCTTTGTCGGTATTGAGCGTGGCAGGCTTTTCCCAGTGCTTCAGGCCTCGCAGGGCCTTGCCCAGGAACCGCTTCGCTGCCTTGGCGCTGCGGGACGGCGACAGGTAGAAATCGATCGTGTCGCCCCGCTTGTCGACTGCCCGGTACAGGTAGGTCCACTTGCCCCGCACCTTGACGTAGGTTTCATCCAGGCGCCAGCTCGGATCAAAGCCACGCCGCCAGAACCAGCGCAGCCGCTTCTCCATCTCCGGGGCGTAGCACTGGACCCAGCGATAGATCGTCGTATGGTCGACCGAAATGCCGCGTTCCGCCAGCATTTCCTCAAGGTCGCGATAGCTGATCGGATAGCGACAATACCAGCGCACCGCCCACAGGATCACATCACCCTGGAAATGGCGCCACTTGAAATCCGTCATCGTTCCGTCCGTCCAATCTCCGCCAAGCATGCTCAAGCTTCACGATTTTTGCAACAGAGCCTTGCTCGCACTTCCCGATGATGAAACCACGCTCGTTCAGCACTGGACGTTGAGTGAGGATGACCTGGCTATCATCGTGCGCCGCAGGCGACCGCATAATCGTCTGGGTTTCGCGATCCAGCTATGCGCGCTGCGCTATCCCGGCCGTTTGCTGCGCCCGGGCGAATTGATCCCCGATACGCCGCTCGCGTTCGTCGCCGAGCAATTGCAGATCGCGCCCGAGGTGCTGGCCGATTATGCGACGCGCGGCCCGACCCGGTACGAACAGCTCGATGCGCTGCGCGAGGGCTTTGGGTTCACACAGTTCAGCCGGCCATTGCGAGCGGCGTTGCAGGAATGGCTGCTGCCGATTGCGCTGACGACGACCAGCGGGGCTGGGCTGGCACGGTCGCTACTAGGCGAGTGCCGACGACGGCGCATCATCGTACCTGGCATCAGTTCGGTCGAACGGATGGTTGCGCAGGCGTTGCTCGACGCCGAGCGCCACGTCGCCGAGCATCTGACCCGAGGGCTGGAGACTGGGCAACGCCGTCTGCTTGACGCCCTTCTTCTGCCTCACGCCGGCACGAACCTCAGCGGCCTCGGATGGGTGCGGCAGCCGCCCGGCAAGCCCGGTCGCAAGACGTTCGCCGTCATCATCCGGCGGCTAGCTCTGCTGCGCGATATCGGGATCGATCCCGATATCGCGGCAGGCATACATCCCGAACGCCTGCGACGCCTCTGTCAGGAAGGGGCTCGGCTGACGGCGCAACATGTCCGGACGCTGCAAGCAACGCGGCGCCGTGCGACGCTGGCGGCAACCGTACTCGAAACCATCGTCACGCTTACCGACGATGCGGTGCTGATGTTCGACCGCCTGCTGGGTCAGATGTTTCGGCGCGAGCAGAACGGTGCAGACACAGCGCTCAAGCGCGACCGGCGCACCATCAATGGTAAAATCCGGCTACTCGCCCGGCTCGGCGATGCCCTGCTCACTGCCAAAGTGTCGGGCGGCGACATCGGCGCCGCGGTCGAGGCCGTAGTTGGATGGGACGATCTCGGCCGTGAAGTCGATGAAGCCCGCAAGCTGATCCGCCCCGATGCCGTCGATCCCGTTACGATCGCCGCTACCAACTACCCCGTCCTCCGACAGGTCGGTCCCTTGTTCATCGCCTCGTTCACGTTCGGAGCGGTCCCGGCCTGCCATACGCTCGCGCGAGCAGTCGCTATCATGCGCGACCTTCATCTCGGTCGCCTGAAAAAACTGCCGCCGGATACGCCGGTTGCCTTCATTCGGCAGGCCTGGCGTCGCGCGATCGGCCCCGGCATTCCCGATCGCAGAGTTTATGAATTTTGCGTCCTGGTCGAGCTTCGGGACAGGCTTCGTGCCGGCGACATGTGGGTCGAGGGAAGCAGACGCTATCGTGCCGTCGAGCAACAGCTTATTCCTGGCCCGGTATTCGCCACCATGCGGGCAGCCGGCCCTTTGCCGATTCCGGCACCTGATACGGCCGATGCCTGGCTAGCCGAACGGCGTACCCGGCTCGCCCGTAGATTGGCAGAGGTCGAGCGAAAAGCGGAGACGGATACGCTGGAAGACGTACAACTCAGCCTCGGCAAGCTGCGGATTTCGCCGTTGAAGGCGGTCACGCCGGCTGAAGCGGATAGCGCCCTTGCGCCGCTTTACGCCCATCTTCCCGCGATCCGCATCACCGATCTCCTTGCTGAAGTCGATCGATGGACCGGATTCAGCCAGTGCTTTACGCATCTGCAAAGCGGTCGGGTTGCCGATGAACCCCGCGCTATCCTCACGGCGGTGCTCGCCGATGCAACCAATCTTGGTCATACGCGCATGGCTGAAGCCTGCAATCTCGTGACCCAACGCCAACTCAGCTGGCTCGCCTCGTGGCATTTACGCGAGGAAACCTACGGTCGGGCTCTCGCCAGGTTGGTCGATGCCCAGCACACCGCGCCACTCGCCGCCCTGTTTGGGGCCGGGACATCGTCCAGTTCGGATGGTCAGAACTTCCCGCTCGATCGCCGTGCCCAGGCGACCGGTGCGGTCAATCCGCACAAGGGCGCGGAGCCTGCCGTCTCCTTCTACAGCCATGTCTCGGATCGCTACGCGCCGTTTCATTCCACCGTCATCTCCGCATCCGCGAGCGAGGCGGCGCAGGTGCTGGACGGGCTGCTCCATCACGGTGCTGATCTGCACATCGAGGAGCATCACGTCGATGGTGGGGGCATTTCCGACCATGTATTTGCGCTATGCCATCTACTCGGATTCCGGTTTGCGCCGCGCATACCGAATATCTCCGCGCGCCGGCTTTACCTGTTTGCCGGCATCGAACCCGGCCCCGATATTGCGCCGCTCCTCGCGGGCAAGGTCGATGAGGGCCTGATCGCTGCCCATTGGGACGACGTGCTGCGCTTGGGCACCTCGATCCGCACCGGCGTCGTGAGTGCGTCAATCATGCTGGAACGGCTTGGCTCCTATCCCCGCGCCAATGGCCTGGCCTTGGCACTGCGCGAGATCGGCCGCGTCGAGCGCACCCTGTTCACGCTCGATTGGATCGAACAACCCGAACAGCGGCGTCGCGCGACCCGCGAACTCAACAAGGGTGAGGCCGAAAATGCGCTGAAACGCGCCATCTTTTTCCACCGGATCGGCCGTATCCGCGATCACGCATTGCAAGCCCAGACCCATCGAGCGAGCGCACTCAACCTCGTCGCCGGTGCTATCGTCCTCTGGAATACGACCTACATGCAAGCCGCCCGCATGCATCTTGCCAGTCTAGGCCGGTCGATCCCGCCGGACCTGCTGCAACACCTTTCGCCGCTCGGATGGCAGCACATCAACCTCACCGGCGATTATCTTTGGACCGACCCCGATGCGCCATCGCCGGCCCTCAGGCCGCTTCGCCAGATGCACGCCGTCGAAGGCCCGGCGAAACCTTAGCGTATATCTGGGTCCGTTCTATGTACCGCCCCCAGATCGGCGAGCACCGCCAGCACATCATCACTTTTCAACAGGCGTTGGACATGGATCGCCAGGCACTCCCGGCTGTGCTCGTCGATCACTGTCAGCATCCGGAACGCCTTGCCGTCATGCGTGCGGTCAGCGACGAAGTCGTAGCTCCAGACATGGCCGCGATACTGCGGCCGAAGACGCACGCACGATCCGTCGTTCAACCACAGCCGACCGCGCTTTGGTTGTCTCCTCGGTACTTTCAGCCCCTCACGCCGCCAGATCCGCTCAACCCGTTTGGCATTCACCCGCCAGCCCTCACGCTGCAGAAGGGCCGTGATCCGGCGATAGCCATAGCGACCATAATCCGATGCCAACCGGATGATGTCCGCCGTCAGGCGCTTCTCATCGGGTCGAGGCCGGGATGGCTTGCGCTGAGTCGAGCGATGCTGCCCAACCACCCGGCAGGCACGACGCTCGGACACGCCGAGCGCCGCACATGCATGGGCAACGCCAGCACGGCGTCGCGAAGGGCTTAGAACTTTCCCTCGATCACCTCTTTCAGAATGAGCGCGTCCAAGGTCAGGTTCGACACGGCTTTGCGAAGGCGCGCATTCTCCTTCTCCATCGACTTCAGACGCGCCGCCTGCGTCACCTTCAGACCACCATATTCGCGGCGCCAACGGTAATAGCTCTGCTCAGAAACACACAGCCCGCGACAGATCGCACCGATCTTTTCGCCCTGGCTCAGCCGTACCTCGGCCTCTCGCAGCATCCCGATGATCTGCTCCGCTGTATAAGTCTTCCGTGCCATCAATCGCTCCTTCCAAAGCGCAAATAGCCGAAATCCTAACTCTCAATATGGAACACTTTGCAGGGGGCAGGCCAGATGCCCGCATCGACACCTCAGCGCAGGACTTTGCCGCCACACTCGATCTGCTTGAGGTGACAGCTACGTCACTTAGATGAACTATAATGCTTGTTTGATCTCGATCAATGCGCTATGATGCTTCTTGTCTTGGGACTGAGGAGCGAATCAATGGCAATCGAGATCGCCACTGCCGACAATACGGCGGCGACTTTTTTCACTTATGATCAAAGCGGCGACAGCTACCGCCATTGGAACGTCTCAATCGATGGTCGCGTCGCCACGGTGGCGATGGATGTTGATGCGGACGGAGGGATAAACCCCGGCTACAAGCTCAAGCTCAACAGCTATGACCTCGGCGTTGACATGGAACTGCATGACATCGTGCAGCGAATGCGTTTCGAGCATCCTGAAGTGGGCTGCGTTGTGCTTACCAGCGCCAATGACCGGATATTCTGTTCGGGCGCGAACATTTACATGCTTGGCACTTCAAGCCATGCGTGGAAAGTCAACTTCTGCAAGTTCACCAACGAGACGCGAAACGGGTTCGAGGACTCATCGCAAAACGGCAGCCTCAAGTTTCTGGCAGCGGTCAATGGAACCTGTGCTGGCGGCGGCTATGAAGTTGCGCTCGCCTGCGACGAAATTCTGCTGGTCGATGACCGTTCGTCTGCGGTGTCACTTCCTGAAGTGCCGCTGCTGGCGGTGCTGCCTGGCACGGGCGGACTCACGCGAGTGGTCGACAAGCGCAAGGTGCGACGCGACCTTGCCGACGTGTTCTGCACGTCTGAAGAGGGTGTGCGCGGCCGCCGCGCCAAGGACTGGAACCTTGTTGACGATATCGCCCCCAAGGGCCGCTGGGACGAAGCCGTGCGTGAACGCGCCGATAAGCTCGCCACCCAGTCATCGCGCCCTGCGAGCGCCACTGGTGTAAAGTTGACGCCGCTCAGCCGCCGGATCGATGACGCAGGCTATCACTATGAGCATGTCGATGTTGCATTCGATCGCGCTCGGGGTTTTGTGACAATTACCGTCAAGGCCCCGGTTGATATCCCGGCAACTGATGGCGCCGCCATGCAGGCGCAGGGCGTGACGTTCTGGCCATTGGCTATGGCGCGTGAACTCGACGACGCCATTCTGCTGTTGCGCACCAACGAACCAGAACTGGGCCTGTGGGTACTCAAGACCGCAGGTGAAGGTGCCAATGTTGTCGCCTATGACAACGCGCTGCTTGCCAATCAGGATCACTGGTTCGTACGCGAGGTGATCGGCATGCTGCGCCGCACGCTTTCGCGTCTCGATGTGTCATCGCGTTCGATCTATGCGATCATTGAGCCGGACTCGGCATTTGCCGGGACGCTTGCGGAACTCGCATTTGCGGCTGACCGGGCCTATATGCTCGAAATGATCGCGGAGCCCGACAAGGGGCCGCAATTGCAGCTCAGCAAGGCCAATTTCGCGCTCTACCCGATGTGTAATGACCTGTTGCGCCTGCAGTCGCGGTTTCTGGGCGAAGCGGGCAGACTCGCCGAACTCGAAGATTTGATCGCCAGCCCGATCCCGTCAGGTGAGGCCTATGATCTTGGCCTAGTCACTTTTGCGCCGGACGACATCGACTGGGACGACGAAGTCCGGCTGGCGATTGACGAGCGCGCGGGCCTCTCTCCCGATGCCTGCACCGGCATGGAGGCAAGTCTGCGCTTTGCTGGACAGGAAACGGTCTGGTCAAAGGTGTTTGGTCGCCTTTCAGCCTGGCAGAACTGGATTTTCATTCGTCCCAATGCGGTCGGTGAAGGTGGTGCCCTGAAGCTGTTCGGTACCGGTCGTCGAGCCGAATTCGACAAGAAGCGCGTGTAAGGAGCGAGCGACATGGCTATTGATTATCAAACCAAGATTCCGAACAACGTTGATCTCTCGAACGACCGCGCCTTGCAGCGTGCGCTCGAACACTGGCAACCTTCCTTCATCGATTGGTGGAAGGATCTGGGGCCGACGACTTATCAGGGCCACGAAGTTTACCTGCGCACAGCAACGTCTGTTGATGCCAAGGGCTGGGCGACTTTTGGTCACGTCAAGATGCCGGACTATCGCTGGGGAATTTTCCTGGCTGAGCAACAGCAGGATCGCACGATCGGCTTCGGTGACTATAAGGGCAAGCCGGTTTGGCAGCAGGTTCCGGGCGAGTACCGTTCGATCTTGCGCCGCCTGATCGTCACGCAGGGTGATACTGAGCCTGCGTCGGTTGAACAGCAGCGCCTGCTCGCGCTGACCGCGCCGTCGCTTTACGACATGCGCAACCTGTTTCAGGTCAATGTTGAAGAAGGCCGCCACCTGTGGGCGATGGTCTATCTGCTGCACGCATATTTCGGTCGCGATGGCCGTGAAGAGGCGGATGAAATGTTGTTCCGTCATTCGGGTGACCCGGATCATCCGCGAATTCTGGGCACATTCAACGAGCCGATCGACGACTGGCTGTCGTTCTATATGTTCACCTATTTCACCGACCGCGACGGCAAATACCAGCTCAAGTCTTTGGCAGAGAGCGGGTTCGATCCGCTGGCGCGTACTTGCTCGTTTATGCTGACCGAGGAAGCGCATCACATGTTCGTGGGTGAAACCGGTATCAGCCGCGTCATCAAGCGGACGCTTGATGAAATGCAGAAGCTCGGCACCGATGATCCCGAGGTATTGCGCAAGGCCGGGGTGATCGATCTGCCGCTGCTCCAGCGCTACATCAACTTCTGGTATTCTTCCGCGCTCGACCTGTTCGGCTCGGAAATCAGCTCTAACGCGGCCACTTATTTCGCCAACGGCCTGAAAGGGCGTCCGGACGAAGGCACATATGAGGACCACATTTGTCTGGATACCTTCGAGCAGGTCGAAACACCTAGCGGTTTGGAAGAAGTCGCCACCCGCAACGCGATGAACCTGATTACCCGTAATGCCTATATCCGCGACTGCGGCATCGGGTTGACGCGCTGGAACCGGACGATCGCCAAGGCGGGCTTTAATTACGAACTGAAGTTGCCAGCTGACAAATTCAATCGCAGCGTGGGTGTTTGGTCCGGGCTGGACTTCGATGTTGATGGTCGGCCTTGCTCGCATGAAACCGTGGTTGCGGCCCTGCCAAGCGAGATGGACCGGGGTTATGTCAAATCACTGATGGTTGGAATCACCGAACCGGGCCAGTGTGCCAACTGGACCAGCCCGCCGGATCGCGGCATCAACAGCATGACTTTTGATTTCGACTACGTTCGGGCCGCCTGATCGAATTGAACATGCGGCGCAGCCGGGCTCAGACCCGGCGCGTTCGGGAGTGGACAATGGTTACGACTGCATCAGCCAGAAGAATCTCGGACCTGCCGGAAATTTTCAATGCCGCGCAGGATTTGCTTGCACACAATGCCGCGACCCATCCCGACAAAGTCGCGATCATTGATGTGCGCGGCCCATGCACATACGGCGAACTCTTCGACAGGGTTCGCCGTATGGCTGATGCATTCCGGCGACTGGGTATCCGCCGCGATCAGCGGGTCATCCTGAGCCTGCTTGATACGCGGGACTTCCCGATGGTCTTCCTCGGCGCGATCTGGGCAGGCGTCATTCCGGTGCCGGTTAACACCCTGCTGACTGCGGATGATTATCAGTGGATCCTGCACAATAGCGGCGCCGTTGCGGTTTTCGTAACCGGCGAGATTGCCGACAAGTGGGAAGCAATCGCGACAAGCGAACCGCACGTCCATTTCATCTCAAGCGAGGGCGGGCCGTGGACAGACCTAGAGGCCCTGATCGATGGGGCAAAGCCACAGGAAGTACCAGCCGATACGCACCGTGATGATGTTGCGTTCTGGCTCTATACGTCCGGTTCAACAGGTCGGCCAAAGGGCGCTATGCACCTGCAGGGTTCGATGCGGCTGACGGCAAACCTTTACGGCATTGGCACTGCGGGCATTGCGCAGGATGACGTGGTTCTTTCCATAGCCAAGCATTTCTTCGCCTATGGATTGGGAACCGCGCTGAGTTTTCCTTTTGCCGCTGGCGCTACGGTGGTCCACTTTCGTGACCGGGCAACCCCTGCGGCGATAAGCGACCTAATGGTCCGTCATCGGGTCAGCGTGCTTGGCGGCGTTCCGACTTTCTTTGCCGGCTGGCTCGCACACCCATCATGTCCGGATCACACAACACTGCCGTCACTGCGTCTGGCGACTTCGGCAGGGGAAGCTTTGCCCGCCCATCTGGGCAAAGCGTTCAGGGAGCGCTTTGACACGGACGTGCTTGACGGGCTGGGCTCAACCGAGATGCTGCACATATTCGTCTCACAACGGCCCGGAGCTGTGCGATATGGTTGCACGGGTCGTGTCGTCGATGGCTACAAGGTCCGTGTTGTTGACGAACTGGGGCATGCGGTCGCCCCGGGTGAGATGGGCAACCTTCAGGTCTGTGGTCCGACCACGGCCATCAGTTACTGGCGCAATCGCGAGAAAAGCGTCGCAACTTTTCAGGGCGAGTGGACTGTTACAGGCGACAACTATGTCATCGATGCTGACGGCTGGTTGACTTATTCAGGGCGCGCTGATGACATGCTCAAGGTAGGCGGCATCTATGTCTCACCGATCGAAGTGGAAGAGGCGCTGGCTAGCCACCCCGAAGTGCTTGAGGCCGCTGTCGTCGGAGATGTCGATGCCGATGATCTGATCAAGCCGCGCGCATATGTCGTCCTGCACAATGGTGTCGAGGCGAGCGATGCACTGCAGGATCAGCTCAAAGTCTACGTCAAGGCACATCTGGCACCTTACAAATACCCGCGCTGGATCGACTTCGTCGCTGAATTGCCCAAGACCGCAACCGGGAAAATTCAACGCTTTCGTCTGCGTGACGACCAGTCCGTGTGATGAACCTTAAAGCGCACGTCCTGGAAGTCAGCCAATTTGGTAGCGGGAACGGGCTGCCTGTCCTGCTTCTGCACGAAGGCCTGGGCTCAGTTGCAATGTGGCGGGAATTCCCTGAACAGCTTGCTGCCGCAAGTGCGCGCCAAGTGATAGCTTGGTCACGAAAGGGCTATGGCTCGTCAGATGACTTCGTTGGTCCTTATTCACCCGATTTCATGCACCGCGAGGCCGATGCCGCTGCTGACCTCATGCAGGAGCTAGGTATCGATCGGGCCCACGTCTTTGGTCACAGCGATGGCGCCACGATAGCGCTACTGCTGGCGGCCAGGCATCCTCATCGGGTTGCCTCGCTTGTCCTTGAGGCGCCACACGTATTTGTTGAGCCAATGTGCCTCACCGCTATCGAGGCACTTGGTCAGGTGGCCGGAAATGGCAACATGGTCGCGCGTCTGGGTAAGTATCATCGCGATGCGGCGGCAGTATTTGACCAGTGGCACGCCATCTGGACGGATCCGGAGTTCGCCTCGTGGAACATCGAAGCCGAGCTGGGCTGCATTACGTGCCCAACCCTGCTTATTCAGGGCGAGAATGACGAATTTGGCACGTTCGAGCAGATTGATCGGGTAGCAGCCCGGTTGCCGCAATCGCGCCAATTACGGCTGCCAAATTGTGGGCATAGTCCGCACCGGGATCAGGAGGGCGCCGTGCTGGCCGCCAGCGCCGCATTCATGCAGGAGTTTGCAAATGGCTGAACTGTTCGATGTCTTGATCGTTGGGGCAGGGCATGGCGGCGCGCAGACAGCCATTTCCTTGCGCAATCTTGGTTTTACTGGATCGATTGGCCTCGTCGGGGACGAGCCGGAACTGCCCTATGAACGGCCGCCGCTGTCAAAGGAGTACCTGTCCGGCGATAAGCCGTTCGAGCGTATTCATATTCGTCCCGCGACCTACTGGGTAGAGAAGGACATCACCCTTGTGCAGGGTCAACGTGTGACTGCGGTAATGCCGGGGGAACACAGCGTCCAACTTGTCGACGGATCCACTCTCGGCTATCGGCATCTGGTCTGGGCGACTGGCGGTGATCCGCGCAAGCTTTCCTGCCCGGGCGCAAATCTGGCCGGCGTACATGCCGTCCGCAATCGTGCAGACGTTGATGCAATCGTGGCAGAACTGCCGCAGACCGGGCAGATTGTTGTGATCGGTGGTGGCTATATTGGGCTTGAAGCAGCCGCAGTGCTCAGCAAATTCGGCAAGCAAGTGGTGCTGCTTGAAGCCCTGCCGCGCGTGCTGGCGCGGGTGGCGGGCGAAGACCTCTCCTCATTTTTCGAGGCTGACCACCGGGCGCACGGGGTTGACCTGCGCACCGCTGCGGCGGTTGTAGCCCTGCATGGTGAGGGCCGCGTTTCATCAGTCGAACTGTCATCCGGCGAAATGTTGCCCGCAGACATGGTCATCGTCGGCATAGGCATTGTTCCATGTGTTGAGCCATTGCTGGCGGCGGGAGCGCAAGGCGGCAACGGCGTGCTGGTTGATACGCAGTGCCGCACCAGCCTGCCTGATGTTTTTGCACTGGGCGATTGCGCTGCCCATGCCAACAGCTTTGCCGATGGCAATCAAATCCGGCTGGAATCCGTACAGAACGCCAACGACATGGCTACCGTTGTTGCGAAGACGATTTGCGGTCAGGAGGCAATCTATGCGGCCACTCCATGGTTCTGGTCGAACCAGTATGATCTGAAATTGCAGACAGTCGGCTTGTCAGGTGGCCACGATCAAGCTGTCTTGCGCGGCGACCCGGCAACGCGCAGTTTTTCTGTCGTATATCTCAAGCAGGGCAAAGTCATCGCGCTCGATTGTGTGAACAACGTCCGCGATTATTCGCATGGTCGCCGCCTGGTCGAACTGGGAACCATGGTAGACGGAGCAGAGATTGCCGATAGCACCCGCCAACTGAAAGAATGGGTTGCTTCTGCTCCCGCCGCTTAAATCACAAGTCTGAAGGATTTACCCATGAGCGATCGCCCTGCCACGCCATCAGAATTCGTCGATCATCTTGCCGTGGTTACGTCGACCATTGGCAACCGTCCTCTTGATACCGCTTTGGAAACTGCGCTCAATGCCAGCTTTCCAGCGGATGGCGATTGGTTTGCCAAGACGGTCTTACTGTGCCGGAAAGGCGTGGCGGACGGCTGGCTGTGTGGTCGTGAAGCCGGCGGAATCAAGTTCGGGCGGGCCGTAGCAGCGGGCGATGCAACTCATCGTTTCTCCGTCGATGTCGTGGAAATGGAGGATGTAGTTGGCCCGCATCACGCCCATCCGGGCGGTGAGATCGATCTCATCATGCCGCTGGACAAGGCTGCCGAGTTCGATGGCAAGGGCGCAGGCTGGATGGTCTATGACGCGGGCTCGGCACATTGTCCCACGGTAGCGAAGGGCAGGGCGCTGGTGCTCTACCTGCTTCCTGAAGGCGCCATCGAATTTACTCGATAGTAAAAAGTAGCCAATCCTATGGCCTGAATATCAGGCTTGGATTGCTTGGCTTTATCTCAGATCCGATTTCAATATTATTTGAGGACCAATACCATGAAGACCCGTGCCGCCGTTGCCTTTGCGGCCAAGACCCCGCTTGAGATCGTTGAACTGGATCTTGAAGGCCCCAAGGCCGGCGAGGTTCTGGTCGAGATCATGGCAACGGGCATCTGCCATACCGATGCCTATACGCTCGACGGGTTCGATTCAGAGGGGATTTTCCCAAGCGTTTTGGGTCACGAAGGCGCAGGGATCGTGCGCGAGGTGGGTGCTGGCGTGACCAGCGTAAAACCCGGCGATCACGTCATCCCGCTCTACACCCCTGAATGCCGCCGGTGTAAGTCATGCCTTTCCGGCAAGACCAACTTGTGCACCGCGATCCGCGCCACGCAGGGGCAAGGGCTGATGCCGGACGGCACGTCGCGGTTCAGCTACAAGGGCCAGACCATTTTCCACTACATGGGCTGCAGCACGTTTTCGAACTTCACGGTGCTGCCCGAGATTGCCGTGGCAAAAATCCGTGAGGACGCGCCGTTCCAGTCCAGCTGCTATATCGGCTGCGGTGTGACGACAGGCGTTGGCGCGGTCATCAATACGGCCAAGGTGCAAGTGGGTGACAATGTCGTGGTCTTCGGCCTCGGCGGCATTGGCCTAAACGTCATTCAGGGCGCGCGGCTGGCCGGTGCCGGCAAGATCATCGGCGTCGATATCAACGAGACCCGCGAGGAATGGGGTCGCAAGTTCGGCATGACCGACTTCCTGAATTCCAAGGGCCTGAGCCGTGAGGATGTCGTCGCCAAGATCGTTGCCATGACCGATGGCGGAGCGGATTATACTTTTGACGCTACCGGCAATACCGAAGTGATGCGCACCGCGCTTGAGGCCTGCCACCGCGGCTGGGGCACCTCGATCATCATCGGCGTGGCCGAAGCGGGCAAGGAAATCAGCACCCGCCCGTTCCAACTGGTCACGGGACGAAACTGGCGCGGGACCGCGTTTGGCGGCGCCAAGGGCCGCACCGACGTGCCCAAGATCGTCGACATGTACATGACCGGCAAGATCCAGATTGATCCGATGATTACGCACGTCATGGGCCTCGAAGAAATCAACACCGCGTTCGATCTAATGCACGCGGGCAAGTCTATCCGCAGCGTCGTCGTATTCTGATGGAACAGGTAAGCGCCTGGCAGGCCCATGGCGGCACGCAGGGGGTCTATTCCCACCTGTCCGAGGCGACCGGCACGCCGATGACCTTTTCGGTTTTCGTTCCGGACCACGTGCCGGGGATGAAACTGCCGGTTCTGTGGTTCCTGTCGGGCCTTACCTGCAACCATGCCAATGTCACCGAAAAGGGCGAATTCCGGCAGGCCTGCGCTGAACAGGGTGTGATCTTCGTCGCCCCGGACACCAGTCCGCGCGGCGATGATGTGCCGGATGACGAGGGTTATGACTTCGGCAAAGGCGCGGGCTTTTATGTCGATGCGACAGAGGCGCCCTGGGCCACGCATTTTCGCATGCGCTCCTATATCGAGCAGGAACTGCCCGCACTTCTCGCCGAGCATTTCCCGGTCGACATGGAGCGGCAAGGCATTACCGGCCATTCGATGGGCGGTCACGGCGCAATGACCATTTCGCTGCGCAATCCGGGACGCTTCCGCTCGACCAGCGCCTTCGCCCCGATCGTCAGCCCGCTCAATTGCCCCTGGGGCGAGAAGGCGCTAGGCGGCTATCTTGGCGCCGATCGCGCGGCATGGCGTGAATACGATACCTGCGCGTTGATCGAGGACGGCGCGCGCCTGCCCGATATTCTGGTCGATCAGGGCTATGCTGACAATTTCCTGGTGGAGCAACTCAAGACCCACCGTCTGGCCGAGGCCTGCGAAGCCGCCGGTCAGTCGGCGACCATCCGCATGCAGCCGGGCTATGATCATTCCTATTACTTCATCTCGACCTTCATGGCCGATCACGTGCGCTGGCACGCCGAGAGGCTGAAGGGATGAACCGCTCGGCGCGCCTTGTCGAGATCGTCGCGGCCCACGCCGGACGCGAGGGCCCACTGCTGCCCCTGCTTCATGAGGTTCAGGCAGAGTTTGGCTGCGTTGACGGGGAAGCGGAAGCGCAGCTTGCGCATGCTCTGAACTTGTCGCGCGCCGAAGTGCATGGGGTGGTCAGCTTCTATCACGACTTCACCGCAACCGCCGATCCGCGTCCCTGCGTGCAATTGTGCCGGGCGGAAGCGTGTCAGGCGCGCGGGGTGGAGGCGCTGGTTCCGGCGGCACAGGCCGCCGCGGGTGGGCGCGTAAAGCTGCACGACGTCTATTGCCTTGGCCTGTGCAGCGTCGGTCCCAATGCGCGGGTGGGCGATCAGCTTTATGCGCGGTTGGATCAGGGCAGTCTTGTCGAACTGATTGAACGCGCATGACCGTTGTCCGGATCTCTGACGATGCCTTGGCACTGGCTTGCGGGGCAGACGCGGTGGCGGCGGCCTTTGTGGGCGCAGGCTGCACGGTGGAACGGGTGTCGAGCTGGGGGATGCACTGGCTGGAGCCGCTGGTGGAATTGGACGGGAAGGGCTTCGGTCCGGCGGTTCCGGGTGATGTTGCCGCGATCCTGAACGGGACCAGCGCCAAGGCCATCGGCATAATCGCCGACCACCCCTTCATCGCGCGGCAGCAGCGCCTGACATTCGCCCGCGCTGGCAAGACACGCCCGCTCGATCTGGCGGACTATGCCGCGACCGGCGGCTGGGCAGGGCTGTACCGCGCGCGTTCAATCGGCGCGCCAGCGATCATTGCAGAGATGAGCCAGTCCGGCTTGCGCGGGCGCGGCGGGGCGGGGTTTCCGGCGGGCATCAAATGGCAGACGGTCGCTTCCGCGCCGGGCGACCGCAAGTTCATCGTCTGCAATGCGGATGAGGGTGACAGCGGCACTTTTGCCGACCGGATGCTGATGGAGGGCGATCCCTTTCAACTGATCGAGGGCATGGCGATTGCTGCTCATGCGGTGGGGGCCGGGCAGGGCTATATCTACGTCCGCAGCGAATATCCGCACGCCATTGCCAAGCTGAATGCGGCAATCACGCTGGCGGCAGAGATCATCGCGCCATTCACCATCGAGGTCCGCGTCGGGGCTGGGGCTTACGTTTGCGGCGAGGAAACTTCGCTGCTGAATTCCATCGAGGGCAAGCGCGGCGAAGTGCGGGCCAAGCCGCCGCTGCCAGCGCATCAAGGGCTTTTCGGACAGCCGACCGTCATCAACAATGTCCTGACCCTCGCCGCCGTGCCGCATATCCTGAGCGAGGGCGGCGCGGTGCTGTATGATAGCCACGGCTTTGGCCGCTCGAAAGGCACCAAGCCGATCCAGCTGGCGGGCAATATCCGGCACGGCGGCGTGTTTGAAACGCCGTTCGGCATTACCCTGCACGATCTGATTTACGACATCGGTGGCGGCACCGCGTCGGGCCGCCCGGTCAAGGCGGTGCAAGTCGGCGGACCACTGGGGGCCTATATCCACCCCGACCGGTTCGACCTGCCGTTTGATTACGAGGCTTATGCCGGAGCAGACGCACTGATCGGCCACGGCGGCGTGGTGGTGTTTGACGACACAGCAGACATGGGCAAGCTGGCGCGGTTTGCGATGGAATTCTGCGCTGTGGAATCGTGTGGAAAATGCACCCCCTGCCGCATCGGCTCAACGCGCGGGGTAGAACTGATCGACCGGATTCGCGGCGGCGCGACCGCTGGGGGAGCAGTTGAAAGCCTGCCCCAGATGCACAACGCCGCCAAGACCCCGCGCAGCCGTGAGGCGGATATCGAACTGCTTGAGGACTTGTGCGAAACGATGAAGTTCGGCTCGCTCTGCGCACTCGGCGGATTCACGCCCTATCCGGTGCTGAGCGCGCTGCGCCATTGGCCGGAAGACTTCGGATGATCGGCGCTGTGCCGATTGCAATGGAACGCCGCGCTTATACCGGCGGGGCGGCTGAGAAGGTCTCCCGCAGCGTGCCGCTGGAAGTGCCGATTGCGATTGAAACCAACGGCATTGCCTATGCCGTTATGATGGCGACGCCGCTGGATGTCGCCGATTTTGTGACCGGATTCCTGCTGAGTGAAGGGATCGCTACCGCGTCTGAAATCGGACTCATCGACTGCCACGAAACCGGCGGCGCGGAGTGGGGCACCGGCCTCATCGCCCGCGTCAACCTGCCGCCGCACCGGCTGGAACCCATCATGGACCGCGCGCGGCGGCGGCTGGGGGATAGTTCTTGCGGCATTTGCGGCATTGAAAGCGTGGAGGCGGCGCTGCGGCCCTTGCCCAAGCTAACCCGTGCCACCCTTGCCACGCCTGCCGCAATCGGGCGGGCGGTTGCCGCGCTGAACGAACACCAGCCGCTGGGCCGCGAAACCGCCGCCACGCACGCCGCCGCGTTTTGCGCTGAAGACGGCACTGTCCTGCATGTTCGCGAAGATGTCGGGCGGCACAACGCGCTCGATAAACTGATCGGCGCGCTGGCGCTGGCAGGGCTCAATTGCAGCGAGGGCTTTATCGTCATGACGTCCCGGTGTAGTTATGAACTGGTGGAAAAGGCCGTCCGCGCAGGGACTACGCTGCTGGTGACGATCTCTGCGCCAACCGATCTGGCGGTGCGCCGGGCGGCGGCTGCCGGGCTGGCGCTGGCGGTGGTGGCGCGTGATGACAACATGTTGTGGGTGACCGACAATGGCTTATGAACCGCAAGCTGATTTTGGCACGCCGCAGGTAGCGAGTGAGACGCGCGTCACGCTGACCATCGACGGGCGTAGCGTTACCGTGCCGCAAGGCACCAGCCTGATGCGCGCCGCCGCGTTGACCGGTGGATCGATCCCCAAACTCTGCGCTAGTGATAATCTGGCGGCGTTCGGCTCGTGCCGCCTGTGTCTGGTCGAAGTCGACGGAATGCGCGGCACTCCCGCAAGTTGCACGACCCCGGCGGCAGAGGGCATGACCGTCCACACCCAGACCCCCCGCCTGCAAAAGCTGCGGCGCGGGGTAATGGAACTGTATATTTCCGACCATCCGCTCGATTGCCTGACCTGCAGCGCCAACAATGATTGCGAGCTTCAGGATCAGGCGGCCGCCGTGGGCCTGCGCGATGTGCGCTTTGGCTATGCGGGGGAAAACCACCTTGGGCTGGCCGCCGATACCTCGAACCCCTATTTCGATTTTGATCCCAGCAAGTGCATCGCCTGTTCGCGCTGCGTGCGGGCCTGTGATGAAGTGCAGGGGACGTTTGCGCTGACGATGGACGGGCGCGGTTTTGCCTCCAAGATCAGCGCGGGGCAGGCGGGCGATGATTTCCTTTCGAGCGAATGTGTATCGTGCGGGGCCTGTGTTCAGGCCTGCCCGACCGCGACCTTGCAGGAGAAAGCGGTCAAGGAAATCGGCAAGCCCGAGCGTTCTGTCATCACCACTTGCGCCTATTGCGGGGTCGGCTGCACCTTTCGCGCCGAAATGCGGGGCGAGCAATTGGTTCGCATGGTGCCATGGAAAGACGGCAAGGCCAACCACGGGCACTCCTGCGTCAAGGGCCGCTTTGCGTGGGGTTATGCCCAGCATAAGGACCGGATAACCGCGCCGATGATCCGCGAGAGTATCGACCAGCCATGGCGCGAAGTTTCGTGGGACGAGGCTCTGGGTTTTGCCGCGTCACGCCTGCAAAGTATCAAGGCGCAGTACGGCGCGCGCGCATTGGGCGGCATCACCAGCAGCCGCTGCACCAACGAAGAGACGTTTCTGGTGCAAAAACTGGTCCGCGCCGGGTTTGGCACCAACAATGTCGATACTTGCGCGCGGGTCTGCCATTCGCCGACCGGATACGGGCTGAAAACCACGTTCGGCACCAGCGCGGGCACGCAGGATTTTGACAGCGTTGAGCACTCGGATGTCATTCTGGTGATCGGCGCGAACCCTACTGACGCACATCCGGTGTTTGCCAGCCGCATGAAGCGCCGCTTGCGGAAAGGTGCGAAGCTGATCGTCATCGACCCGCGCCGCATCGATCTGGTGCGCAGCGCGCATATCGCGGCGGAATATCATTTGCCGCTGCAACCCGGCACCAATGTCGCGGTGCTGACCGCCATGGCGCACGTGATCGTCACCGAAGGGCTGGCCGACGAAGCGTTCATTCGCGAGCGCTGCGACTGGGATGAGTATCAGGACTGGGCGCGGTTCGTCTCGGACGAGCGCCACAGTCCCGAAGTGCTGGAGGCCGTCTCCCGCGTTCCCGCCGCCGATCTACGCGCGGCGGCGCGGCTGTTCGCGACTGGCGGAAATGGCGCGATTTACTATGGCCTTGGGGTAACCGAGCATTCGCAAGGCAGTTCTACGGTCATGGCCATTGCTAACCTCGCGATGGCCACCGGCAATGTGGGGCGTCCCGGGGTTGGCGTGAACCCCTTGCGCGGGCAGAACAACGTGCAGGGCGCCTGCGATATGGGCAGCTTCCCGCATGAACTGTCCGGCTATCGCCACATCTCTGACACCGCCACCCGCGCGCTGTTTGAGGCGGACTGGGGCGTGACGCTTGATCCCGAACCGGGCTTACGCATCCCCAACATGCTCGATGCCGCTGTCGATGGTTCGTTCCGCGCGATCTACATTCAGGGTGAGGATATTCTCCAGTCCGATCCCAACACGCACCACGTTGCGGCGGGGCTGAAGGCGATGGACTGTGTGATCGTCCACGACCTGTTCCTCAACGAAACCGCCAATTACGCGCATGTTTTCCTGCCGGGATCGACCTTTCTGGAGAAGACCGGCACCTTCACCAATGCCGAACGCCGCATCCAGATGGTCCGCAAGGTGATGGAACCCGCCAATGGCATGGAGGATTGGCAGGTAACCCAAGCCCTTGCCAACGCCATGGGCCTCGGCTGGAATTACACGCATCCCAGCCAGATCATGGACGAAGTCGCGCGGCTCACTCCCAGCTTTGCCGGGGTCAGTCATGCGCGGCTGGATGAGGCCGGATCGCTGCAATGGCCGGTGAACGAAGCCCATCCCGATGGCTCGCCGATCATGCACGAAGCTGGCTTCGCCAACGGCAAAGGCAAGTTCGTTGTCACCGATTACGTGCCGACTGACGAGAAGACCGGGCCGCGCTTCCCGCTGCTGCTGACTACCGGACGCATCCTCTCGCACTATAACGTCGGCGCGCAGACCCGGCGCACCGCCAACACCGCGTGGCATCCCGAAGACTTGCTGGAAATGCACCCCACCGATGCTGAAAATCGCGGGCTGAAATCGGGCGACTGGACGCGCCTTGCCAGCCGCACCGGCGAAACCACGCTGCGTTTGCTGGTGACTGATCGCGTCGCCCCCGGCGTGGTCTACACGACGTTTCACCACCCGGCGACGCAGGCCAATGTCGTCACCACCGAGTTCAGCGATTGGGCAACCAACTGCCCCGAATACAAGGTAACCGCGGTGCAGGTCATGGCCAGCAACGGCCCGACGGATTGGCAGGAGGACTACGAAGCCCTGTCCGCCCGATCACGCCGCATTGCGCCGGAAATCCCGGCTGAGGCGGCGGAATAGTGGACGTTGCGCACCTCACATTGATGGCCAACCAGATCGCCCGCAACTTCGCCGTGCAAGGCGATGAACGCGCGGCGGCGGCCACTGCCGAACATATCACCTTGTTCTGGGACCCGCGCATGAAGGCGGCGATCAGAGCGGGAGGTGGGGCGGATTTATCGCCGATTGCCGCTGCGGCGTTGAGCAGGCTGGATTGATACACTGAGGTGTGGAGTCAGACACGTTCCAGCAGCAGCGAGATACCCTGGCCAACCCCGACGCACATCGTGGCGAGTGCGTAACGCCCTCCGTTTCGTGTCAATTCTTCTGTAGCGGTCATGGCTAAGCGGGCTCCGGACATGCCTAGCGGATGGCCCAGGGCAATAGCGCCACCATTCGGATTGACCCGCGGATCATCATCGGCAATTCCCAACTGACGCAAGACCGCCAGGCCCTGAGCCGCAAAGGCTTCGTTGAGTTCGATGGTTGCCAGATCGTCTGTTGTCAGGCCGTGGCGCTCAAGCAGTTTTTTCGTCGCGGGAGCAGGGCCGATCCCCATGACCCGTGGCGCGACTCCTGCGCTGGCCATGCCGACAATCCGCGCGCGAGGGATCAAGCCATCCCGTTTGGCGGCCTCTTGTGAGGCAATAATCAGTGCCGCCGCACCATCGTTCACACCGCTGGCGTTGCCAGCAGTGACTGTGCCATCCGGACGCACCACTGGATTAAGCGCGGCGAGTGTTTCCAACGTGGTGCGCCGGGGATGTTCGTCGCGCTCGACGAGCAGAGGGTCACCTTTGCGCTGGGGAATCGAGACTGGAGCGATTTCTGCAGCAAGGCGTCCGCTGTCCTGCGCTGCGGCTGCTTTATCCTGACTGCGCAGTGCGAAGGCATCCTGATCCTCGCGTGAGATACCAAATTCATCGGCCACATTTTCGGCTGTCTCCGGCATCGAATCGACGCCGTAAGCCGCCCGCATCGCCGGATTGATGAACCGCCAGCCGATGGTGGTGTCATGGATCTCGGCATTGCGGGAATAGGCGCTCTCGGCCTTTGGCATGACAAAGGGAGCGCGGCTCATGCTTTCGACGCCGCCAGCGATCATCAGCCCGGCATCACCCGAACGGATCGCACGGGCGGCCGTGCCGACGGCATCCAGTCCCGAGCCGCAGAGACGGTTGACTGTCGAGCCGCCCACTTGTTCCGGCAGGCCCGCGAGCAGAGCTGCCATGCGGGCGACATTGCGGTTGTCTTCGCCGGCCTGGTTGGCGCAGCCCATGATCACGTCGTCAACCTGGCTCCAGTCCACCCCTGGATTGCGTGCGATCAGGGTGCGAATGACATGGGCGGCAAGATCGTCCGGCCTTACCTTGGCAAGCGCTCCGCCAAAGCGACCGATCGGCGTGCGGATGGCGTCACAGATAAAGGCGTCGGTCATGATCTATCCCATTTTCAACAAGATTGTGACTGCAGTATAAGACACATCGCGACTATTCAACTACCCTTGGGAAGTTGCGACCTACAGCAAAGATTTCATCTCTTGGTGCGCTCTCTATGCCTTGCTTGCTTCTGCATTATAATGCATATATGGCGCACGAAATCAGGCATACGGCTTGAGCGCGCTGCGGGAGATCCGGGAATGACAGGGAACGACGCCCGCGCCAAGCTGGTAACTGATGGGGCGGTCGCGGTTATAACTCTAGTCCGAACCGACCAACTCAACGCTTTTGATGTTGCCATGCATGGCGCATTGTCGGCATGCCTTGATGCGGTTGCTGCGAGTCCCGCGGTCAGGGTGTTGATACTGACGGGTGAGGAGCGGGCGTTCAGTTCGGGGCAGGACCTGGGCGAACGAGCCGCTGTCTTCGCAGCTGGCGACATGCCGGATATCCGCGGGTCACTCGACACGTTCTACAATCCGCTTGTCAGGCGGATTGCGGGCCTTTCAATTCCGGTGATTGCGGCCGTGAACGGCATGGCTTTTGGCGCTGGTGCTGCGATCGCCATTGCTTGCGATATTACGCTTGCCGCAAAGTCGGCACGCTTTCAGTTCGGCTTTGTCAATGTTGGACTGGGGCCGGACAGTGGTGCAAGCTGGACGCTGCCGCGTTTGGTTGGACTGCAGCGCGCCATGGATCTTGCGCTCAGCGGCCGAGCAGTGAGTGGGCAGGAAGCTGAGGGCATGGGCCTCGTCGCGCGCTGTGTCGAAGATGATGAGCTGCTTTCCGAAGCATCGCACCTGGCCCAGCAAATCGCTGCCAAGTCTTCGCTTGCGGTTATGGCAATCAAGCGCCGATTACGTAAAGTGGCAGGCGAGAGTCTTGACGAAGCGCTGGATGCAGAGCGCGACGCACAGGCTGAGCTGGGTCGAACAGCCGCCTATCGCGATGCCGTTCTGCGCTTTTCTTCGCGGACACGGACCTGAATTCGTTGGAGTATCCTTTATGTCGAACGTGATTTCCCTATCGTCTTATGCAGCAGATCACTGGCTTCCCGCCGGGGGCGCCACCGAACTGGTGTCGGCTATTGACGGCTCTGTAGTCGCGACCATGCCCGCCAGTGCCGATGCGGCGGCCATGCTCGATCACGCGCGGCGGATAGGTGGCCCGGCCCTGCGGGCGATGACCTTCCAGCAACGTGGCAAGATCCTGCGTGCGCTCGCCGATGCGCTGACGGCGCGCAAGGATGAACTTTACGCCCTGTCGCACCTCACCGGTGCGACGCGCGGCGATAACATGTTCGATATCGACGGCGGCATTGGCACGCTGTTCGTCTATGCCTCAAAGGCCAAGGCGCTGCCCGATGCCCATGTGATGCTCGACGGAGGGCGCGAAGCGATCAGCAAGGGCAATTTTGCCGGACAGCACATCCTTGCGCCGCTGAACGGTGTCGCGGTGCATATCAATGCCTATAATTTTCCGGTCTGGGGAATGCTTGAAAAGCTGGCCCCGACCCTGCTCGCCGGCATGCCGATCATCGTCAAGCCCGCCACGGTGGGGGCTTACCTTGCCGAGGCGGCGTTCCGGATCATGATCGAAAGTGGAGCCTTGCCGCTGGGTGCTGTTCAGTTACTGCTGGGAAGTACCGGTGATCTGCTCGATCAGCTCGACTGTCAGGACAGCGTGGCCTTCACCGGCTCAGCGGTGACTGCATCACGGCTCAAGACCCGCCCTGCTATCATCGCCAACACCGTGCGCTTCGCGGCCGAGCAGGACAGCCTCAACGCTTCTGTTCTGGGCACCGATGCCACGCCCGACAGTCCTGAATTTGATCTGTTCATCAAGGAGGCCGTGCGCGAGATGACGCAGAAGGCTGGTCAAAAATGCACGGCGATCAGGCGCATCATGGTCCCTGAAACATTGCTTGACGCCGCGCAGTCGGCAATCGTTTCACGTCTTGGCAAAACCACCGTCGGCGATCCGCGCCAAGAGGCAACCCGCATGGGCGCGCTCGCGGGCCTTGCCCAGCGCGAGGATGTCGCCGCCAATGTCGCGCTTCTCATGGCTGAGGCTGCCGTGGTGACTGGCGGTGAAGCGCTGGATCTTGGTGGCGCTCTATCGGGCGGAGCATTTTTTGCCCCGACATTGCTGCGCTGCGAAAACCCCGGCAGCGCCCAGGCGGTGCACGCGATCGAAGCATTCGGCCCGGTCTCGACGATCATGCCTTATGCCGATCTTGCCGAAGCTGTGTCGCTTGCCAATGCGGGCAAGGGTTCGCTGGTGATGTCGGTGTTCAGCCACGATCCCGCCTTCGTAACCGGGCTCGTTTCGGGCAGCTCCATTTTTCACGGTCGTATGATGATCGTTGATCGTGACAGCGCCGCCGATGCAACGGGCCATGGTGCAGCTTTGCCGCACCTGCAGCACGGCGGACCGGGCAGGGCGGGCGGCGGTGCAGAGCTGGGCGGGTTCATCGGGATGATGCCCTACCTCCAGCGTACCGCCTTGCAGGCAGCGCCAGTGACACTCGATCTACTGGCCGGAATCTAAGCCATGTCTGAAGTTACTTCATGGCAGGTGAACGACGGTATTGCTGTCCTGACAATCGACAATCCCCCGGTGAATGCCATTTCGGCCAGTGTCCGGTCGGCGCTGGTCGATGGGATCGCTCGGGCCAGTCATGATCCTGACGTCAAGTCTCTGGTGATTGCCTGCGCAGGCCGGACATTTTTCGCCGGGGCCGATCTCAAGGAGTTTGGCAAGCCGTCGGTCCAGCCGTTCCTGACCGAAGTGGTGGACACGATCGAGGCTTCTGTGAAACCTGTCGTCGCGGCAATCCATGGCACGGCTTTGGGCGGCGGGCTGGAAATTGCGATGGCGTGCCATTACCGCGTTGCCGTGCCCACAGCAAAACTTGGCATGCCCGAAGTCAAGCTGGCGCTGATGCCCGGCGCGCGCGGCACACAGCATTTGCCGCGTCTGGTCGGGGTGGAACGTGCGCTTGAGATCATTGCCCTCGGCGATCCAGTGTTGGCCACTGCGGCAGCGGAAATGGGGTTGGTCGATAAGCTGGCAGATGGGGATCTGCTGGCGGAAGCCATAGCAATTGCCCGCCGGGTGGCCAGCGCGCCGCCGCGCCGCACGCGCGACCTTGTGGCACAGCCGGTGCCCGATGCGGTCTACGCGGACTTTGCCGCCAGAAACGCCCGCAAGTTTCGTGGCTTTGATGCTCCGTCTGCCATTATCGCTTCCGTCCGCGCTGCAACTGAACTCCCGTTTGAGGAAGGCGCGATGCGCGAGCGTGAGATTTTCCTCAAACTGCGCGAAGGACCGCAGAATGCGGCCATGCGGCATGTCTTTTTTGCCGAACGCGAAGCGGCCAAGGTTCCGGAAATTGACGGTGTTGAACCCCGCGCTGTCGCCAAAGTGGGCGTGATCGGCGCGGGCACGATGGGCAGCGGCATTGCCATTGCCGTGTTAAACGCCGGCCTGCCGGTGACGCTCTTCGAGCGTGACAGTGCAGCGCTGGATCGCGGCGTTACGAAGATTCAATCGACGCTCGAGGCGAATGTCCGCGCAGGGCGGATGGCGCGCGAAAAAGCGGACGCTGCCCTGGCATCCTTGCGTCCGGTGCTTGCCATCGAGGAACTGGCCGACTGCGATCTGGTGATTGAAGCGGCGTTCGAGACCATGGAGGTCAAACAGGCGATCTTCTCGCAACTGGACCTTGTGATAAAGCAAGGCGCGGTGCTGGCGACCAATACATCTTACCTCGATGTCGATGCGATAGCTGCCATGACCAAGCGGCCCCAGGATGTCGTCGGGCTGCATTTCTTTTCTCCCGCCAATATCATGAAGCTGTTGGAGATCGTTCGCGGCAAGGCAACCGCCCCCGATGTGCTGGCCACGGCACTGGCCGTTGCCAAGCGTATCGGCAAAGTTCCGGTTGTTTCGGGTAATGCCTATGGTTTCATTGGCAATCGCATGCTGGCGGTGCGCCGCCGCGAAGCCGAAGCAATGGTGGTTGAGGGAGCATCGCCGCAGCAGGTCGATCTAGTTCTTGAACGCTTCGGCTTCCCCATGGGGCCGTTCCGCATGGGAGACCTTGCCGGGCTGGACCTTGGTTGGTCGGCAGAAATTTCCACGGGTTCTACGGTTCGCGAACGACTGTGCGAGGCGGGCCGGCGCGGGCAGAAGACCAAGGCGGGCTTCTATGACTACGACGAGGCGATGAAACCGCAGCCCTCAAGCATTGCCGAAGACCTGATCGCCCACTTTGCACGCGACACTGGAATCACTCGGCGCAGCTTCACGGGTGATGAGATTCTCGACCGCCTGCTGTGGCCCATGGTTGACGAGGGCGCGCAGTTGCTTGCCGAGGGTATTGCTCAACGGACTTCCGATATCGATACGGTCTGGCTCAACGGATATGGCTGGCCGGTATGGACAGGAGGGCCGATGTTTCATGCCCGCCAGACCGGCATCGCCGAAGTGTGCCGCCGCCTTGAAGCTTTGGGCATCCAGCCTTCCGAAGCATTGAGAAATCTCTGACCATGGCATTTGAAACGACAGTGCTTGTTCGCTTCGGCGACATCGATGGCGCAGGGATCGTCTTCTATCCCCGTTTTTTTGAAATGCTCAATTCGGCGGTCGAGGACTGGTGCGCCCAAGAACTGCAACTGGATTTCCATACCATGCACATGGTCCTTGGGATGGGGATTCCCATTGTCGATATCGCTGCGACCTTTGCGGTGCCAAGTGTTCTTGGCGATGTCTTGACAGTGCGCATCGTCCCGCAAGCAATTGGCAAGAGCAGTTGCCGGTTGAAGGCTGACTTCAGTTGCCACGGCGAACACCGCCTCACAATGGAAATGACGGTTGTGTGGATGAATCTGGCCAAACGCAAATCAGAGCCTTGGCCCCTAGAAATCCGCGAAAGGATCGAAACCGGGCTAACCCGCGAGCTGAAAGCATGACCCGCCCAACTGAAGAGCCAGTCATAAGGATCGCGACTACCCCGATGGATGCCAATGTTTATGGTGGCGTCTTCGGCGGCTGGCTGCTCAGCATCATGGACGCCGGGGCAGGCTTGATTGCGGCACGCTTCACCAAAGGACAGACAGCGACTGTCGCGGTTGACGGAATTTCGCTGGAGTCGCCGGTCAAGGTTGGCGACGAGGTATCGGTTTATGGCAAGGTCGAGCGAATTGGCAGGACGTCGTTCACTGTTCCGGTCGAGTCGTGGAAACGGGATCGCCACGAGGAGGAATCCTCGCTTGTTGGTAGGGCACTGTTCACATTCGTAGCCCTTGACGCAGGCGGAAAACCACGACGGATTGATGAGAACCCAAAGGAACAGGCAGCATGATGCGGATCAAACTGGTTGGTCGCAGCGGCCTGCGCAGCAGTGAAATTGCGCTTGGCGCCATGACGTTTGGCGACAAGCGCGACTGGGGTACCCCGCCTGACGAAGCCGAAGCCATCCTTGCGGCCTATGTAGAACACGGTGGGACAACCATCGATACCGCGCCGAATTATGCCAGCGGTGCTAGCGAGGAAATCGTCGGCCGTTTCGCCAGATCACGGCGAGATGAATTGGTGATCTCCACCAAATACACCGGATCAACGTCGTCGCATCCGCTGGCCGGTGGCAACAGTCGCCGGGCCATGGTGCAATCGGTCGAGGCAAGCCTGCGCCGCCTAGACACTGATCGGATCGATCTGCTCTGGTTGCACTTCTGGGATTTCACCACGCCGCTCGACGAAGTTTTGCGGGCGGCTGATGATCTCGTGCGGGCAGGCAAGATTCTTTACTTCGGGTTGTCCGACACACCTGCCTGGCTCGCGAGCCGGGCGGTCACGATGGCCGAGTTGACGCGCAGCGCCCCGGTAGTGGCGCTGCAACTTGAATACAACGCTGCCAGCCGCGATGTTGAGCAAGATTTCCTGCCGATGGCGAAGGCCTGCGATTTGGGCGTTTTCTGCTGGGGTCCGCTTGCGGCGGGAGCGCTTGCGGCTGGCTCAGCGCCACAACGTCGTCCTGCTTCAGCGATCCCTGCCGAAGTCGCAGAAGCCGCAATTCGGTTGCAAGCGATCGCTGGTGATCTGGGCAGGTCCACCGGATCAGTCGCTCTGCGCTGGATCATGCAATCCGGTTTGGCATCCTGTTTCCCGATAATCGGGGCCCGTTCGGGGCAGCAATTAAGCCAGATGCTGGGCGACATTGCTGATCCGCTAGACGACGCAACAATGCAGGGGATTAACGGGATCGCGGCGTCTGCTCCTACGTTTCCCAACCGGCTCATCCAGTCGAGCTACTTGCGGAAATTCGCGTTTGGCGATGCTTCCCGTTTCAATCTGCCAGTAAATCCGCGTAACTAATCATCGTTTGGAAGGACCCCTGACATTGGCAAATGAGACCGGCTCACCCGCGCCGCAAACCGTCGTGGCAGCATCGACGGTAATCGTCTTTCGCAAATCACTGGTCGGTCCGCCCGAGATCTTGATGGCCCGGCGTTCCAAGACACTTTCCTTTGCCGCCAGTGCGGTGGTCTTTCCCGGCGGAAAGATTGCCGAGGCCGACCTGCGCCTTGCCGATGGCGATGAAGAGCAGGCGGCGCGGATTGCTGTTGTGCGCGAGACGATTGAGGAAACCGGGTTGGTTCTTTGTGTCAACGGCGCAGTTAGCGCGGAACAAGCCGCCCATGCCCGTGCGATGCTGGTCGAGAACGAAGACCTTGCGCCAGTCCTTGAACGGTTTGGCTGGTCGCTTGATACAGACGGTCTGGTCAACTTTGCACGCTGGCTGCCCAACTTCAAACCGGGACGGATATTCGACACACGCTTCTATCTGGCTGACGTCGGTACGGGCGCAGTGGAACTGGCACCTGACCACGGTGAGAACACGCAGCTTTTCTGGATTTCGGCGGTATCGGCGCTCGAACAGGTTGAGCAAGGCAAATTGAAGGCAATCTACCCTACACGCCGCAATCTGGAGCGGCTTGCTCAATTCGACAGCTTCGAGGAGGCCTGCAATCACGCTCTGTCCACACCTGACGCGACAATTTCGCCTTGGATTGAACAGGGTGACGAATGCGAAATGCTCTGCATTCCGGAAGGAATGGGCTATCCTGTGACTTCGGCACCATTATCGCAGATAACTGTTGGCTGAAAGCTTGCGTAAAGGGCAGTCAAATCTTCTATACAAGATACTGTTACGTATGATAAAAAGAGGTCATTTGGCAAAGCTGCACAGGATGATAAGTGGATTTTCTGCCTGGCGGCGGCCATCGTGCCGCATGACAGGAGAGCAGACGACCGCGCCGGAACCACAGCCCGGCATGCAAGGCGAAGGTGGCATTGGCTGCCGTGAAGGGCGATAAGACGCTGTCCGAGTTGGCGCAGCGGTACGACGTTGACGCGAACCAGTTCACGACCTGACGCACCCAGCTTCTGGAAGGGGCCGGCCGGTGTTTTTGGCGCTGATAGTATCGCTGAATTGGCGGAACCTGCAATCGACGTGAAGACGCTGCACGCCAAGAACGGCAAACTGAAGCTGGTGAATGATTTTTTGTCACGTGCGCTCGGCCAGCCGGGTCTGTTGCCGAGCGCAAAACGATGATCGATCGTTCGCACCGCCTGCCGTTGGCGCGGCAGGCCCGAGAACTGGGGATCAGCCGAGGCAGCATTTAATACCTGCCTAAGCAAGTATCGGGGGCCGATCTCGGCATCATGCGGCAGATGGACGAAACGCATTTGGAGTTTCGCTTTGCCGGGAGTCGAATGCTGCGCGATTTGCTCCGGCAGGAGGACATCGATATTGGCCGCCAGCATGTCGCCACCTTGATGATGAAGATGGCGATTGAGCGGCCCAACCAGGTCTGGGCAACCGACATCAGTTAAATTCCGATGGAGAAGGGCTTCGTCTATCTCGTAGCCATCATTGACTGTTTCAGCCGCAAGGTTCTCGCTTGGCGAGTGTCGCATCAGCATGGATGGTCGGGGCGCGTGGCTCGACAATGTCATTGTCGAGCTCCTGTGGCGCTCGGCGAAGTATGAAGAGGTCTATCTGCGCGCCTTTGGTGTCGTCAGCGAATCCGATCATCGATTGGTCGGTATCTGAACTTCTACAACTGCTGCAGGCCGCATTCGAGCCTTGCCGCAACGACGCCGGATTGGCCTGCTGCCGGTTTGACGGACACCGAGATTGGCTCATTCATGCTACACCGGCTTCGCGTTCGAAGTCGATGGGGCTTCGGTATCCGATGGTCGAGTGCCTTCGGATGGGGTTGTAGAAGCATTCGATGTAATCGAACACATCGGCCTTGGCTTCGTCCCGCGCCCTGTAGATCTTCCTCGCGGTCCTTTCGGTCTTGAGCGAGGAGAAGAAGCTCTCCATCGCGGCATTGTCCCAGCAGTTTCCTGATCGGCTCATTGAGCAGGCGACATCATTGTCGGCCATCAGTCGCTGGAACTGCTCGCTGGTATATTGGCTGCCCTGGTCCGAGTGATGCAGCAGGGCATCGGGCTTGCCGCGCCGCCAGATCGCCATGATGAGAGCATCGGTAACGAGCTGGGCCGTCATCTCCGCTTTCATCGACCAGCCCACCACCCGCCGCGAGAACAAGTCGATCACTGCTGCGACATAGAGCCAGCCCTCGGCAGTCCAGATGTAGGTGAAGTCAGCCACCCACTTCTGGTTGGGTCCGCCAGCGGTGAACTGGCGGTCCAGCACATTGTCGGCGATGACCGAGCGTTCACCGGTATCCTTGGGCAGTCCGCGCCGACGCGGTCGTGCCCGCAGGCCCTGCGCGCGCATCAGTCGTTCGATCCTGTGCAGACCGCAGCGGTAGCCCTCGGCCAGCAGATCGTGCCAGACACGTCTGGCCCCATAGGTGCGGAAGCTCGTGACGTGGCTTATTCTGACCCTGGCCCCGATCTCCTCGTCGCTTCTGGTGCGCAGCGATGGTGCACGCACAAGCCAGGCATGGAAGCCACTGCGCGAGACCCCGAGAGCCCCGCAGATCCACGATACCGGCCAGATGTCTCGGTGCGTTGCGATGAAGGCGAACCTCACAGGGAGTCCTTCGCAAAGTAGGCCGCGGCTTTTTTTAGGATGTCGCGCTCCGCTTTGAGCTTCGCCACTTCCTTGCGCAAACGCGCTATCTCCAGCTGCTCCGGCTTCATCTGGCCATGCCCCGGAAATGCCGATGCCGGATCGCTGCCAAAATCGCGCACCCAGTTGCGCAGCACCGTCTGGTGCACATCAAGATCCCGCGATGCCTGTGAAACGCTGACACCGCGCTCCTTGATCAACCTCACCGCCTCGAGCTTAAACTCGCGCGTAAACTTCCTTCGTTCCATGTTGGTCCTCCAGTTCGATAAAACACCTTTTCTCGGTGTCCATCAAACCGGCAGCAGGCCAGATCATACGTATTTTAACAACCTGCCACTGGCAATGGCAGCATGAACTTGGCCGCCGATATGGGTCGCAACCGGCAGACGATCCACTTATTCGTTGCCGATCCCTGTGCAGACCAACCCGGCCACCTCTTTTGAACAGTCGGATCGCTGGCAACATCGCGACACATCTGTCGTTGGGCAGCTGCTTGGCGCGTCTGATGGGTTTACGCAGAGATTGACTCTGCTTTCTATCTTTGATTTTCTGATCATGCGCATTCCCGATCAGGTCCGCACGCCACCTTGGAAGGGTGTGTCGTGATTTCATCCAACTGTAGTTTGATCGTCGTTGCAGGAATGCTTTGCGTCTCGGCCGCGAAGGCGAGAGAAGTTGATCTTGTCCGTTTCTCTCCGTTTGCCGTTACTGCAAGCAATGAGCAGGGGGCCGTCGGAGTCGCGCTAAGCACCCACTTTGAAGGGTTGGTTGAGCCGGTCGATGGGCTCGGCGACAGTGAGAGAACCAAAGCCATTGGCGGATACGACCCGTCAGGACTTTCCGAACCGAAACACCCGGCAATCCCAGCGCCTTCCACATCTTCATCGTGCCCGGGGAATGGGTATCGCCCGACCTGGTGGTTGTCTCCTGAGGTGGAGAGCCGCCGAGTAGCCTATTTTGCAGCAATGTCCGCGATAGCTTGTGAGAACGGACTTCCTGAGAGCCTTCTGGACGCCGTCATTGCTCAGGAGTCAGGATACAAGGCTTGGGCACTAAGTGGGGCGGGGGCGATGGGCATGATGCAGGTCATGCCGGGAACAGCGAGAAACCTAGAGCTAAGGAACCCTTGGGACGCGCTTGCCAACATGAGGGCGGGGGCACGGTACCTTCGTCAGCAACTTGATCGCTTTGGACGCGTCGATCTGGCTTTGGCTGCGTACAATTCGGGGCCAGAACGTCGTTCACTCGCGCTGGGCAGCATTCCTGCAATCCCAGAAACCCGTAATTACGTGCAGGCCATCACAACCAACTGGGTCCGCCTCACTAAACTTGGGAACCCAAATTTGACCGTTGCCGCACGGGCAATGGCGGCCAACATCGCAGTACGAGCCTCAGGCTACCGCGAGGTATCCCTTATAACCTACGAGGGCGCGAATGCGGCAAACCCGATATAGTGCGCATACAGGATAGCGATGGCCAGAATGCTTGGAAAACCGCACAGATAGGCGATCTGAAAGTGCAGCCACACTTTCGGAAACCAGAGCAACCAGCGCAGTCCTTCGCTAGCGGGCGGCGCGATGACCCCGGTCCGGATGTCATGGACGGTCTTGAGCAGCGCGCAGCCTGAGCAGATCGCTGCGAGCAGCGCCACCGCTGCGTAGAGCTGGAGCCAGGCCTCGATTGTCTCGTGGCGCATCGCGCCCCCTCAGGCCTGGAGAGTCTGGTTGTTCTGCAGGACCCGTTCCTGATGTGACAGCAGCAGATCGTAGGCCCGCCGTGCCGCTTCGTGGATCACCGCCGGGCGTAAGTCGACCTCGATCGAACCGCGCCGGCAGGTGAGAACCTCGAGGTAGAAGCTCTTCAGGCTTTCGGTGGCGAGGAACACCGATTGTTCGACATAAGCATGTGGATCGTGCAGCAGCGCCACACTGATCTTGGCGCGGACGTGATCGATGCCAAGCTCGTCGAAGATCTGGTCGCGCAAGAGATCGGAAAGCGGGTTCGACTGCTTGAGAATCTTGTGCAGCTTGGCACGCGACAAACCCATGCGATCCGCCAAGTGCGCAGGAAGTATGCCCTGACGCATCATCTCGGCATTGATCAGGTGCTTGTATTGCTCTTGCTCGCATCGCAGAGGCGCAGGACTGGCAAAAGCAAAGACCGGTTCACTGCCCGCCGGACTGCTCGGCTTGAAAACCGTTTCAGGTGTCAAATCCCTGTGAGGCATTTTCGATCCCTCCCAAGGCAGTTCGTCCTATGGGATGGCATAACATGTCAAGAGTCTTAAAAACTGTGTAACTCCCGTGTGGAAATTACCTAAAGCAGATTGTTCTCAGCTGCGAGGTAGATTGAAAACGGGATCGCAATCCGGTCTGCGCCCTGTTTTCCGGCAATTTCTTTCACTCTTTCGCGCAAAATATCATACTCCGACGACCACGCGGGCGTGACTTCGAGCCAAACAGGAATCTCTCCTGCCAGCGTATACTCGGAGAGGAACTGTTCGAGTTCAGTACGCGAAACCCTGTGGGATTTAAGCCGCGAGCAGGCAGCTTGAACGGTCATCCGCATCGTCTGGAACTTGCCGGTCTTCTTGGAAAACGCCGCCATAGCGTCGACCAGCAGCGCAAAGCTCTGCTCGCTTACGAAGATGCGGACGTTGCGCGTTCCGGTGGCCATTGAAGGGTGATCCAGGGCATGTGTCGGCCCACACAATGATCCAGAATCGTATATTTGGCGAATCTTCAGACAATGATCTCGATTCGAAGGCCCCGTTTCCTCATTCGGCAATCGATATTCCCGGCTGGGTAACGCCCGTTCCCGTATGAGGAAAACTAGTTCCTCATACGGCAATTCCGTTTCCCTAGGCGGGAGACGAGAACACCTCTCAAATTCCCGATCCGGAAATCTTCCGATTTGTTCTTGGGTCTAAACCGTCTCTTAATTGCTCAAAGCCCCGCTGCTCTGTTCTTTCTGAAGGCCGTGATGATCGCGGTATTTGGAAAGGACATGGAAATGAAACTCACGATGAAAGGGAAGGGGGCGAGCCTCCTCCAGGGGGCCGCAGTGGTCGCGGTTGCTGGTCTGCTGGGCAGTGAAGTCGCGATGGCCGGCGCCGACACGACGTTCAATACAGCGCTGACCTCGTTCACCGGCTTCCTCGAAGGCTCGGGCGGCAAAATCATCACGGTGCTGAGCCTCGCCGGCGGCATCGTTGGTCTGGCCTCCGGCCGGTTCAGCCTCGGCCAGGTGGCGATCCCGGTCGGGGTCGGTGTGGGAGCCGGCACGGGCGTGCCAATTGTCACCGCCGCGGTCACCGCGACGATCTGATCCAACCATTTCGCCCTCTCGCGGCCTTGGGCTGCGGTGTGGCGGACAAGAGGGTGGTGTCGTTCATGAATCGCTACACGGTTCCCGCGCATCTCGATGATCCGGAGCTGATCGGGTTTTGGACACTCGATGAGTTTCTCGCGATGATCGTGCCCTTCGCGTGGGGCATCCTGTCTCAACATATTTTCATCGGTCTATGTTCAAGCGTGCTGGCCTGGTGGGGATTGCGCAAGTTGAAGGCGGGACGAGCCGTCTCGTGGATCATCCATTCAGCTTACTGGTACCTGCCAGGTGCCTTCATTGGGCTGAGAGCGACGCCGCCCTCCCATCTTCGCCTAATGGCGGGCTGAGGACGGGACCCATATGGACCTCTCGATTTCTCACGGCCAGGCGCAGCGGCTCCTGAAGCAGCGCAACCTGCTGGCCATCACCGCGACGGGCCTGTTCGCGATCAGCATCATGCTGACGCTGACCGCGGCGCGCCGCGACCGCGAGGTCGTGCTGCAGCCGGTGCTCGCCAAGCCGCTGACGCTGTCCTCGAACCATATCGACAGGGACTACCTTGAGCTCGTTACGCGCGACGCCGCGTTGCTGACGCTCAACCGTTCGCCCTCGAACCTGCAATACTGGATGGATTCGATCCTCGCGATAACCGATCCCAGGACCCACGGCCGAATGAAGGCCGAGCTGATGAAGATCTTCAACGAGCAGAACGGCTCGAACGTTTCGCAGTACTTCACGATCGAGAAGCTTTCCGTCGATCCCGATGCGCTGACCAGCGAGGTGGGTGGCGTGTTGCACACGGTCGTCGGCTCAAAAGAGGTCACCTCCGAAGCCCGGACTTTCCGTTACGTGTGGAGCTACTCGGGCGTCAGCCTGAAGCTCGCCGGGTTCGGGCGCGTCACCAAGGACGCTGCGGGCAAAATCATCGCGAACACCCGCGCCAACAACAGCACCGATGGGGGAGACGAGTGATGGCCGTTCTGGCTTGGGGCGCGATCGGCGCCGGGACCGTGCTGGCAGGACGCCCCCTGGCGATTGCCGGGCGGCCGGTGGGCGCGGCGCTCATCTGCTTCGGCGCGCTCTGCCTCGCGGCGAGCCCCGCGATGGCGGATCAGAGCATCCCGGCGGCCGACAACGGCACGGTCGCCTGCACCGCTTCGGCCAAGGACCTGACCCGCATCAGCCTCGCCGGCGACCAGTTCGCCTCGGTTTCCAAGATCACCACCGGCAACCCGGCCGAGGACTTCAAGATCGTCAATGAGCCGGTGCGCGGCGACATCTACATCTCGGTGCCCGATGGCTTCACCAAGCCGAACCTCTCGTTCTTCGGCACGACCCGCAAGGGCTTCGTCTACAAGTTCCTCTGCCAGGTTCGCGGCAATGATGCGGAGCAGGTGTTCGTCACCAACACCGCAGTCAAAGCCGAGGCAGCGCGCGACTGGGAAGTGCGATCCTCGCCCGAGGACACCGCAGTACGCCTCGCTCAGGCCATGTATCGCAGCGAGACCATCGAAGGCTTCGAGATCCGGCAAAGCGTGCTCGAGCCCGTCGCAGTCGGCAAGCTCGAGGTCCAGCAAGTCGGCGAATACCGCGGTGCGGACCTCAAGGGCCTGATCCTTAAGGTTCGCAACACCGGGAAGGCTGCCTTGCCACTCGATGAGAACCTGCTCGCCGCACGCGGCAGCGTCGCCTTCATGACCCCGGTGAGCGAACTCGCCCCCGGCGAGGCCGCTGCCGTCTACCTCATCCAATCGAATGGAGGCCAGTGATGGACTGGAAGAACCCGTTCCGAAAAGGCCCCAAGTCGCTTGATGGCCCGTCCAATGATGGTCATGGTGCCGATCCGGGCAGCAGCGATGCATCGCCGCTCGGCGATGCGATCGTCGCCAACGAGGCGGTCAAGAAGAAGCAGATGCTGCTGCTTGGCGCCGGTGGGCTCGCGGCGCTGATCATCGGTTCGTCATGGATCTTCGCCGGCGAGAACAAGAGCAGCGATGGCAACGTCAAGCGCCAGGTCGCCGACGTCTCGGTCGACGAGATGGTCAACAAGAACATGGCCGAGAAGGAATGGCGCGCCCAGTCCGAGGCCCAGATGATGTCGATGGACAACAACATGCGCTCGCTCGCCGCCCGTGCACAGCGAGCCGACCAGCTGGAGGCGCAGCTCGCCCAGAGCCAGGCGCAAGGCAGCACCGGTGGAGGGGGGATTTCGCCCGATACCGAACGGGTGCTCACGGCCTACCAGAACGAGAACGAGCAGCTGAAGGCCGCGCTCGCCGCTGCACGCCAGTCGCCGATCATGGGGCAGCCCGTTGTCGGCCCTGGCGCGACCTCAACCGGCCCCAACGCGCTTTATGGGCGGACCAGTCCGCCGAGCTACCAGGCGCCCGGGACCCCTGCCGGACAGGCAGCGATGGCAGCGGCGGGCATGCCCGGGGGTCGCGGCAGCGAGGTGAGCCTGGTCTCGTTTGGCGAAGGCACCAGCGGCACCGGAAGTCCTGTGCCCAAGGGTAACACCGTCTACACCGACAGCGCCAACTACCTGCCGCCCAATTCGATCGCGGTCGCCAAGGTCATCGTCGGGGTCGACGCTGCTGCCGGTGTCCAGAGCCAGACCGATCCTTTGCCGGTCGTGCTGCGCATCACTGGCCCCGCGCGCTCGGTCTACGACAACGGGCGGCTGCTCACGACCAATATCGCGGGCTGTCTGGTCAACGGCGCGGCGCGCGGCGATCTCTCGAGCGAGAAGGTCTACGTCAAGCTGCAGCGGATGACCTGCCCGCAGCCGAACGGGCGTTACGCGGTCTCCGACGTGAAGGGCTTCATCGCCTTTGGCGGCAAAACCGGGGTCAGGGGCAGGGTGGTGAGCCGCGAGGGCTCGCTGATCGGCCAGGCCTTCCTCGCCGGGCTCGCAGGCGGGTTTGGGCGCGGCTTTTCCGCCAACACCAATACGACGCTCACTGGCACCAACGTCAACGTGAACGGCCAGCGCCAGAAGCTTGGCACCGGCGACATTCTCGAAGGCGGCCTCGGCGAAGGCATCGCCACGTCGGGCGACATGGTCAGCAAATACCTAATCGAGCGGGCCGAGCAGTACCAGCCCGTGATCGAGATGCCGACCGGGATCGATGTCGAAATCGTGTTTCTCGAAGGCGTGTTCATCAACGGATGAGGAGGGTGCAATGAAGCTGAAACCACTGAACTTGGGCAAGCCCCGCCTCAAGCAGGTGCTGATGCCGCTCGCCGCGATTACGCTGGGCAGCGGCGGATCGCTGGTCTGGGCAAATGCCAACACCGCTGGCGCCGAGAGCGCCGCGCCAAATGCCGTCCACTCGCCGTCCGAGTCTGACGAGGCCGTTACGGCGCTCCTCAAGCAGCGTCTGCCGCGCACCCAGGTGAGCCGGGTCAATTGCCAGCTCGTCGACGGAGTCTGCGAAGTGACCGCCGGATCGCAGCTGTTCTACGTCGACAGGACCGCGCGTTACCTGCTGATCGGGCGTGTCTACGACATGCAGACCCGTCAGGACCTGACCGCCGTGCGGCTGCTCGAGGTCAACCCCGACCTCCTCGTCGGCGGCGCGGCAGGCAGCAAGCAGGAAGCGCAGGAAGTCGAGACCCCCCGCCGCGGCGTCAGCACGCCGCCGGCGAGCGGTGCCCCCCGGATGATGTCGCTCGCCGCACTGCCCGAGGCGGGCGGCATTGTCTGGGGAGCAAGTTCGGGGCCGACCGTCACCGTGTTCAGCGATTTTCGCTGCGGCTACTGCCGGGCGCTGTCGGGCGTGCTCGAAAGCATGAATGTGCGTGTGATCGAGCGGCCGATCTCGGTGCTCGGCAGCCGCGATCTTGCCAACCAGGTGTTCTGCGCGCGCGATCGGCGCAAAGCGGTCAAATCGGCTTACGCGGGCGCGCCGATCATCGACACGCGGCCTTGCGACACGTCGCCGCTCGATGCCAACGAGCGCTTCGCCCGCGAGCAGGGCCTCGCCGGCACCCCGGTCATCGTCCGTTCCGACGGCGCAGTGATCGAAGGCTTCCGCCCGCGCGAAGTGCTCGAGCAATGGCTGAAGGGCGTCAAGTCGTGACCGCGCTCACGCCTGAACAGCACGCAGGGTTCCTCCGCGCGGTTGCCCGGCGCTCGCGCGGAGCAATCTCGTTACCGCGCGTTGAGGTGAGACGCGGCGAGGCGATCCGGCTGTGGCAGGATCTCGTGCTCGCCTTTGGGCCGCCACTCGGCCGGGACCTCACGTCCTCTGAACTGACAAAGCTGCGCCGACGCGCATGGGCCCGCTCGGCAGGCCATGCCAGCCTTGGCGCCGAGATGATGTCGCTCGGATCTGGCCTTGCGTTCTGGCGCCTTGCCGTGCGCCTTGGCATGCTTGCTGAGCGGCGTCCCCCAAGCGGTCTGGCCCGGGCGGCGAGCATTGCTGCGGTCGGGCTCGCCGCAACCCAGCTTGCTGCCTGCACGTCGCTCTTCGGCGGCAACATCAAGGGCAGCTTCGCCTGCAGCGCGCCAGGAGGGACCTGCGCGCCTTCGACCCTGATCGACGACCAGGCGCTGTCGGTGATCCAGAATGCCCGGCCGATGACGCCCGGACATTCACCGGCGGGGCCGTACATTCGCCAACCGGCCGCAGCCAAGCCGATCACAGCAGCTTACGCGCCGTCGGGTTCAGGTAGGCTGGCCGCTGCGAGCAATGGCATGGTCCACCGCGAACGCCGGGTGCTGAAGGTGGTGTTCCCATCCTTCGTCGATGGCGGCGGCAATCTGCACGAGCCGCGGATCGTTCACGCGGTAGTCGATGATGGCGCGTGGATGCAGCTGTCCTCGGGCGAGCCCAACCTGGGCGAGCAGGTCGAGGGCCGCGCGGTCAGCCTCGCCAGCGCAGCCTATATTCCGACACCCGCCGCGCCTGCCCCGGTCAGCGAGAGCGCCGCAGCTCCAGTTTCAGCGCTGGCCGATACTCCGCCGCCAGCACTGCCAAGCCCGGAAGCCGTCGCCGCGGCGCGCGCCAAGGCCGCGGCGCTCAAGTCCGGCAACGCGGTCGATGCGATCCGCGCCGAGGTCCAGGCGCGTCTTGCCCATACCGCAAAGGCGCCAGGCGCGTCCGTTCCCGCCCCGGCGGCACCCGCGAGTGCGGCCCCGATCGCGGTGACGGCAGCGGTCGCAGCTCCGGCTTCGGCCACTGCCAAGCCCACAAATGGCCCCGCCGCCTTTCCGGCCAAGGTCGAGGAGTAGCGGCAATGACCTCGCGCGGCTTCTGGGACCGGTTCCTCGACATGGTGTTCGGCGAAAGCGCGCATCCCGAAGCGGAGCGTCCGGTGCTTGGCGCACCGATGCTGTCAAACTGGCTGCCCTATCGCAGCTTCGACAAGAAAAGCCGCATGTTCATCAATACGGACTCGATCGGGTTCATTCTCGAGCTCGCGCCGATGATGGGGGCTGACGAACGCAGCGGCGAGCTTCTCACCCAGTTCCTTTCCGACGCCGTGCCCTCGGGCTGCGAGATCCAGCTGATCCACTGGCAAAGCCCCTCGGTCGGTCAGCGCATCGCCGACTGGGTTTTGCCGCGCGTGGTCGCCAAGGGCGTCTATGGCCGCGCCGCGATGCACCGCGCGCGCTGGCTGCGCCGGGCGGCCTGGATGTCGATCTCGCGTGATGCGCCGTTTTACCTGCGCAATACCCGCGTAATCCTCTCGATCGGTGCCCGGCTCAGCGGGACGATCGGGGCCGACACGCTCGTATCGGTACGCGAGAGCCTGCGCGGCACGCTCCAGGCGCTCTCGATCCCGGCGCGCGACATGGGGCCGGTCGAACTGATCGCCTTCCTCGATGATTTTCTCTGCCCAGCGGTCGATAATGCCGACAAGCCCGAGCACTATTCCGAGCTCGATCCGATTAACGTCCAGTGCGTGCGGCGCGATCTCGAAACCCAGGTCACCCCTGACCGCATCGTGCTCCGCACTGAGCGCTTCCGGGCAATCCGCACAGAGGGGGCCGGCGAGTGTCAGGACGGCGCGCCGGTCATTGGCGAGGTCGTGCCCGACAAGTTCGACTGGCGCTTCTTCTCGGTGCGCAACCTGCCCAAGCAGTGGGCGCCGTGGGATGTCCAGAAGATCATCGGCGACGTCATCAACGACAAGCTGCGCTTCGGCTGCAACGTCATGACTGTGCTCGGGCTTGTCTATCAGGACGAGGAAGCAGTCGCCTCGCGCGCCGGGCTCAAGGTCATGCGCACCACCAGCCTCGCCGACAGCCGCTCCGCGCGATTCCTGCCGCAGCTCTCCGAACAGCGCGACGAATGGCAATACGTTCAGGCCGAGATCCGCCAGGGCCGCAAACTGGCGCAGGTCTATTACGGCGTCGGCGCGCTCTCGCCGCTCGGAAAGGGCGACATCAACGAGCGCATGGTGAAGTCGGTCTACAAGGCCTGCGGGTGGGATCTCATCGACGAGCGCTACCTCCAGGTGATGGGGCTGCTCGCGGCGATGCCGCTGTCGCTGCCCAACGGCCTCTCGGCGGACCTCAAGCGCATGAAGCGCTTCAAGACCATGCTGACGACGACCGCGGCATCGATCGCGCCGCTCCAGGGCGAGCACACCGGTGGTCATATTCCACATGTCCTGCTGATCGGCCGACGCGGGCAGCCGTTTTTCTGGTCGCCGTTCCAGAACGCGGCGGGCAACCACAACGTCGCGGTGTTCGGCAAGTCGGGCTCGGGCAAATCGGTGTTCCTGCAGGACATCTGCGCGGCGATGTCGGGCGCCGGTGCCAAAGTCATCGTGATCGACGACGGCCGCTCGTTCGAGCACATGGCCAAGGCCTTCGGCGGCGCCTTCGTCGAGTTCAAGCTGTCCTCGGGCTTCTCGCTCAATCCCTTCGACATGATCGATGGCGAGGCGCTCGCGAGCGACGAGGACGGCGAGGACTACGAGGTCGAATGCCTCGCCATGCTGAAGTCGATCGTCGGGCAAATGGCACGCCAGCAGGACCGGCTGTCCGATACCGAGCGCGGCCTCATCGACTCCGCAGTGAGCACGGTCTGGCGCGAGAAGCAGCGCGCTGGCACGATCGACGATGTCGCGGCTGCGCTGCGCTTGGCTCCTTCGCCCTATGCCGGTGATCTCGCCGATGCCATGTCGCCGTTCCTCACGGGTGGCACCTATGGCCGGTTCTTCGAAGGCGCCTGCTCGATCGATCTGTCCGCCGGGCTCACCGTGTTCGAGCTCTCGGATCTCTCCTCGAAGCCCGAACTTCGCTCGGTCGCGCTGACCGCGCTGATGTTCCTGACGCTGCGCGTCATGCGCGATCTCGATCGCTCGGTGCCCAAGCTTACCATGATCGACGAAGCCTGGCAGCTGCTCGGCGGCGGGCAAATGGGCCAGGCGATCGAGACCTATGCCCGCACCTGCCGCAAATATGGCGGCTCGCTGATCACCGCCACCCAGTCGCTCAACGACTTCTACAAGTCGGAAGGCTCGCTCGCCGCGCTCGAGAACTCGGACTGGTCGATCGTCCTCCAGCAGAAGGAGGAGACGATCAACGATCTCGCCAAACATCAGCGCTTCGAGATGGATCACTATACCGAAAGCCTGCTGCGCTCGCTGAAACGCAACGGTACCGAATATTCCGACGTCCTGATCAAGGGGCCTGAGACCCTCGCGGTCGGCCGCCTCGTGCTCGATCCCTATTCGGCAACGCTCTATTCCTCGAGCCCGCGCGTCTTTTCCGAGATTGAAGACAAGGTGCGCAGCGGCCTCGCGCTTCCCGATGCGATCGAGCGAGTGGCGTTCCCCGATTTCATCCCGCCCGAGCCGGGCGCTCCCGACTTCGCCGAGGGCGAGCTCGCGGAGGCGGCCGAATGATGCCTGCGGCCCCATCGCTCCCGCCAGCGCTCTCACGTACGCGCCTAGCTGACGCCTGCTATCTGGCGCTGCGTCTCAGTGGCTGGCTTGCCGTTACCCTTGGCTGCGTTGCCGCGCTGTGGCTGCTGTTCTTCGTGGCGCTCGGCAACTTCAGCTTTTCCGGGACCGTGCTCCAGCTCGACAACTTCGCCTCACGCTACGTCGCCGCGACAAGCGCGCGGCGGGGCCGCTTCCGCCTGTTGTTCTGGCTCGCCAGCGCCGCGCTCTTTGCAGGCGTCGGCTTCTTCCGCCGCCATTCGCTTGGGGACTTGCGTCTGGCGGCTAACCCCAATTCCGAGGAGAGAGATCATGGCAGGTAAGCCCCGCGCGTCCGCATCGAGCGGCGAGAGCACAGCGCCAGGTCCGCTGTTCGAGGCTGACATCGCGGCAGCACCTGCGACCCCGCCGCAGCGCGCGCGGCTCGGTGCAGCTCCGGTCGCGCTGGTCGCCGCGCTTGTCGCCGCAGGCCTGTGGGGCGCCTGGGTCACCAAGAGCTTGGCTGCCGGTCCCGACCGCCCGGCCATCGCCAAGGTCCAGCTTTCCGGGATCGTCGGCGAATACGTCCAGGCGCAGGCTCGCTCGGCGACCCCGCCCGAACAGGTCACTATCGAAACCCGCGCCTTCATGGGCGAGGTCCAGCGCAATCTCGAGCGGCGCGGCGCCTCGGGGCAGATCGTGCTCGTCGGAGAAGCGGTGCTAGCCGGCAATGTCCCTGACATCACCGCCGAGGTCCGGCGCGAGGTCTACGCGCGCGTGAAGATGCCGCAAGCAGCAGCAGCGAGCGGAGCGGATGTGATGGGCGCAATGCGCGCCGCCATGTCAGGACCTGCACCGCAGGCTGGCGCAGTCGGAGGGCAGGGCAATGCTCCCGGAAACTGACGCGCCGCCTCAGCCGCGTTTTGCGCGCCCCAACTATGCGAAGCGTTGGCTGGTGACCGGCGCGCTCGCGGTGACGCTGACAGCAAGTTCGTCGCTGGCAAGCTGGCGCCAGAGCCACGCGCTGCTCATCAATACCACCCAGTCGCTCCCCAATTGGGCGTTCTGGATCGACAAGCACCGGGTGCCACAGCGCGGCGACTTTGTCGTGTTTGCGCCGCCGCAGACCCCGCTCATCACCGCGCACTTTGGCCAACGCTCGCCGCCCTTCGCCAAGCGGGTCTACGGCATGCCGGGCGATGTCGTGACCCGGCAAGATGGCGTGGTGCGGATCAACGGCGCCGAAGTCGCACGCCTCAAGCCGACCAGCTCGCGCGGCGAAGTGTTGGAACCAGGCCCGACCGGACGGATTCCCGAGCACTGCTACTATCTCGGCACCGCGCACAAGGACGGGCTCGACAGCCGCTATGCCGACATCGGCTTCGTCTGCAGTGGCAGGATCATCGGTACCGGGGATTCGCTGCTGTGAGGCCGCGCGCCGCCTTCATCGCCGCCTGCGGCGCTGCGCTCCTTGCCGGATGGCCGCTCGTCTCGGGCTTGCGCGCTGCCGACTACGGCCAGATGGGCCAGACCTTCCCGATCATCGAGACCGATCTCCTCACCACCATCGAGACGCGCCTCAGGACGCTTGAGGCCAATGGCGGGATCGAGCGGATGCAGCGCCAGATGCAGGAAAAGGCGGTCGCCAGCGTTCGGCGTCCCAAGCCGGTCGATGGCATGACCCCGGCGACCGCCAAGCGCGAGTGGCTGTTCGATCCCTCGATCGTCACCGAGGATGACATCGTCGATGCCAAGGGAAACCTCATCGCCGCGCGCGGCACCCGGGTCAATCCGCTCGACATGGTGCAATTGAGCCAGGCCCTGGTCTTTATCGACGGCGACAACGCGGCCGAGCTCGCCTGGGCGGTCAAGACCTGGAGCGATGCCCGGGCCAAGATCATCTTCGTCTCGGGCTCGCCGTTCGATGCGATGAAGCCCTGGCAGCGGCGCTTCTACTTCGATCAGGGCGGGACGCTCACCGGCAAGTTCGGCATCCGCCATACCCCGGCGGTCGTCTCGGCCGCGGGCGCGAACCTCAAGATCAGCGAGTTCCCGCTGCCCCCGGCGCCGGCCGCACCCGCACTCACAGGCGGAGGCAAGGTGTCATGACCCACCCGCTCATCACCTTCCTCAAGACCCCGATGGCGGCCCCCGAGACCCAGCGCCTTCGCCACATGCGGCGTTGGTGGATGGCCTTGTGCTGGGCGCTGGCGCTCGCCGTCCTGGTGCTCCCGCTCTTGAAAGCGCTGTTCGGGCCGTGGGGTGCCGGTCCCGCGCTGATCCTCGCGCTCGCCGCCCCTCTCCACGGCTTCGCTTACTTCCGCGCCAAACTGAGGGCGGACGAGGCCTTTGCCCAAGGAGCACGGCCATGAGGCGGCTAACCAGGAAATTTGCCGGACTGCTGGCGGCGCTGGCGCTCGCTTTTGCCGGCACCGCGCCGGCCCGAGCCGATACGGTGACGTGCCACGGCAAGTTCATCAACCCGATCACTGACGTGTGCTGGTCGTGCCTGTTCCCGCTGTCGATCGGCGGGCTCTCGATCTGGAAGGGCTCGCGACCCGATCCCAAGAACCCCTCGTTTCCCTTGTGCGCCTGCGGTTCGCCGATCCCGCGCATTGGTATCTCGGTGGGCTTCTGGGAGCCGGTGCGGCTCGTCGATGTCACCAACAAGGCGTGGTGCTTCCCCAATCTCGGCGGGATCAGGCTCAACCCCGGCTTCGCCATCGGCAACGGCCACGTCCAGGGACGCAGCCAGATTGGCGGCAAGGCGCAGAATAGCTCGCAGTGGCAGTCGCACTACTACGTCTACCCGCTGCTTTACTGGATGGAGATCCTGACTGATTTCCTCTGCTTCGAGCAAACGACCTTTGACATCGCCTATGTCACCGAGATCGACCCGCTCTGGCAGGATTCCGCGCTCACCTCGATCATCAATCCTGAGGTGGCGCTGTTCTCGAACCCGATCGCAACGGCGGCTTGTGCGGCCGATTGTGTCGCGGCGACCGCCAAGCTGCCGATCGACCAGATGTTCTGGTGCGCGGGCTGCAACGGCGGGATGTATCCCCTGAACGGCCACGTCGCCGCGCACGTCACCCCGATCCAGGCCTCGCGGCTCGTGGCCGAGCGGATGCTCTACAAGATGCACCGCGAGGCGCTGGCCTGGGGCACGATGGGTTCCAAGGCGCTGTGCCACAAGTACCTGATGCCGGTGATGCGCAAGCAGCAATACCGGCTGCAGATGACCAACCCGATCTCGACGGTGAAGGGCCGCTACGCCTGCGCGCCGGTTGGCGCGACCACCATCATTCCCCAGACCGGCAGGGGCTACCCCGTCAAGGGCGAGGACTTTGGCTACCTCGTCTGGCGCAAACGCAACTGCTGCATGCTGTGAGGAGGCCAATGACCATCGCGCGCACCCTGCCTGCCTCACGGATCGTTCCGATCGCCGGGTTCCTCGCGCTCACCGCCGTCTCGGCAGCGCTCGCTCAAACAATAGACGGCATCGATCTCAAGGCCATCAAGGACCGGGCTACAGAGGCAACGGCTGATGCCCAGACCCTCGTCGATGCGGTGGCCGGCAAGGGCGAGGCGCACCGCGGCGAAGCCGAGGAGCTGAGGGACAAGGGCCTTGCCGCGGTTGCTTCGCTTGATCCCGCCAGTCTGCCCAAGGGCCCAGACGGCGCGGTCGACTTCGACGAACTGCTGTCCGGGGCTGCCGCCAATAGCCGTGCGCCTATGGGCGAGGGGCCGATGTTCATGGTCTTTGCCAGCCTGTCGATGCCGCAAGCCTCGCTCACCCGCCTGATCGCCGACACGACCAAAGCAGGCGGCGTAGTCGTCTTCCGCGGCTTTCCGGGCGGGAGCACCAAGGCTTTTGCCGAAGGGCTGAAGCGGGTGGTGACCGACGAGGGCCAGGAAGCCCATATCGCCATCGATCCGCGCCTGTTCCGCGCGTTCAAGGTGGAAGCTGCCCCAACCTTCGTTGCGGCGGGCCGCGAGTACGAGCTCTGCGACGGGCTCGACTGCACCAGCGCCACCCCCGATCACGACCGGCTCACCGGCAATGTCACGGTCGAGTTCGCGTTGGAGAGCTTTGCCGGCGGCCGAGGTCCGGGCGCCGGCGTCGCGCGCGTGGCGCTTGCCGAGCTGGCGAAGGGTCATTGAGATGCGAGTGCGCCGCCCTCTGGCTTTGGCGCTTGCGGTCATGGGGCTGGTAGCCTCAACCGGCACAAGAGCGCAGGTCTATATCCCGCCGCCTGACGACCTCATCGAGCCTCAACCCCCGCTTCCCCCCGCGATCGATCCCGGCGTGCCCGCGCCTGCCC
>SCNT01000090.1 GCA_005503165.1 Sphingomonadaceae bacterium 3R27E2-A
TTTGAACACGATGACGTAATTGCTGCCGTTGTTCCCATTGGGGCGCGACAGCTGCAGGGTACGAGAAATCATCGTAACGGAGGAGCATCGCCATGAAGCACTATGTCGGACTGGACGTGTCGCAAAAGGAAACGTCGATTTGCATCGTCGATGAGGCAGGACGGCCCATTCACCAGGGCCGGGTGAAATCCGATCCGGGCGTGCTGGCGGCGGTCATCTCCAGGAAAGCTCCCAATGCCGAACGCGTCGGTCTTGAAACTGGCGCCATGTCGAGCTGGCTCTGGCATGAACTCAAGCGCACCGGTTTGCCCGTGGTCTGCATCGATGCGCGTCACGCCCATGCGGCCCTGTCCGTTCGCATGAACAAGAGCGACGAGAATGATGCTCGAGGCCTGGCGGAACTCGTCCGAGTCGGCTGGTATCGAGAGGTTGCCGTCAAGAGCGAGGAAAGCCAGACTGCGCGATCCATCCTCGTGTGTCGATCCCGATTGGTGCGAGTCCGACGCGATCTGGAAAATCAGATGCGCTCTATGCTTAAGGAATGCGGCTTGCTCTTTCCACGCGCAGCCGGCGGGCAGTTCCAACGGCGGGTCAACGACCTCATCGCCGATGGCCATGCTCTCGGCTCCATTCTTCGCCCGCTGCTATCCGTGCACAAGCAAACCTGCGGCGAGCTGGAAAGGATCGATCGAACCATTCGCCAGCTTGCGCGTGAGGATGAAACGACGCGGCGGCTGATGACCGTGCCAGGCATTGGCGTCGTCACGGCCCTGACATATCGTCACACGATCGACGACCCGACGCGCTTCCAGAATGCGGCAAAGGTCGGCGCTTATCTCGGGCTCACGCCCCGCCGAAAGCAATCGGGTGAAATGGACGTAACGGGAAAAGTCTCGCGCTGGGGCGACCGGCTGTTGCGCACCTATTTGTTCGAGGCGGCCAGCGTGCTGCTTCATCGAACCAAGCGGTGGTGCTCGCTTAAGGCGTGGGGGCTGCGGCTTGCAAAGCGAAGTGGCATGAAGAAAGCGCAGGTCGCCGTTGCCCGAAAACTCGCTATCATCCTTCATTGCATCTGGGTGGATGGAACCGAGTTCGAATGGGGGAAACGGCCTGCCTGACCGTCATACCTACCCTGAAATTGCAGGACTGACGCCAGACCTGTGATGATCCACCGGGACGGTGGTTGCGGTGACCTCGTTCAAACGGCTGCGGACTTCCAGGACCGCGTTGCGCACGTTGAGGCACCCGACCCGGACATCATCATGAGGCCATGACCTCGAAAAGGACCATGACCCCGGTTCGGATCAATACACAGGCTTGACAGAAACCCGCAATTAAAGGGCCGTTTGACA
>SCNT01000091.1 GCA_005503165.1 Sphingomonadaceae bacterium 3R27E2-A
GGATCAAGACCGTCGCGCTGACCGCGGGGGCGGGGTGGTTCTCGGCTGCCGATACGGCGCTGGCGGGCGCCGCGGCGGGCGTGGCAGCCAATGCTGCGGGGCTGTCGGCGCTGGGCGCGACGGTGACGGCGCAAGGCGTCTCCATCGCGGCGGCGCAGGCGGCGATCGCGGGGCACGAGGGCGCCATCGCGGGCAAACAGCCGCTCTCGACCGGCCATTCGGCGGCGAGCGCGGTCGAGGCGGCGGATGCGGTGACGGTGCAGCGAGGCAGCGGCTGGGTGAATGTGCCCGCGAGCGCGCTGGTGCACCAGCGGAGCGGTGGCGGCTTTGTATGCGTGGGCAATCTGGGTGTGGGCGAGGAAGCGCCGGCGCAGCGGCTGGTGGTCAAGGGGAGCTCGGCGGTCGACGGCAGCGCGCCCGTGGTGATCGAGATTGCCGATACGCAGGCGGGCACGGCCGGATGGACGGCGAATGCCGCCTTTGCCGCGTTCAATTTCCGCTCTTCCGACGGATCGGTGAGCGGCGCGGGGGTGCGCGCGCAGATCGCGGCCACGATGCCCGTGGGGCACGGCGGGCAGACCGATCTGAAATTCAGCGTGTCGAACGCGGGGCTGCTCGACAAGGCGGCGGTGCTGGACAACGCGGGGCGCTTTCGACCCGGTGCGGATAATGCGCAGACATTGGGGCTGAGCAGCTTTCGCTGGTCGACGGTCTATGCCGCGACGGGGGCGATCAACACGTCGGATGCGCGCGAGAAAAGATGGCAGGGCGGTGCGACCGAAGCCGAACGCCGCGCGGCGCGGCGGATCGCGGGCGAGCTGGGCTTTTTCCAGTGGGAGGATGCGATCGCGGCGAAGGGGGCTGATGGAGCGCGGCGGCATTTCGGGGTGCGCGCGCAGCATGTCTGGGGGGCGATGGCCGACGAAGGGCTGGTCGATCCGATCGGGGCCGGCGGGCAGCCGGGGCACACGCCCTATGCCTTTCTCTGCTTCGACCGCTGGCAGGATGCGGACGGCGCGTGGCACGACCGCTTCGGGCTGCGCAGCGACCAGCTGGCGCTGTTCCTGATCGCCGGGCTGGTCGCGGGAGCGGCGCCATGATGGGACCGCGCGCGCTGTCGGGCGCGGCGCTGGGCGATGCCGGGCTTCGCGACCTGGCGGGGGAATGGAGCGGGCCGCGCCCGGGTGCGGCGCTGGGCGCGGGGCGGGGCGGCGGCGCCGGGGCGCAGGGCCGCGAGCGGCGGGTGGTCGCGCGAAAGCTGTGACGAACAAGCCCCTC
>SCNT01000092.1 GCA_005503165.1 Sphingomonadaceae bacterium 3R27E2-A
TGACGTGACCCCCTGGTTTCCACCAGCGGGGATTAGAGCCCAGCAGCTTTGTTGCGCATGAGCGCAGTGTAAGCAATGGCCTGTGCAGCGGAGCCCGAAGGGCGTAGCTGCACAGGCCATTGCTTATGCAGTTCGGCGGCGAACGCCGCCGGTGTCTCATATCCAAGGGCCGAGTGTGGCCGCGCCTGGTTGTAATCTTCGGCCCAGGCCGCGATCACTGTGCGGGCATGATCGAGGTCGAGGAACAGCGTCTCGTTCAGAAGCTCATCGCGCATCCGGCCATTGAAGCTCTCGACATAGCCGTTCTGCATCGGCTTGCCCGGCGCGATATAATGCCACTCGACCCCGACCTCACCGCACCATGCGAGCACCGCGTTCGATGTCAGCTCGGTCCCATTGTCGCTGACGATCATCCCCGGTCTGCCGCGCTCCTCGATCAGATCGCTGAGCTCGCGCACGACCCGGCGCCCGGAGATCGACGTGTCGGGCACCGCGCGCAGGCACTCCCGCGTGACATCGTCCACGATGTTGAGCACCCGGAACCGCCGACCTGACGCCATCTGATCATGCACAAAGTCGAGGCTCCACCGCTGGTTCGGCAGCGCGAGCACCGGTGCGGGCGCCCGCGCACCGATCGCCCGGCGCCGGTTGCGTCTTCGTCGGACCATCAGCCCCTCCTCTCGATACAGGCGCTGGGTCTTCTTCCTGTTGATCATCACGCCCTCCCGGCGCAGCAGGATATGCAGGCGCCGATAACCGAACCGGCGACGCTGCTGCGCCAACTCGCGCAGCTTCTCCCGAACCTCGGCATCGTCGCCACGCTGCGACCGGTAGCGCATGCTCTTCCGATCGGCGCCTGTGACACGGCACGCCCGCCGCTCGCTCATCCCATGGCAAGCCTGGAGATGGGCGACCGCTTCCCGCTGAACGGCGGGCGTCACCATTTTTTTGTGAGAAGATCCTTCAGCGCCGCATTGTCCAGCATCGAGTCCGCAAGCAACCGCTTCAGCTTCGCGTTCTCGTCCTCGAGCGAGCGTAGCCGCTTCGCCTCCGACACCTCAAGGCCGCCATACTTGGCCTTCCAGTTGTAGATCGTTGCTTCCGACACCCCGTGTCGCCGCGCCAGCTCGCCGGTCTTCGCGCCCGCCTCCGCTTCCTTCAACACCCCGATGATCTGCTCTTCCGAAAACCTCAAACGCTTCATCTGTCCGTCCTTCCTTCAAGACCGGACTCTAATCACTGTTGGAGGAAAATCAGGGGGTCACGTCAC
>SCNT01000009.1 GCA_005503165.1 Sphingomonadaceae bacterium 3R27E2-A
CCAGCTGGTTGGGGCTGGGGCCACATTAATTATCTGGAGTAGAAACTATGTCTTCATCACGTAAACCCGCGCCCGCACGCGAACCGCTCGACATAAATCTCGACTGCAAAGAATACGTCTTATCTGGAGATCCAGATAAGACATATTCGCGCGGCGTTATGTCGACCGACACATCGTCCCACTCCTCGGTCGGAATTTCCGCGAGCCGACGCTCCTGCAGCGCCTCGCCAGTCGAGACGATTTGCACGACCGCTGCATGACCGTCTTCGAGATCGCGCGCGATGCTCGCGATCGTGCTCGGCGTCTGCATCGCGGTGATGAGGTGATTGAAGAAGCGCTGCTTCGTGCTCTCGAAGGCCGAGCGCGCGGCGGACTTGGCCTGCGGGTTGAGCGTCCCATGGAGCGAGCTGGTGACCCCGGCCGCCTCCATCGCGGCGTCGAGATTGTTGTGGATGACCTGGAAGGCACCGGCATAGCTGTCATAGATGCGGCGCTGCTCGTCGGTCAGCGCATGCTCGAGCAGCTCATATTCGACCCCGTCGAACGACAGTGAGCGCGCCGCGTAGAGACCGAGCGCCTTGAGATCGCGCGCGAGCACTTCCATCGCGGCGACGCCGCCCTCCTCGATCGCCGCCACGAACTCGCCGCGTGTCGCAAAGGGAAAGTCGCCGCCCCCCCATAGGCCGAGGCGCTGCGCATAGGCGAGGTTCTGAACCGTCGTTGCGCCGGTTGCGGATACATAGACGATGCGGGCGTCGGGGAGAGCGTGCTGCAGTCGAAGCCCAGCCCGCCCCTGCTGCGACGGTTTCGCTTCGCCGCGCGTGCCCTTCCCTCCTGCAGCATTCGCCATTGCATGTGCTTCGTCGAAGATGATCACGCCGTCGAAATCGCGTCCGAGCCATCCGACGATCTGCTCGATCCGGCTCGCCTTTGTATCGCGCGCCTGGCTGCGCAGCGTCGCATAGGTCGTGAAGAGAATGCCCTCGGCGAGCTTGATCGGCGTTCCCTGCCGGTAGCGCGAAAGCGGCGTGACGAGCAGGCGCTCTCGGCCCAAGGCCGTCCAGTCGCGCTGCGCGTCTTCGAGCAGCCGGTCCGACACCGACAGCCAGACGGCGCGGCGCCGACCCTTAAGCCAATTGTCGAGGATGATCCCCGCGACCTGGCGCCCCTTGCCGGCGCCCGTTCCGTCACCGAGGAACCAGCCGCGCCGGAACTGAACGGCTTCCTCATTGTCGTCGCTCGCCGCGGTGACAACGTCCCAGGTCTCGTCGACGGTCCAGCTTCCGGTGATGTGGCCGCTGTGCGCTTCGCCGGCATAGATGATCGACTCGATCTGCGCGTCCGAGAGGATGCCATCGGCAATGAGGCTCGTGGGCAGATGCGGACGATAGCCGGGCTTCGGCGGCGCGACCGAGGCCATCGCCGCCGATTGCACGAGCGCGGTCGGATGCGGCCTCGCATGCGGAATGCTCAGCGATTGCAGGACATAGGGCTCGTAGATGCCGTCTCCGAGCACCCCGTCGGCCGCCGACCAGTCGCGGCAATGATAGTCGAGTTCGGGGGCAACTTCGGCCACCCCCGCGCGGGCCTGCCGCTCGGTGGCGACGGTTCGCGTCCGTTCCGGCGCGGCGACCGGATGCGCTGCGGTCGCGCCCGGCGGAGGCGTCGGCGTGGATCGCGGCGGGACGTCGGCGATGACCCAGCCGAGCAAGGTTGCAAGATCGGCGGCCTCGCCCCGGCTTGCCGGAAAGGAAGAAGGGTCAACGGCCGCGAGCTTGTCGAACACGAGCAGCCGCGTCGGTGTGGTCGTCCCATGCTTCGCATAGAGTTTGCCGGCGATGGCGGCGGAGAATATGAGGCGCGCCTCGGCCTGCAGGCCGGTGAAGGCCTCCCGCCACGCCGGCACCTCGGGCGCGCAATTGGCGCCCACGATTGCCACGAGCCGGCCGCCCGGCCTCAGCCGCGCGAGCGCCGAGCGGATGTGCCGGATGGCGGCGTCCTTCATCGCGCGGTCGACATTCGCGACCGCCGAGAAGGGCGGGTTCATCAGGATGACGTCGGGAACGACGGCCCCGTCGAGACGATCGTCGATCGCTGCCCCGTCGTGGCGCGAAACCTGCGACGAGGGGAAGAGATGTCCGAGGATGGCTGCACGCCTTGGCTCGAGCTCGTTGAGTGCCAGGCGCGCGCCGGCGAGTTCGGCATGGCTCGCGAGCATGCCGGTGCCGGCGGACGGCTCGAGCACGAGGTCGGCTGGACCGATCGAAGCCGCCACAGCGGCGACATAGGCGAGCGGCAGCGGCGTAGAGAATTGCTGATAGGCTTGTCCGGCTTCGGAGCGGCGAGTCTGCGTCGGGATGCGGCGCGCGATCTGCTCCCACAGCATGAGGCGCCTCGGGGCCGAGCCTGCCCGGGTCATCAAGGCCCGGCCATATGAGCGAAGCAGCAGGACCTGCGCCGCCTCGCAGGCATCATAGGCGGTTTTCCAGTCCCAGCCGCCTTCGGCATCGCTCGCACCGAAGGCCGCAGTCATCGCGGCGCGAACTTGCCCCGTGTCGAAGGGGTTGCCCGCTTCGAGAAGCGGGAGAATGGCCTCGGCGGCCACCAACAGGCGGGTAGCTTCGGACGGGACGGAAAAAGGCGCGGCGCCGGGCGCCGCGCAGACGGAAGGATTTGGCATGAGCGGATTCCTCGGGAGAGCGGGACGGATGATGGCCCGCCGGACGCTCTCTCTCGGACCCGGCGGCTCCCTTTCCGGCCCCGGGACACTTCCTCTCATCCCATGGAGCGATGGCGCTCCGGATCGATCACGAAGCCATGCCGGCCGATGACATATTCCTCGTCGGGCACGAGGAAATCGCGGGACGCCACCGCGCCGCGCAAGCCGCCAAGCGAGGCGGTCGCGATTATCTTGCCGGGGTGCGCTTCGGCCTGGCTCGCAGCGATCACGACCCAGTCGACTGCGTGATCGCGCTGGAAGGCCTCGCGATCGCGCGTCCGGGACTCCGAACGCTCGAGCCTGCGGCCGTAGAGCGCCTCCCAGATATCCGGTTCATAGTCGCGAAGCGTTCGCTCGGCCGCCTCGCGCTCCCGATCGGTGAAGAGATCGGGATAGCCCGCGGCGACGCGCGCCCAGTCGCAATCCTCCTCATACCAGCCGTCGTCCCACCGCAGCGCCGGGTGCAGCAGCGCGTTGCGGATCTCATCGAGGTGGAAGCCGCCATGGCTCGCCGTGTCGTAGCAGATGATCCCCTCGGCGTAGCGTGTGGCTACCAGCGATGGCCCCCAGGGCGTATGCACGCTCCCGGAAATCCGCTCGCGGCCGAAAGCGGCGCGTTGCCGGAAGTGGAGCAGCCAGGCCTCGACATGCGATCGAAAGCCCGCTTCGTCCGCGACCATGCCGTCTCGCCCGAAGGCGTCCTTCGCGGACCATGCCGCCATTGGCCGCGCCGACGAAGCGGCGGTCGAGATGCGATACTCGTCTCCCTCAGGCAGCGCGATCAACCCGAGATAATCGATGCGCGCCGCCATCAGGCCATCGGAAGTGGTGCCATATTCGGCCTGGATTGCGGTCATGCCGCTTCCTCCCGGATGAGCGGCCGATCGACCGGGTCGGGATCGCTCACCAGCTCGATCCGCGCGTCGTGATAATGATGCTCGGCCAGCCAGGCCCGCGCCGCTTCGTCATCGGCCGCGAGGTGACGCAGTTCGCAATTGTCCGCCCGTCCGGTTAGCACGCGTGCCGAACCGGCGACAGGCCGTTCGAGAATCTCGAAGTCGAGGTTGCCGACCACCGAGTAGATACGGCGCACGACGAGGATCGGGACCCCGCCGCTCGAATAGGTTGCAAGGTGGAGGCCGAAGGTTGCCGGCGATGAATAGGTAGGCCGATCGCAGCCGGGCTGGCATTCGATGAGCGTCCCGGTGCCATTGTCATTCTCCCATGCCTTGACCTTGCGGGTGAAGCGTTCGGGCGGGCGCGGCTGGCCATTGGAAAAGCGGATCTTGCTGCCGAGCGGCGCCGACAGATAAAGTTCAATCGGTGTCATCATAGGTCTCCTGAAAATGAAGAAGCCCGGCGCGATGGCCGGGCTTCGAAGAGGGAAATTCGGTTCGCGGTTTCAGCCGGGCGGTGCTCCAATCGGGAGCTTGGCGATCGCCTGTTCGAGGAAATCGGATGTCGACATATGTTCGATGTCGCCAGCCGTGATCAGGGTCGCCGAGCCGCCGAAGCCATCGGACAGCATCTTCGAACAGGACCAGGCAGATTCCACCTCGATGTAATCGAGAGCCGAACGTTTCACGACGTCCTGGAAGATGCCTTCGAAACCGATGACCGACAGGTCGAAGTCGAGCTCGTTCGTGTCGGGATCGAGCCCTGCAAGCTCGTCGCGGAGACACTCCGCGAGCGAGCTTGCTATGCCATCGTCGGCGGCGAGCATCGTGATCACCTCGGGGACATCCATCGCGACGCTGTCGTTCGGCCCGAACGGCGCATAGAAATAGACATCCTCGCCGATGATCTCATGTCGAAACACCGAAGACAGCACCCTGAATTCCAGCTCGCTCATCGCCGTCTTCGGAATGTCGGGGCGCACGACCATCTGGGAATAATAGTCAGGCATGATCAGCGTCCTCCTCACCTTTGTGCGGGAGCGCCGGCTCCGGATCACCGTCGACGACCAGCGGCGGGATTTCGAAGTCCGCTTCCTCGAAGTAGGTAAGGATCGCCTCAATCGAACCGCGTTCCTTCACGACATGCTGGTCGATCATGATGCGATCATTCTCGTCGCACATGTAGGAGTCGGCTTCCCCCGAGCCGCGGAAGATGACGCGTTCCGCGCTCCACTCGCCGGGATAGCCGCCCGACCAGCGAACGAACGGCAGGCCTTGCTCGACACATAAAGCTTCAAGCGACTCCGCCCTGCCCCACGGCACGTTGTGGGCGTAGAGCGACAGCGGTTCGCCGACGATACGATGACCGGCGTGGAAGGTGGGACCTTCCCATTCGATCGAGAGGCGTTCGCTGTTGATGATCTCGACGAGCGCGCCAAAAGCCTCGGCGCCAACGCGCCCGCCGATCGTGATCGAGATGGAGACGCAGTCAGCCATGATGACCTCCTGCGATAGCGGTAGCGCCACCGGCCTCGGCGGCATGGATTGAATTGGTCATTTCATTTCTCCGAAAAGGCGAAAGCCCGGCGCGATGTCCGGGCTTTCGTAGTCAGGATGGATTGCGGCTCAGCGCCGCAGCCGGATCATTCGGCCGCGACCGCATCCGCATCGTCGTCGTCCGTGGCGTCGCCCTCGATGTTCTCGTCAAAGCTTTCGGCGAGGCCGGGCGGCAGTTCGCCGGCACCATCGTCGTTCACGACTGCGGGTGAGGCCACCGGTTCGAGCTCGGGCGTGCGCAGCGGTTCGGGGAGCCAGTCGGTATCCTCGAGCAGTCGTTCGGCCTCGCGGGCCATGTCGGCCTTCTTCAGATGGTCGATCATCTGCGCGAAATTCTCGCCCCGCGCCTCGGTGACGTCGGCGAGGATGCGCGGCTTGGGCACGGCCGCGAGATAGGCGTCCGCTTTCGCCTTCCAGCCGGCGGCAATGACATCGAGGCCGACCGCGCGCGCGATGACATGGCTGTGCGCGACACGCCGCTCGACGCCGTGGGGAGAGATGCGGCCGTTGTCATATTTGACCGCCTCGCGCTGGGCATTGACGCCGACCGACACGCAATGCGCGAACAAGGCCCATTGGTCATCGCTGCCGAGCGCGAGCACCCAGTCCCAGATGTCCTTGTCGCTCTTCGGCATCCGGGTGCGCCATTCCTCCCGCCGCTCGGCGATCGCCTGCCCGGGCGCGCTGTCGCGAAGGCCCGGAGGCTCGTTCGAGAAGCTGACCGGGTTCACGCGGACCTGCACGCAGCCCTCGCTGCTGTACCCGAAGAAGCAGGACAGGACGAAGGCGTGGAGCACCGAGACGAAGGCCGTCGCCGGATCCTTGGCGAAAGCATCCTGCAGCGCGAGCGTTCGCCACGCCGTCAGGTCGGAGACGAGCCGCTCGGACAGAGGCTTGAGCGTCTCGATCTCCTCCTCGCCGGCCGCCTCGCCGGTCACTGCGGGCGCCGCGGCATCGGTGGAAGCCGAGCCGGCATGCTGGCCGCCGGCACTGGCGCCCGCTTCGCCCTCGCCGACTTCGACTTCGGGGTCGACCGGCTCGTCCTCTGCTTTCACGAAGCCACGCTCGATCCGGAGCGATCCATTCGCCTCGATCGACAGGAATGCGCCGGCGATGGCGATCTCGGCGGGATCGAAGATCTGCGGCCGCTCGGTGATCGCGCTGATCGCAGCGTCGATCTCCTCGAGGCGCGCATGGACCTCTTCGGGGACTTCATCAGCGTCGCACCATTCGTTGCTGAGCGCCTCGCCTTCGGCCTCGAGATCGGCGAGCCTCTTCTGCTCCTCGTCGGTCATCGGCACTTCTTCGCCGTAGATCGCGCGCATTCCGCGGCTCGCGTTCCATGGCGCATCAAGGCCGGCATCGACCCATTTCCAGCCTTCGCCGCCGATGCGTTCGGCTTCGGATTCGAGTTTCGCGCCGACAAGCTTGTCGAGCAGCGGGGGATCGGTCAGCCAGCCGCCGGCGTCGGCCTCGAAGAGGTCGCGCACGACGCTGCCGCCCGCATCGACATAGGCCTCGAGCCCGACGAAGCGGACGCGTTTGTCGACGACACGCACGCTATTTTCGGTCAGCTTCTGGCGAATGAAGGCAGGCGCCGAACTTAAGCTGGTCTTCAGCAGCTCGAACACGGCTTCCTGGCGCTCGAAATCGTCCGAGATCGTGAAGGCCATGATCTGTTCGAGCGAGAGGCCGTCCTCGGCATAGACCTTGAGCAGCGCAGGCGACACGCCCGCGAGCTTCAGGCGTTGGCGGACGACCGCCGGCGTAACGAAGTGATGCGCGGCGATTTTTTCGACATCGTCGCCCTTCTCGGCCATCGCCTGCATGGCGCGGAACTGGTCGAGCGGATGAAGGGATTCGCGCCGGGCATTTTCGGCGAGGCTGTCGTCTTCGGCAAGGATGCCGCAATCGGCCGGCTTGACGATGCACGGAACGGGAGCATCCCTGGCGAGCCGCTTCTGCTTCACCAGCAGCTCAAGAGCGCGATATCGCCGGCCTCCGGCCGGAACCTCATAATCCCCGGTTTCCTGGCCGTCGTCATTCAAGACCGGCCGGACATTGAGGCTGGTCAGCAGGCCTCGCCTCTCGATATCGGCTGCGAGTTCAGCAATAGTTTCCCCGGCGAGGATTTTCCGCACGTTGGATTGGGACAGGAGCAACCTGTCGAAGGGAATGTCGCGAGACTGGTTGAGGGTGATTTTCGGTTGCGTCTTGGCCATGAGCCATCTCCGGGGCGGGACGCCGGAAGCCACTCTCCCGACTCTCGATTCCGCCGCAAGAACCGGAATTTCCTCTGGCTCTCGAAGAGACACCGGCAGGTCCGGCGTTCTGGCCGGATCAGGCAAGACACCGGCAGGATGGATTTCGACCGATTCCCGGAAGCACCGCGCGGTAGCGCGGTGAATAGCGTCCAAGCTCGCGCTGCCGAAAATTTCACCTCCAGCTAGGAAACCGATCTCGGCCCCAGTATCCCGGCGTCCGAATCGCTGACGGTTCGCCGAAGACGCACCGCGCCCCTGCCGCGGCCATCATGCCAATCCCGGCGCGGACGGCGTCATCGCTATCCGGTCATGGTGGCCGTCGCCCTCTCCATGACCAGGGCCAGGGCTGCCGGGAGCGCATGTGCGCCGAGCGCGCGTTCGCGGGCAACGACAAAGGCAGCGCGTTGCCAGGCGCTCACCCCAAGTTCGGGCAGGCTTGCACCTTTAAATCGGTCAGCAGGACGCTGGCCTGAAACCCGTCCGGCACAAAGCGGAAGCTGAGCTGCCCTGCGAGCGCTGCGACCGCGCGCTTTGTAATGGCCAGGCCCAATCCGGTGCCTTCGCCGCCGCGCGCCACGTCGCCTCGTGCAAAGGGCCGAACCATCGCGTCGCATTGGCCGGAAGACATCCCGCTGCCCCGGTCGGTGACCGCTATCGCGACGCCATTCCCATTTCGCCGGGCCTCGACACGAACCGGCGCGGCACCATGGCGGACGGCATTGGCAACAAGATTGGCGACTGCACGCGAGAGGGCGTGCGGCCTGGTTCGAACTTCGAGGCCTTCCTCCACCTCGAGGTCGATAGCACCAGCCGAACCGCTGTCGGCAACGACTTGCGCCAGGAGCGGAGAGATCTCGACCATCTGGATCTCCTCTGCGTCGAAGCTGCCCGCAAAGTCGAGAAATTGGCCAAGCATGGCCTCGATCCTGTCAACCTGCCGAACCGCGCTCAGCTGCAATTCGGGGTCGCCCCGCATCATTTCGAGCGAGAGGCGCAATCGTGTGAGCGGCGTTCGCAAATCGTGACTGACACCGCCGAGCATGAGCGCGCGATCGGCCTCGTGATCGGCAAGTCGCTGTGTCAGTCGGTTGAAGGCAGCAGCAACGGTGGAAATTTCAGGCGGGCCTCCGGCATCTATCGGCTCGGGCGGATGATCGGGGCTATAGGCGTCGACCGCTGCAGTCAGGCGCCGCAAAGGTCGGTCGAGACGGCGCTGGATCAACAGTCCCGCGAGCGAAGCGACGACGAAGGCGACACCGAGCGCGGTCAGGAGGCTGAACATGGCGCTCCGCTTGCGCGGCGGCGTCATACTGACCCAATATTCCTCTCGCCCCAGCGTCAGGCGCACCCATAATCGGTCGCCGGGATCGGTGATCCAGTCGAGATTCTCCTGTCTGTCCAGGCGTCCCGCGAGGGCACGCATGAAATGGACTTCAATGATCGACGGGAAGCGTCGCCCGTCCGCAGGCGGATTCGCGAGTGGCCGAACGAGCAGATTGTCGCCGCGATTCAGGTCGGCGAGCACTGCGGCGCGGCGCGACCGCGGCATGTCGGCCATGGCGTTAGACAGCGCTTCGATCATGTCGGCCGTCACGTCCGCGACACGGGCAGTCTGCGGTCCGATGACTAGCAATTGCACAAGCAGCCCGGCAAGCAGCTGTCCCGCCAGCACGATGCCGACCAGCATCGCGACCTTTCGCTTCGCGAAGCGCTCAACCATCCGGGCTGCAGGTCAGCATATATCCTACTCCCCATATGGTGCGCACGAAGCGCGGCGTATCTGCGTCATCGCCGATGGCCTTGCGCAGACGGCCGATCTGGACATCGATCGCGCGGTCGGTGATTTCTGCATCGCGACCAAGCGCGCGATCGATGAGCTGGGCACGGGTGAGCGGACGCCCGGCGCTTCGCGCGAGAGCCCCCATCAGAGCGAATTCCCGCGATGAGAGCGCGACGGGGTTACCGTCGCGCAGCACCGTCATCGCCGAGTAGTTTATCGTGAAGGGGCCGACGATCACCGTCTCGTCGCGCGACTGGGTGCGCGCTGGGGACAGTCGGCGAAGCAGGGCGTTGATACGGGCGACCAGCTCACGTGGCAGGAAGGGCTTACCGAGATAATCATCCGCCCCCATCTCGAGGCCGATGACCCGATCGACGGGATCGCCCCGCGCGGTCAGCATGATGACCGGGATGCCGTCGCCGCCTTCACGAAGACGGCGCAATATTGCGAGGCCATCCTCTCCCGGCATCATCAGGTCGAGCACGAGGAGGTCCGCGGGCTCACGCTGCAACCCCGCCTCCATGGCGCGCCCGCTATCCGCCACGCGAACCTCGAAGCCATGTTCGCGGAGAAAGCGCTGTAGCAGGGCTCTCAGTTCCGGGTCATCGTCGACCACCAAAATGCGGGGCGCCTTGCCGTCCATCCGCGCACAGTGCCAGCAAGCCCGCGCCCGGGCCAGTGCAGAAGATGTGACAAGTCATGACAGGCGCGCGGACCCGTCGCACCCTGTCGCAACTTCGCTCATCGGCGACATCATCACGATATAGTTTTGCGCGATGAAGGGGCGTTCCCATTGATACAACAGACAGGAGTATCGGCATGACCAACACCCCGAAAATGTTCGCCGCCCTCGCAGCGACACTGGCCCTCGCCGCGGCGGGCACCGCCGACGCCCGCCAGGGCTCGATCAAGGCGCGCGGCGCAAACGGCTCGGTTTCGGCCAAGAGCGGTCCCAATGGCACGATGGTCCGCGGTCGCGGAACGGTCCAGAATGATGACGGCTCGGTGACGACCCGCTCCGGCGGCGCCTACCAGGGAGCCAACGGAAGCCAGGCCAAGCGCGCTTCGACCACGACGGTCTCGCCCGACGGATCGGCCAGCCGGAGCGGCGAGGCCTATGCCAGCGGTCCGAACGGCAGCGCAAGCAGCGCCGGCGGTTTCCAGCGAGACGCGAACGGAAACTGGTCTGGCGGGCGTACGACGTCGGCCACCAACGCGAACACGGGTAACAGCTATTCCGGGTCGACGGCGATCGATCCTGCAACAGGCAAGCCGGTGCACAGCGCAAGCTGCACCGATGCAGCCGGCACCGTCATACCCTGCCGCTAACCGGGGCCGCCACACCCCCTCCCCCCGGTATGCGAGGGGCGGCCACCGCGAGCCGCCCCTCGCTTTTCCGGCCGCCTGTTCCTCCCTTGCAGGAGATTCGGTCATGAAGATGAATGCCAGGTCCATCCACGCCCTGCGCAGCGCCGCGCTCGGCCTTGCGCTGACGCTCTCGCTCGTCGCGAGCGCCGGGAGTGCGCAGTCCTTCCCCGGCGCCCCGGGGAATTTCGATCGCGTCGAAGAGCAACTGCGCGCCGCCGACAAGAATGGCGACGGCTCGGTCAGCCGAAGCGAATATAGGCAACAGCGAGCGGCGCAATGGTCCAGCCTCGACCGTGACGGCGACGGCTTCTTCAGCAAGGACGATTTGCCGTCGTTCCTCCAGTCGCGCTGGGATGGCGAGCGGATCGCCGATTTGCGACGGCAGTTCGATCGAAACGGCGACGGCCGCATTTCCCGGACCGAGTTCGTGGACGGACCGATGCCGGGATTCGATCTCGCCGACGCCAACCACGACCAGCTGGTCACAGAAGCCGAGATGAAGGTCGCCGCCCAGAAATTCAAGGCGAAATAGCGATGCGGCTTGCGATGCAATATCCGGTCGTGATGGTCGCCATGCTGCTTCTCGTCCTCGCCGAATTTGCCTGGCGGCGCGCGGGCAGGGGTTATGATTTGCGCGCGGCGCTCGCGAGCTTCGGCGTAGCGATCGGGCAGGCAGCCATCCGCCCTGTTACCGGTATCGCGACTCTTGCAATCCTGCAGGCCGCGCACGGCTTTGCCCCGTTCCGCCTCCCCGTCGATGACTGGCGGACATGGGCGGCAGGATTTTTTGCAGTCGAATTCACCTATTATTGGTTTCACCGCGCGAGCCACCAGATACGCTGGATGTGGGCGACCCATGCCGTGCACCACAGCACGCGCGAACTGATCCTGCCTTCGGCGATCCGCCTCGGTTGGACAGAGTTTTTTTCGCTCGGCTGGCTGTTCTTCGCGGCGCTCGCGCTTGCCGGTTTCCCACCTGTCGTGATCGGTGTGCTCCTGGGGTTGAACCTGATCTATCAGTTCCCGCTCCATACCGAGGCGATAGGCAGGCTTGGGCCGCTCGAATGGGTGTTGAACACGCCCTCGCACCATCGAGCCCATCACAGCAGCGACGCCGCCTATCTCGACTGCAATTTCGGCGGCGTTACGATCATCTTCGATCGCCTGTTCGGCACGTTTCGCGCGGAACCCGTCGGCGGAGGGCTCACCTACGGTCTCGTCAAGCCGGTGAACTCGAACAACCCCTTGCTGATCGCGCTTCATGAATGGGGTCGCATGTTCTCCGACATGGTGGCTGCCCGGGGCTTCGCCGCCAGGCTGCGGATCGCAATCGGGCGGCCCTGACGCCGAAGCGTGGGACGTCGCGGGTCGCGCCAACGAGGCTATATTGTCAATAATCGACATAGCTGATATTGCCCGCGGATCGATCCGGTCCGAGGCGGTGCCGAAAGAGCGGAGTAACGTCTCGGAGCCGACGCTATGCCCGCCAGCCGCGCCCATCTACGGACCTTCGCCCCTGCCAGCGATCCCTATCGCGAGATCGCGGTCAAGAGACTGACGCCCGCCATTGGTGCGGAGATTGGCGGTGTCGACCTCGCTGCGCCGATGCCGGACGCCGTCTTCGCCGAGATCGAACGCGCGTTCGCGGAGAATCTCGTGATCTTCTTTCGCGACCAGATGCTGACGCCCGAGGCTCATCTCGCGTTCGGCCGCAAATTCGGGGAGCTCCACGTCCACCCTGCCGCGCCCAGTGAAGCCGGACATCCCGAGTTGATGGTGATCGCGACCGATGAGAATAGCCCCCGCGCAAATGGTGAAGGCTGGCACTCGGACGTGTCGTGCGATGCGGAGCCTCCGCTCGGATCGATGTTATACATCCGCACCTGTCCCGAAGTCGGAGGCGACACGCTGTTCGCGAACATGTACGCGGCGTACGAATTGCTGTCGGAAGGCATGAAGCGCCGCCTCGAAGGCCTGCAGGCCGTTCACGACGGGGAGCATGTCTATCGCGGCCTCTACGCGAACTTGGGTGTCTCCGATCGGCCGGTCTATCCGCGATCGGTCCATCCGGTTGTCCGCACCCATCCGGTGACGCGGCGCAAGGCGCTCTTCGTCAATTCGGGGTTTACGACCGCCATCGTCGGCCTGTCTCCGGACGAGAGCGACGCGCTGCTGCGATATCTCTTCGGTCACCTAGCCCATCCGCTATTCCAGTGCCGGTTCCGCTGGACGCCCGGCACTCTCGCCTTTTGGGACAATCGCTGTGCCCAGCACCAGGCGATTTGGGACTATTGGCCTGAAAGGCGTTATGGAAATCGCGTGACGATCAAGGGCGACGCCCCTTTCTGAGGCGATTATGCGCGGCCGCCCGGTCATCTGTCGTAGCAGCGATTCGACGCCTTGCTGCCCCGCCGGCGTGGCCCGGAACCGACGCTTCAGTCCAGCAAGAGCCTGAGGAAGTCGGCATCGGACCATTTGGTCGCGGGGTCCGCGCCGGGGCCGAGCGCGGCGAGGTCGAGCCGCGCCTGGCGCACGATGACAAGTCCGCGCGAAGGGATGACGTATAGCCGCTGGTCTCCGGCCCCCGCCGCGAGCACCAGGTCGCGAGGCAGTTCGGCGGCGCGGCGGCCGATATCGGTCGACGCCGTGACGGGATCGGCACCTGGCGCAATATGGGGGAGCCACCAGGTGAGGCCATAACCGGGATTGGCCTTGCTGCCTTTGAACAGCTCCGCGAATGCCACGGGATCGACGAGCGATTTCCCGTCCTTCGTGCCGCCGGCGCGGATGAACTCTCCAAATTTTGCCCACTCGCGCGCCGTCAGGACCATCCCTTGCGGCAGCAGCGGATTCCCGTCGGCACCTCGTCGCCACTGCGCCACCGACATTCCCAGCGGCTTCAATATCCGGTCGCCGACATAGGTTTCGATGTCGCCCGGCCGGCCGGCGGCGACAAGCTTGCGCCGGAGGACCTCTCCGAACAACTGCATCGGGGCCGGCCCATAATGAAATTCGGTTCCGGGCGCGGCGACCAGATCCTGCGCGGCTGCTTCCGCATATGTTGGCGGCTTGCCGATCGCGCTGACCTGTCCACCCGTCATCGAAAGGAGATGCCTCAGGGTGACGTCCTTCTTCAGGGGGGTCCCCGACCATTCCCTGATCGTTGCGGCGACCGGCTCGTCGAGGGTCAGAAGACCGTCCTGCACCGCCGCTGCGGCGATAATCCCGACAAAGCTCTTCGTCCCGGACCAGAGTTCATAGGCTTCCTCCGCGGCGCCCTTATGGGTGTCACAGACGATTGCTCCATTCTGCAGGACCAGGACGGACAGGCCCCGGCGGCTGTCCGAATAGGCGGTCGCCGCCGCGCAGCCGGCCCCGGTCGCGGCGATCGCGTGGCCGGGGGCTGCCAACGCCAATGCCGCGAGTATAATCCTGTATCTTGCCATGAACCTGCTCCCACCTGCTCGGCTTTGCCTACATTCTGACCGCGCCTGCCGTTTGTGAGAAAGACCGCGGCCATTGTCAATAATTGGCAAAGAACCGGCCGGGATCGGCATTCGGAGACATGGCACCGATGTCGCGAGACATGCCTGCCCTCAGATTCTGAACTCGCACTGCGCAGCGCAAATCGGCTTGTCCGGCCCGAGCTGCCATGCCTCGCCGTGAACGACGGCAACGCGGCGGCCGATGCGCCTCACCTGGGGCTTTGAAAAGGTCGGGACCGGGCCAGCGCTGGCGATATATTGCAGGTTGATGCTGATCGGGCGCGGCGGGGTGTGAAGCCCCGCAACCCGCGCCAGTTCGGCGGCGCAGCAGAGTTCGAGGAAGGCCGCTATCGCCCCGCCATGCAGCGCCGGGAGCTGCACGTTGCCCACCAGCCTCTCGCGTTCGACAAGCCGATAAAGATGCGCGCCATCGCTTTCGTCCATCTCGACCCCGAGGAAGGCGGCGAACGGAGAATGGGCGAGGATGTCACCTGGTGGGAACGGCTTGTTCACGACGAGGGGTGCCTCCTGAATGCGAAACTTCCCTGAGCGGCGGCGACGAGCGCGCCGGGGTCCGTATCCCACACGTCCGCACGCACGAAGGCGATGTTGCGGGTCATGTGGTAGCAGCGCGCCTCGACCGTCACGGACGATGCCGTAGCGGCTGGCCGCACATGGTCGATTTTGAGGTTGAGCGTCGAGATTACCACCTGTCGATCGAAGCGAGCCATCACGGCCATCCCGCATGCCTGGTCGATCAGTGTCGCGATCGCGCCGCTGGCAAGCAGCATGGCGTCCTCAAAAGCAGCGAGGTCGTCGCGCCAGGGCTGCCTCATGACCGCGCAATCGGACGATATCGTCAGAAATTCGAGGGCGAGGGCGTCACTCCATGGCGTAACCCGGTTGAGCATCTCGGGCCGCGACGTCATGCGTCACCCTTCTGCGGAAATTCGCCAGGCCGGGTCGTCACGAGGCTATGCACGCTCATGCCGACGATCCGGTGAACCGATTGCATCCCGCAGGATCTCGAGGTGACAGACCGCAGCGTGCCCGGGGAAAGCAGCAAGACGCGCCCGAATTCCGGGACGAATTGCAGCTCGTTCATCTCCTCGGGAGCGCCAGAAAAAACTCCACTATTGTACGGCTTGCGTCCATGTCCCGGTTCGTCTTGCCGATGAGGAAGACCGGGGCATATTGCGGCCCCCCGGGCCAGCTGTGGCCCCCACCCACGACCGATACCAGCCTTACGGGGGCGCTGAGCGGACAGGCACGATAGTCCGTTGCGACGGTCGACGTAGATTCGGGGCGCTTCGTGGCCGCAGCATTGTTTCGCACCGTCATCGTGCCACATCGATTTTTCTCCGCCCAGAATTTCGTGCTGTCGTTAGCGGACAGAACGCTACCGCCCTGCCCCCTCCCGCCGAAGTCTTCAACCTTCCCGCCGCCATAGGGCACGATCGGATCGGCGTCGCCGCTGATCTGCAGCAAGGCCACGGCGCGCCGGGGGTTGCACACCGCCGCATAGTCGGCGGCGAGCATCCCGGCGACAGCAGCGACAGCCGCAATCCTGTCGGACATGTCGCAGCCCAGCCTGTGCGCCATCATGGCTCCGTTCGACATACCCGTCACGAAAATGCGGCCGCGGTCAACGGGGTGGCGGCGCCCCACATCATCGAGGACCGCCCCGATAAAGCCGACGTCGTCGACCTTGCTTTTGACCGTTGCGCGGCCGTCGTTCCAATGCTTGCCGATGCCGTTCGGATAGACCGCTATAAAGCCTCGTACATCCGCCAGCGGATCAAGCCGTGCGAGCTTGACCATGCTATCTGCCTGTCCCCCGCCCCCATGAAGAATGACCACCACCGGATAGCCGCCTTCGGGCGGAGCCTTGACCGGGACGTGCATCAGGTAGCTGCGTTTCAGTCCGCCATGATCGATCGTGACCGCTGTGTCGGCTTCGACGGCGGAAGCGTGCGAAACGCCGCAGCCCGACACCGGCAGGGCCATCAGGGCGGCCGCGACCATGAAGTTTCTCCGCATTGCTCAAACTCTCCCCTTCGGTCCGCCAACGGAATCCCCCCGCTCGCCGTCCAGTTCGACTTCTGAGCGGGCCGGGCTGTCGTCCCGGGCAAGCTGGCTTGCGGGACAATATTCCAGCGCCGCCACGAGCAGACAGGCTCGTTTGACACTTGTCAATAATCGACCTAGCTTGCCGTCACAAAAGATGAGAGACAGGGAGGAAGGCCGGATCAAGCGCCGTTGGCACGGGGAGCGTTAGATAACGGCAATCGTGCTGCCAGCATTTTGACGAAACTTCGAGCTAGGCAGGTGGAATAGTCGCTCCTCGATTGCAGCCGCTCAGAAGCTGAGATCGTCATGGCAACCGGCCGTGTCGATGCCGAGGGCCGATATATTTGCACCTGGACGAAGAGGTCAGAGCAGGCGCCGGACGATGATCCCTGCAGACGAGGTACTCGATTCTAGCTCGATCACCCGATATCGAGCAATTGAAAGGCGCATTGAAGCATCGACCGCTGCGCAGCGAAAAGGGAGGCGGAATGACTATCGCGGGGCAAATGCAGCCGACCCAGCTCCTGGTCGGATCGATTCTGGACTATGCGGCGAGCGCGCACGGGACCCAGACGATCGTTTCCCGGGAAATCGGCAGCGACAGAATCTGGCGTTACACCTATTCCGGACTCGCTAGCCGTGTGGCGAAACTGGTCAACATGCTCGATGTGCTTGGCGTCCAGAGCGGCGAGCGTGTGTCGAGCCTTGCCTGGAACACGCACCGCCATCTCGAACTCTTCTACGGCGTACCCGCATTGGGCGCAGTCCTGCACACAGCCAATCCGCGCCTGTCGGACGAGCAACTTACATATACTCTAAACCACGCCGAAAGCCGTATCCTCGCATTCGATGCCAATCTCGCGCCGCTGGTCGAACGAATCGCCGACAATCTCGAGCATATCGAACATTTTATTCAGCTTTCTGACGAATCCGCCGATCTCGGCGGCGGCCGCGAGGCCAAAGCCTATGAAGCGCTGATTGCCGCGGCGCCGACCGGTTTTAGCGCTCCGGCGATCGACGAGAATGCCGGAGCTTTTCTCTGTTATACTTCGGGGACGACCGGCGAACCTAAAGGTGTACTCTATAGTCACAGGTCGGTCGTGCTGCACGCCATGGGCGCCGGCCTTGCAAGCGCATTCGGCCTGACAGCCTTCGACAGCGTGATGCCTTGCTCTTCGCTCTATCATGCGACGGCCTGGGGCTTGCCCTTCGTCGCGCCGCTTTGCGGATCAAAGTTAGTGCTGCCGGGCGATCGCATGGATGGGCCAAGTCTTCAGGCGCTGATCCGGGACGAGGAGGTGACCTTTACCGGAGGCGTGCCGACGATATGGACGATGTATCTCGCGCATCTCGATGCAGCGGGCGAAGGGGTGGGCTCGCTGAAGCGCATCATGATCGGGGGTTCGGCCGTGCCTCGCGCCATGGCCGAGAACTTCAAGTCGAAGCATGGCGTAGATGTGCTTCAACTCTGGGGAATGACCGAGACATGTCCGCTTGGGGTTATAGCGACCCCGACTCCGGCGATCGCGGCGCTCGGGCCCGACGAGATGCAGGATATTCTCTGGACTCGCCAGGGCCGACTTCAGTTCGGCGTCGAGGTTCGCCTCGTCGGAGAGGATGGGCAGTGCTGCGACCATGATGGACAATCGGCGGGCGCCCTGCAGGTCCGGGGACCGTGGGTTGTCGAACGCTATTATCGTCAACCGGCAAGCTGTACCGGCGACGGGGATTGGTTTGACACAGGGGACGTCGCGACGATCGACCCGTTCGGCTTCATGCGCATCACGGACCGCACCAAGGATGTTATCAAGTCGGGGGGCGAATGGATCAGTTCGATCGACCTCGAAAATTGCGTGGCGGGCTGCAGCGGGGTCAAGGTTGCCGCAGTCGTCGGCATCCCGCATCCCAAGTGGGAAGAGCGCCCGCTGCTTGTCGTCGAACCGCATCAGGGCACAGTTCCCGACGAGGGTGAAATTCTCGAGGCCCTGTCGCTGGAGTTTGCAAAGTGGCAACTGCCTGACCGCATTTTGTTCGACACGGTTCCGCTGACTGCAACGGGAAAGATCGACAAGAAATGCCTGCGCGATCGCTACGGCGATATTTTCCAGGCCGGGTGACCGAATGCAGTACAGAGGGCCTCTGAGAGGACCCGACCCTCGCGGGCCGGGCACCTTTGTTCCCTATACCACGCCCGCTGAGAGGCCTGGCAGAGGGTGTAGGTCGCTGGGCGGCTGAACGGTCGGTCGAGCTTCGGCTGCACCGGGAAGGGCTGGATCCGGTATCGAGCGACGCTCTCCGTATCGCAGCGTTCGCCCCTCGGCACCGCCGCACAAAATTTGTAGCTGCCGTGCTACGGCCCAGCATCCCTCGCTCCCGTCCCGGCTGGCGCCTGGAGACCGCTGCACTGGCGTTGGACGCTGCAATCGGAGGTTGATGACAATCGCTGTTATATTTCCTTCTCGTTACTGACGCGGCTCCTTCTCCGACGTGTCGCAACCAGACCCTACTGGCCGTGGCGACACTGCTGGCGGGGACCACGACCATGAACCATTCTCTCCCGAACCTGCGGGCCGCACTCCTTTTCACCGCGGCCCTGATTCCTCTACCGCTTCTCGCCCAGACCGAACCCATCGACGGGGCGGCCGACCCAGATGGCGATTCCATCGTTGTGACCGGCCAGCGCCGCGCACAATATGAGGCGACCGCCGAAAAGCGCGACGCCTTCATCGTGATGGACGCGATTTCGTCGGACGATATCGGCAAGCTGCCCGACCATAATACCGCCGCAGCGCTGCGCCGCATTCCGGGTCTGTCGGTGCAGGAGGATCAGGGAGAACCGCGCTTCCCCGTGCTGCGCGGGCTGCAGTCGACCTATAACCGCACGACCGTCGACGGGGCGCTGGTCTCGGGCGTCGATTCGTCGGGCCGCACCGTGCCGCTCGACATCATCCCGTCGGTGATGGCGGCGCGGATCGAGGTCATCAAGACGGTGACGCCGGAGAATGACGCCAACGCCATCGGCGGCATCATCAACATCGCGACGCGCAGCGCCTTCGATGCAAAGCGTGCCTTCTTCAACGGCGTCGCTTCCTATGGCGTCTACGAACAGAATGGCGACGTCCGTAACAGCAAGCCGTCCTATCGCGTCGCCTTTGCGGCGGGCACGACCTTTGGCGCGAACGACGAATGGGGCGTGGTGATCGGCGCGAGCCAGGAACAGCTCGACTACGACATCCCGCAGATCGAGGTCGCGAGCCCGTCGGTGCGCGAATATACGGCGGCCGGCGCGCCGGTGAACTCGGGCGCACCGAACGGCAACGGCATCCAGGTGCCGACCCAGCACCGCCTCTTCTGGTACAACAATACGAAACAGCGCACCGGCGGCAATGTGAAGCTCGAATGGCGCCCATCGGATCGCTTTCGCTGGGAATTGTCGGGTGTCATCGCGCGCACCGAGGACGACGAAGAGCGCATCGAATATCGTATCGAACCGATCGGCAACGTCGCGAACCAGACGCCGGCCAGCGGCGATTTCGCGCGCGGCCGCATCATCATCCAGCTCAACCAGCCGATCACGAAGCGCCTCGTCGCGCTGGGCCGCACCGCCTTCGATTGGGACGCCGGTGAGAAGCTGAAGGTCGACGGCGACGCCGTCTTCTCGCTCGGCCGCCTGCGCGTTCCCAATGAAAGCATCGAATTCCGTACCCGCGACGCCGATGGCACGCGCTATGCCTTTCACTATGACACGTCGGACTTTTATCCGGTGTTCACCCCGACGAACGCGGCCGCGGCGGTCGACCCGACCAACTTCTATCTTCAGCAGCAGCGCAGCGACCTTCAGAAATCGCTGGAGAAGAGCGGCCAGTTCCGTCTCAACCTGACCTATGGTGACGACAGCTATGACGGCGGGTTCAAGATCAAGACGGGCGGCGTCGTTCGTCTGACCGACCGCGAGAACAGCAACCCGCGCACCGATTATCGCGCTGCCACCGGCTTTACCTACACGCTCGACAAGGTCGTCACCGACGGTCCGACCAAGGCGATCCGCGATCAATTCTACATCCCGATCCGCATCGACGCCGACGCTTTCCCCGCTTTCTACGAAGCGAACAAGGCCAACTTCACGACGACGGTCGCGTCGGTCGCGGGCAATTACGACGTCAGCGAGGATGTCTATGCCGCCTATCTTCAGGGCAGCACCCGCATCGGCAATATCACCTTGCTTGGGGGGCTGCGCTACGAGCGCACCGACGTGTCGTCGAACGCCTTCCGCGCAGTCGGCTCGACGCTGACCGAGATCACGACCGACGGCAGATATGACAATTGGTTGCCGAGCTTCCATATCCGCTGGGACGTCGCCGACCGCTTCGTCATCCGCGGGGCCTATACCAACACGATCGGCCGCCCCGATTATGGTTCGATCGCCGCGACCGAAACGCTTAGCTTCGACGGCAGCCAGCCGACGCTATCGCGCGGCAATCCGGGCCTGAAACCCCGCGAAAGCCGCGGCTTCGACCTGTCGTTCGAATTTTATCCCAAGGACGGCGTCATCTCGGCCGCGCTCTTCCACAAGAAGATCCGGAACGAGATCTTCACCCTGTCCAACGTCGAATCGATCGACGTCGGCCGCGGGGTCGAGGATGTGCTGGTATCCGAACCGCGTAACGCCGAAAGCGCAACGATCAAGGGGCTGGAACTTAATCTCCAGCAGGCGCTGACCTTCCTGCCCGATCCGTTCGACGGTCTCGGCATCAGCGCGAATGCGACCTTCCTCGACACGAAGTTCACCTTCCTGACCAGCGTCGGGCCGCGCGTGACCGGGCTGTTCCTGCAGCCCGACACGGTTTGGAACGCGTCGGTATACTATCAGAAGGACAAGTTCGAGGCGCGCCTGTCGTATAACTATATCGGCGGCTTCCTCGAAACGATCAACGATACGATCCCGAACGCCGATCAATATTGGAAGAGCCGCGGCACGCTCGACGCGAACCTCAACTTCCGCCTGACGCCGAACGTCACGCTTTACGCCGAGGGGCAGAACCTCACGAACAAGGGGCGCCGCGAACTCGTCGGCCCGGGGCAAGCCTATCTCCAGGAATCGGCCGAATATGGCCGCACCTTCTGGTTCGGCGTGGCGGCGAACTTCTGATGCTCGGTGCGCTTGTGCTCCTCGCCTCGACCGCAGCGACGCCTGCCGCCGCGGTTCCGCAGAGCGAGGCGGCCGAGACCGTCCGCCGCATCCCCGCCGCCGAAGCGCGGCAGGGTGTGGCGGCCGGCCCCGCGGGCATCTACGCCGTCGCGAACTGGTCCATCGCCCGCTACGACCGCAAGACCGGCGAGCGCGTGACACTGTGGGAGGGCGACCCCGTGCGCTATCCGCACATCAACAGCTGCGCCGTCCTCAAAGGCGAACTCGTGTGCGCGGCGTCGAACTTTCCGGCGGTGCCGCACGCTAGTTCGGTCGAAATCTTCGATCCCCTCACGCTCGCTCACAAGCGCGCGGTGTCGCTGGGACAGGGCACCGGTTCGCTCACCTGGATCGACTGGCACGATGGCCACTGGTGGGGAATGTTCGCCAATTATGATGCCAAGGGTGGCGAGCCGCCGCGCGACCACCGCCATACCACGCTCGTCAAATTCGATCCCGAATGGCGCCGCACCGAAAGTTGGGCGTTGCCCGCGACGATCCTCGAACGGATCGCGCCGATGAGCATTTCGGGTGGCGGCTTCGGGCCCGATGGAAATTTATGGCTGTCGGGACACGATTTGCCCGAACTCTATGTCACGCGGCTGCCCAAAGGGGGCGCAACGCTCGACCATATTGCGACCGTGCCGATGGAGGCCGAGGGTCAGGCGATCGACTGGGACGAAAGCCAGCCGGGCGTGCTGTGGGGGATTTCACGCAAGAGCCGGGCGTTGATCGCAATGCGCGTGGCGGCGATCGACAGCCGCGGCCGCTGAGGCGACCTGCTGCCACCACCCCGGGGTGGCGGGACGCCCGCGCACCGGTGGCTCACGGTTCAGGGGCGTTTCGGGGCGCAACCCGACGGCCAACGTCGCGACCCCTCGATGAAATGGTCAGGCAACGCGCTCGATCGCCGGGAGCCGCCATGCGAGCGAACGAAGAGCGGGCAGCGCGAGATAGCCCCGAAAAAGCGGCCGGAAGGCACCGCCGGGTGTTGGCAGCCAGTTACCGGCCATGGCCGCCTCAGGCGCTTCGCGCTGAAACAATATGTCGATCGAGCCATCGCGATTGGGACGGATCGACCGGGTTCGGTCACCTATCGAATAGCGGGAAATGGGATTGGGAACGAGATACAGCCGACGGTCAGCCTCTTCACTGTACATTGTGAGCGACCAGAAGGCCTTCACCGGAACGCCCCCGGGTGGCAGGCGGAGACGGTAGTTCCGGTCGCCTCGCAGAGCTTCGCCATGATCGTCAGCGAGCCCGTGAGCGTAGAGCGCCTCCTCCGGCGGCAAGGCGGCGAGGCCCACGAGTGCGACACGCGCTCGCTCCTCTTCGTTTTCCCCAAAGTCGCCCGTCGCGTCGGCGGAGTAGCTCCAGCCATCAATTCTCCGCTCATTGGACGACGCGGCGGCTAGCCGGGTCAGCCCGTCGGCAATCGCGGTGCGCCACGACCGAAGCAGGGGCGCGGGCCAATCTTGTGCAGGCGGCATGGCGCCCGAGAACTCGGGAAACCGCCTTGCTCTTAGTGCACGCGGGTCTCCGGGGTCGCATCGATCGAGCATCGCCTTCACCACCGCGAGGAAATTTCCGGCATCGGCTATGTCACCTGGCTCGACCGGCAGGATCGGTCCGTCCTTGCGGGTTGCCGCATCCTCGATCCGGATGGCGTCCTGAAGCGCATTGACCGCAGCGACATCTTCGGGTCCGTCGATCAGAATGCGGATCAACATCCAGACGTCCGAAGTCGCGGCACGAACGGGATAGGCACCCTCGGGAACCGCGTCATCCGGCCAGCCTGGCGGCAGAATGGCAAACCGTCCGCCCCTGCCTCCCGACGCCCGTGTACCTGCAAAGAAGAAGTTATCGGTGAAGGCATCCATGAACGCCGCGCTGAAATAACGGTCCGGAATGTCCGGTATCTCGACAACGACCGGGCCGCCCGAGAGATCAATTCGGGCATTGGTGACGAGGCAATCATTGTTGACGGCGGTTATTTGCCGCATGGCGGGATCAGACAGGCTGCGCCGACTCATCGGCCTGTTGAGAATCCAGGCCCCTCCCGCAGTCCGCGGCCTAGCCGAAACATAGGCGGTGCGGGCGAACTCGAAAAGCGGAAAGCCGGCGCAGAAGGCTGCGAAGCGATCCTCGTCCGCGGTCACCGCGGCGACCGCCTCACCAACGGGAATGACCGCAGCGGCGGCGGCAAAGCGGATCATGTCGCGCCTGGTAAACGTCATGATGCGCGCCTGGCCCACGATTGATGCTAAAGGACGACGCGGCGGCTGCCGCCGCCGCGCCGAGGTATTGCTCCCTCGGAGGTGAGGTCAGGGAGCCGGAGTACGGTTCGCGATCGCAACTTCGATCAAATCCTGCATCACCTGCTCGAGCTCGACGCCCTTGCGGTCGCCGCCGGTCGAGATTTCCGTGGCGATCAGGCCATAATAGCCGGTCTGGCGATCGATCCATCCGGTCCATCCATAGGCCCCTGGCGAGGAATTGATCTTCGAGGTCGCGCAGGCCGCTGGGGTATCGCATTCGACGAAGGAGCCGAGCGCATATTCCCAGTTGGTCGCGCCGGACGGAACGAACAGCCGCGGCAGGCCAGCCGTTCGCTGCTGCGTGAAGGCAGTCATGTCGGTGACGAATGTGCCGCTCAGAAGGGCGCGCAGGAGCTTCGCATAATCGCGCGGCGTCGAGTAGGCGCCGCCGGCAATCCACGGATTGGTCGGGGCGCTTCCGCCTGGATCGTACCAGACCGTGGAGGTCATGCCGAGCGGCGTTGTCACGTGCTGGCTGAACAGCTCGTGGAAATTGCGCTGACGCGCGGGGCTCGTCCCGGGCTGGATACTGGTGTCCTTCGCCTCGAGATAGGCGGCCGCGATCTGGATACCGTGCGGCCCGTAGCTGTACTGGGCGCCAGGCGCATTGCCTGGCCTCAGGCTGTCGTAGCGCAGGTCATGGATGCTTTTCGCGCAATTGTAGAGCGTCCAGGTCGGAAGAAGCTGGCATCCGCCGACCAGCGGGCTCGCATTGAAGCCCGAGGTCATGGACAATGTGTGCTTCAGCTTGACGTTCTTCTTCGTACCGCTCGTCGTCCAGAAGGCAAGCGCCGGGGCCATGGGATCCTCGAGCGTGACGATACCCGACTGGACCATTCGCATGGCGAGCGCTCCGGCCATCCATTTCGAAGCCGAGGCGAGCGGGGTTACGCGATCGATCCCGAAACTCCCCTTCTCATGGGTGAACAGATATTCCGGATCGTTCGCGTTGCCGACGATGAAGAAGCCGTTCGCGACCTCCGTGTCGGCTTCGATCGCGGCTTCCAGCGCCGTCCAGTCATAGGTATAGCCTCCGACCGTGGTCGACAGGCTGGCGCTCGCAGCGGGTGCCGCGGCGGTTGCGCTGCCGGATGCCCGGGCCATAGGGGCCTGGGGAGGCAGCTGCACCATCGGGCGGGCGCCGTCCTCCTCCCTCTCGCCAAGGACGGATTGCGCGGCAATCGCGCCCGCGCCGATCAAGGCGGCACCGGCGGCGCCCCAGACCAATATTCTCCTCTGCACCATATTGTCTCTCCCAGCTTCGTTGCACGTCGTCGAAACGGAGCCCGCGGACCCGTGGGCGCTATGGAGCAGTGCCCGATGCTTCGGCATGCACCTTCAGAAGATGATCGATCTGCGCCTTGCGAAAGCCGGAAGCCACGACCGGGTTAGCAGCGAGCAGGGCCAGACGGTCGTCAGCCGCGTCATAACGCGGCCAGTCCGGGACGAGCGCGCAGCGCGGATTTCCGAATTTTGCGAAAGCCACCCAGCATTCGGACATAGCGGCGCCGAACCGGCGGTCCTCTTCGCCGATCGGTCCCGCGAGCGATGCAAAATAGTCCAGCGATCCGAACAGATAGGGAATTTCGGAGCCATGCGCGGCACCTTTCGCCTGCGAGCGACGACCGGCCGCGACATAGTCGAAATGATAGAGAAAGGAGGGCTTGCCCCGGGCCGTGCGTGCGGCCAGCCACCGCGCCGGCCCGACGAACCAGGCGTCGCCGAGGATCTGGCGTGCAAGTTCGTCTTCGGCGAGACCAGCGCCATAGGCTGACCGCCCCCCCGCCTGGTCGGCGCCGAGATAGACCATCGCCATCGCGGGCGGCACACCCATTGCGAGGATCACGCTGGCCTCGTTGCTGTTCGCGCCGACGAGGAGCGGTACATCGACCGGTTCGCCCTTGGCGAGCGTCCGCCAGGGGGCTTCGCGAATGAGCGTCCCGTCGAGTATGGGGCCTGTCATCTCCCCCGGTGACCGGACTTCGCTTGCGGAGACCAGCGCGGCGACGGGAAGCGCGCGCAAATCGGCTGCCGATGCTCCGGGTTTGGCTCCGGCCCGGACCGCCAACGCGGCGCCGAGGGCTTCCTGCTGTGCGAGCGGGCGCGGGTCGAGGAGGCCGACACCCGACTGGACGATCGCGCGCGCGAAGAGCCCCTTGGCCTGCTCCTGCGCGAGGATCGTCGTTACGCCGATCGCGCCGGCCGACTCCCCGAACAGCGTTACCTGCTTCGGATCTCCGCCGAAGGCCGAAATATTCGCCTGGACCCAGCGCAGCGCCGCCAGCTGGTCCATGAGACCATAGTTGGCGAGCGCTTCACCCTTTGGCCTGGCGGCGCTGAGCGCGGGGTGAGCATAATATCCCAGCGCACCGAGACGGTAGTTGATGGTGACGAGAACCACGCCCTGGCGCGCGAAGGCGGAGCCGTCGAAGGCCGGAAAGACACCCGATCCGAGAACATGGGCGCCGCCGTGGATCCAGACCATGACCGGGAGTTTGCGCGCATCCTTCGGCCGCCAGACATTGAGCTGGAGGCAGTCCTCGGACTGAAAGTCCGCGACACCGCCGGCGACGAGGGCGGGCACGACCCGCTGCGGGCAGGCCGGTCCCGGCCGTGAAGCATCGCGGGTGCCCTTCCACGCGCCCGCGCGCTGGGGCGGACGCCAGCGCAGGCTCCCGGTCGGGGCGGCGGCAAACGGGATGTTGTAGAAGCGGTCGATCCCCGATGCGCTGCTGCCGACGAGCCTGCCCTGTGCGAGGCTGACCGCCGGCCCCGCGTCGCCTGCGAAGGCGGACGCGGGACAGAGCAAGCCGGCTGCCAGGCAAAGTCCCAATGATAAGCTCAGCCGCAATTCGGCCTCCTCATTTCTGCTGCCAGGTGCGAAGGCCTCCTCCGCCGTGCCGTGTCAGAAGGTTATGCGACCCTCGACACCGATTACACGCGGCTGGCTGTAGCGATTGATCGTGGGGGCCTGGGCGACATAGTAGAGCTTGTCGAACAGGTTGTTGGCGAAGGCGCTGATGTTGACCTTCCCGAACTGTACGCCGACGCGCAAGTTCACCAGAACATAGTCGTCAAGATCGACCGATGTGGCCGTCAGCTCCTGCTTGCCGCCCCATTGACCGCTCACGAGGACATTGCTCGTCAGCGCGACATCCTTGGCGACGGGATAGCGAAGGTTGAGATTGGCCGAGGCGAGCCAGTCCGGCACCTGGGCAAGGTCGAGCCCGTCATAGCGTCCGCTCTTGACCTTCCCGCCCTGACGCGACCCGCTGAGCGCGAGGCGGCCATTGCCCTCGCCGAGATCGAAGCCCTGCGAATATTCCGCTTCGATGCCCCAGCTTTTCGCATCGCCTGCATTGGCGAGATAGGTTACGGCGGCCACCGGGCAGGTCGGGTTTGTCAGCGCGCAGCCATCGTCGAGTTGGGCGATCAAATCATCCAGCTCGGTATAATAGCCGGCGATCGCGAAGTAGCCGCGGCGAAGGGGGCTGCCCTTGATGCCGACTTCATAGCTCCGGCTCCCCTCGCTCCCGAACGGTACCTGAACAGGGCTCGGCGCGCGCGGATCCGACAGGCGGGTGTTGAAGCCGCCGGCGCGGTAGCTGGTTCCCACCTTGCCATATGCCAGCACGTTCGGCGTGAGCTTGAACGACAGGGTCGCATTGTAGGAAAGATTGTCGTCGCTCAGCTTCCCGTCGATAATGCGGCTCGGCCCGCCGGTCGGGAGGCCGGTCGCCAGATCGTAGAGCCGCGCCGTGATCGACCGGCTGTCGCTGGTGTAGCGAAGTTCGCCCGTGATGTTGATCGTGTCGGTGATGTCGAAGCCGAGCGACCCGTAAGCCGCATAGCTTTCGAAGTGGAGGCGCGACGGCGCGATGTTGCCCGGCGACGGGTTGGCGAGCGTCGGCGTCCGCGTCGTGGTCAGCGAGAAATCGCTGTCGAGAATCAGCGCCTCCGCGCCGAGGAGCCAGGCGAAGCGCCCGCCCGATCCGTTGACGTGAATGTCCTGCGAGAAGCTGTCGGTGGTATCGACCACAAACGACCCGCTGCTGGGATCGATCGGCGTCAGCGCGCCGACCTGGCCCGCTGCCCGCGCACGCGCCAGCTCGGCCGGGCTGACCGCGTCGTTGTCGAGGTCATATTCTGAATGGCGTTTGCGGAAACTGGTCGTGGAACTGAGCTCGGCGCCGCCCAGATCGACGCGCACCAGGGCCTGCAACCCGTCGATGTCCTGAATGGCTCGCGGGGCGGTGCTCCAGGGATAGCTGAAGCGGTCCTGGATATAACCTCCCGGAAAGCCCGGCGTGCCGGCCGGGATGAAGATCTGGTAGTGGATGCTGGGCGTCGTGAGGCGCTGCGTCTCGGCGAGAAGCACGACATCGACGGGACCGCGCCGAAGGCGGAGCTGGCCGCGCAGACCGTGGCCCTTCTGCCGATCGAAATATACGTCGTTGTCCGGATTGTAGAAAAAGCCCTTGTCCTGCTCGACAAGGTCGCCGCTTATGCGCAGCGCAGCGCCTTCGCCAAGCGGCACATTGACTGCGCCCTGCAGCTGGAGGCTGTTGTTCTCGAAGGCATAGCGTGCGCTCGCCCACCCCGAGAGATCGAACTCCGGCTGTGCCGAAATGATGTTGATCGCGCCACCGACCGCGTTCCGGCCGTAAAGGGCACCCTGCGTCCCGCGCAGCACCTCGACGCGGCCGATATCGAGCATGTCGAGCCGCGAGAAGTTGCGGCCGCCGACGGGGCCGCCGCCAATATAGGCCCCGTTGCGGTAGAGACCGATGCTCGGATCGCCGTTCGTCGCTCGCGCCGTCGACGATGCGCGAATGGAAATTTCGGAGGTCAGCGACGAGTTGAGGTTGTTGAAACGAACGCTCGGCTGATCGGCCAGGAGTTCGGGGGTCGACGTCGCGCCACCGCGATCTGCAAGCGAGGCTGCGTCGATGACCGAGGCCGCTGTCGGGACGTCGGCGAGCCGCTCCTCGCGGCGCCTCGCCGTAACGACGATCGAGCCGTCATCGACGGCTGCCGACGCGGTGTCAGCCGGGGCGGGCGCGTCGCTTTCCTGGGCGAGAGCCGGATCGGCGCCGACGACCCAAAGGGCGGCCGAACAAAACAAGGTGCACGCGTAGCGTCCCATAAATCCCTCCCATGTCATTTCTCATTATTATCGATAATTTTGAACATCGATACAATTCTGTCAAGCCGATTCTGCCCGCCTCGCCTCGCTAATCAGCGATGTGCCGGAACCAGCGCGGAGATCAAATCGCGGATCCCGCGTGCCGTAGCGGCAAGCGGCTCGGAGGCGACGACGTCCAGCGTATCGGTCGCCGCATGATGATGTCTGTGGGCGCCGAACACGCCGGCATGCCGAACATAGCCGGCGCCGATGACCTCGGCGAGTTCGCCCGCCACGCCCTGCGAAGACGGATAGGCCATCTCGAGTCCGGGTTGCCCCTTGAAGATCGCGCGCGCGCGATCGACGAAGTCCGCCGAGGTCATCAGGAAGCGGTAGGGATCCGCGCTCGGCAGCGGCAGAAGCGCGGACGGCGTTTCCTGAAAGTCGCGCGTGGCGACATTGGCTCCGAGGTGGAGCCAGAGGTCGGTCTCGGCCGGCGGCGGCCCGATGCTCTCGACGACGTGGCTGGCTCCGAGATTCTCATACTCATGTCCGCTGTTGCAGAGGAACAGCAGACTGTGACCGGTGAAAATACGTGGCATCCAGTCTGCCAGCGCCAACCAGACGGCGATCCCGGGACCCCGTTCGCCGGCGCAATCGGTCCAGCCCGAACGGGGGGTCGAGACGACGATCCAGCGGCGGCCGGCGCGTTCGACACGCCCTATTATATTGTCCGCCCGGCGAACGCCCCCGTCGCCCGTTATCGTGAGGCTCGCGCGCGTGCCGTGGCGAGCCGCTTCGATCACGGGCGCCGCATGACGCGGCGCGAGGAGGGCTATCGGCCTGTCGGAAAATGGCCCGTCCGCGGGAGCATTCAGCAGAAGCGCCTCCCCGCTCGGGCCGGTCGTGACGAGGACAACCCCGCTGGCTCCACGCGCGAGAGCGTCGGCCAGTGGCTCGCGCACGGCCCGGTCCAGCAAACTCGACCAACGGCGGTACGGGAGCCGGATAACCGCGATCGCGCCGTCGAGCCGCCCGCCGGTTTCGGCCAGCCGCAGCGCCGCTTGAACCCCCCGGGGCTCGGTTACGGCAGCCAGCGGCTGCGCCGTGAGCCCGATCTTGATATCGCCGAAGGCGAGCTCGCAGACGGAGCCATCGAACCAGGGCACCTCGAATCCTTGCCGTTCGACGTTGAAGCCCGCCACTTCAAGGCGCTTCGCGGTCCAGTCGGCCGTCCAGCGGTCTCCAGCTCCGCCCGACCTCTTGTTGCCGGCTTCCGCATAGGTTCTGACGTCCGCCAACAGTCTTTCGGGCCCGAACATCGCTTCACCCCCGGTTGCAGCGCCAGCTGTCGTTGCCTCGAACGCCAGCGGAGCGGCGAGCCCGGCCTTGAGCAGCGTCCGCCGATCGGTCCGGACGCGGGTCACGCCGACTTCGCGCGGCGACGGCTCGCTCTCGGCTTTGCGTGGCGCGCCTTATACTCCTCGAGGGCCTGCTCGAAGCTCTCCTGCGTCACACCGATCAGGGCGCGTGCGGCCGCGTCGGCGGCATCGCCGTCGCGGGCCACGATATGGCGGCATAGCGTCTCGTAGAGCGCGGCCGAGCGCCGCGCGGCCTCGTTGCCATGGGTCTCGATATAGCTGTTGGTGTAGACATTATGCTGCCATCGCGCGAGCAACGCGACGCGGTCGAGAAGTTCGAGAGCGAGCGGCGCATTGCTGCGCTTCGCGATGAAGCGGCCGATGCGGTTCGAGACGTTGAGATGCTCGAACGTATTTTCGGTGCGCAATGTGACGTCCTTGTATTCGACAAGGCGATGCATGAGTTCGCGGCCGTCGCGGTCGCTCATTTCCGCGCAGGCAAGGCGGCAGGCCACGCCGAACAGCGCCTTCCAGAGCTCGTAAACCTCGTCAGCGGCATGTTGGTCGAGATCGATCACGAAGGCGCCGCGCCAGGGGACGACCTTCAGGAGACCTATGTTTGCGACCTGCCTGAACGCCTCGCGCACGGGGGCGTGACTGACCCCGAAGCGCGCGGCTATCTCGCGCTCCCGGATCCAGGCTCCCGGCGGAATGCGCCAGGCCACGATGTCATCTATCAAGAGACGCGCGATCACCCTGTCCTGGGTCGGCGCGCTATCATCGTCGCCAGTATTTCTCGCCATGAAGCTCCGCTCGAATTCCGTTCCGGGTCCATCGTGTTGGCACAATGTTTCCCGGAAATCGATGATTGCGAGAGGCATTATTATCGATAATTTTATTTTTTCACAAGCGGTGGTGCGCCATCGGAATTCAGCCTTCAGCTGCCGGCTTCGGTGCCATGCTGCGCGGCCCGGTCGCCGGCCGATCTCCGTCCGGCCCAAGGGCGTTCGCCGCGGCAGCGAGGGAGGGAGGCGATCGCCCGCGGTCGGCGGAGGATCGCTATCGTGCATCATCGCCCAGCTCCTCGCGCCGCCGCTGGCTGGCCATGAATTCGCGCGTGGTTCGGAACGACGGCGGCAGCGATCGGCGCTTGCGGCGCATCGTCGCCCAGATCCGCAGCATGTGCCGTCTGCGTTCCGGCTCGACATGGTCCTCGAACGCAGTCCGGGCATGAAGGACGGTGTAGTTATTGGCGATTTGAAGGTCTCCGGGGACCATCACGAACTCGAAAAAATGCGCCGGGTCGTTCAGCGCCGCATCGAGCGCGTCGAGCGCGGCGACTTGCTGCGCCGTCAAGCGCGGGACGCCGGGCATGGCTTGCGCGAGATCGATATAGCCGCGCTTGTGCAGAATATTCAGCAACCCGCGATGCTCAGCGAAGATGGGCACGGCCTGCACCGGCCGTTCGGGGCCAAGTTCGCCGCGGGTATCGAAATAGAATTCACGCTGAAGGACGAGCGCAAGACCGGGGTCGCGGGCAAGGACGGCATTGAAGGCCGCCCCGGCGCTCACGATGCGGCTATGACCGCCCGATTTTCCCGCGTTGCGGCAGAGAAAGAACAGGGCGTCGGACCCGTCTCCGTGGAACTGCAGCTCGACGTTCGTCTGATAGCCCCGGATATTGCTGCTGCGAAAGGCGGTACGCGCTTCGGCTTCGTCGGCGAAACTCTGCTCGGCGCGGACGTGATGCAGTCGCTTCCCGCTGGCGTCTTGCGGCTCGGGATAGCCCATATGGCTCACGATGCCCCAGAACAGCCGTTCGACATCGGCAAGCTCGAGCCCCTCGATCGGGACATTGCGCAGGAGCGCAAAGCCCGGCCCCCCTTCGATCCGGTCGATGATCGCGTCGAGCCGGCGCGCAAAACCGGGCAGCCGGAAAGTCTCGGGCCCAATCTCGTCGCGCGCGACGCCCATCCGGTTGACATCGGCGAGAGCTGCCAGGGCCTCGGCCCGGTCCGCCGGGGACAATTCGACGATCCAGCTCCGGTCGCTTTCGATATCCGCCGAAAGCCAAACCGAAGGCCCGGTAACCGGCGTCGTGCGAACGGAGTCGGTCTGGATCATTCAGCTTGTGTATTGTCAATAATCGACATTGGCTATAGGAATCTTTCACGCGGCCCCAATGGGCCCGAAGACAAATAGGTGAAGCGGGGGTGGCAATGGCATCGATTGCGAAATCCGGAACCTGGACAGGCCGTCTCGCCTATTTCCTCTTCCTGATGTTCCTGGTCTCGACCCTCAACATGGCCGACCGCCAGATCATCGGTATCGTCGCGGAGCCGATCAAACGCGAGTTCGGCCTTTCCGATACGCTGCTCGGGCTGCTCGGCGGCACTGCGTTTGCGCTGATCTATCCGCCGCTTGGCCTACCCATCGCGCGGCTGGCCGACCGCTTCAACCGCCGGAACATTCTCGCGATCTGCCTTGCCTTCTGGAGCGGGATGACCGCGTTGTGCGGCGCCGCTACGGGCTTCTGGTCGCTGCTCTTCGCGCGCGCGGGCGTCGCGGCAGGAGAAGCGGGTTACGCGCCCTGCACGCATTCGCTCATCGCGGACGAAGTCGATGAGCGCTACCGTGCTACGGCGTTCGCGGTGCTCGTGACCGGCATCTCGGCGGGCGGCTTTCTCGCCTCGGCGCTCGGAGGCTATGTGGCACAGGAATATGGTTGGCGGTGGGCTTTCGCTGCAATCGGAATTCCGGGCCTGCTTCTCGCCCTGCTCGTTCGCCTGACCGTCCGCGAGCCGCCCCGAACCGTCGCACCGCGCGGCGCGACGGCCTGGAGCGTCTATCGCAGGCTCCTTACCAACCCCGCCTTCTCCTGGTGCATTGCCGGTTCCGCGTTGCATCTTGTCGTGACGTACGGGCTCGGTGCGTGGGCGGTGGTCTGGTTCGTGCGGGGTCATGACATGCCGCTCGCCACCGCAGGCCTGGCTCTGGGCGGCCTCGGCGCAGTCGCCGGTGCGCTGGGGAGCTTCTCGGGCGGACTGGCAGGCGACTGGCTGGCCCGGCGCGACAGGCGCTGGCTCGGCTGGTGGCCATCGATCACGGTGCTGATCGCGGCGCTCGTCGGAGCGCCGGCTTTCCTCACGGACAATGTTGCGCTGGCCATCGCCGGCGTCACGCTGGCGGTATTTCTGAACGCGCTCTACCAGCCTTCGACCTATGCGTTGGTGCAGGGCGTCGCCGACCCGGGCGCGAGGGCCAGCGCCGCAGCGCTGATGATCTTCGCCCAGAATATTGTCGGGCTCGGACTGGGGCCGGTTGCGATCGGCGTCGCCAGCGACGCATTGACGCCGGCAATGGGCGAGGCCGGCCTGGGACTGGCACTCGCGGGGGTCTTCATATTCAACGTGCTGGCCTGCATCGCCTATTTCATGGCCGCCCGCTTTTTGCGAACCAAAGGAAACGACGATGCATAAGATCCTCATATCGGTGCTGCTCGCCGCCGCACCCGCCAGCGCGTCCGAGCCGGTTCGACGCGACACGCCGCAGGGCGTGGTCGAGGGCCGAAGCGACAATGGCATAGAGATGTTCAAGGGCATCCCCTATACGGCGCCGCCGCTGGGACCGATGCGATGGCGCCCGCCCGGCGATCAGCCGCACTGGACGGGCGTCCGCGACGCCTCCGCCTTCGGCCCGGTCTGCGTCCAGAAGGCTCCGGCCACCGCGCGCGTTCTCGCCTCCAGCCCCCAAAGCGAAGACTGCCTCACGCTCAATATCTGGCGCCCGGCCGATGCGAAGAATGCCCCGGTGATGGTCTGGATCCATGGCGGGGCGAACATGTTCGGGTCGGGATCCGAGCCATTCTACGATGGAGCCGCCTTCGCGCGGCGCGGCATCGTCTTGGTGACGATCAACTATCGGCTGGGCTATCTCGGCTTTTTCGGTCATCCCGCGCTCAAGGAGGGCGGCGGCAACCTCGTCAACTATGGTCTTCTCGACCAGATTGCCGCGCTCAAATGGGTCAGGGACAATATAACCGCCTATGGCGGCGACCCGGCGCGCGTCACCATGTTCGGAGAGAGCGCGGGCGGCGGCGCAGTCCTGAACCTGCTCGCCGCTCCTTCGGCACGCGGCCTCTTCGCGCAAGCGATCGTGCAGTCCGGCGGGGGGCTTCCGGCTCGCAAGGACGCCGGGGACGCCACAAAGGCCGGACAGGGGATCGCCGCGGCCCTCGGCCTGAAGGACGCGACTGCCGATGCGCTGCGTGCCTTGCCGGCGGAGCGGTTCTTCGATGCTGCCGTTCCCCGGCCGGAGCCGGGTTTCGGCGCGGTACCGGGAGGTGCAGAGGTGGCGGAACCTCCGCTCGCCGCAATTCGCGCGGGGCGTGCGGCGAATGTGCCCCTCTTGATCGGCGTCAACAGCAACGAGGGCAGCCTGGTCGACAGTTGGGGTATGAAGGACGAGCAGGTGCTGGCGCTTCTCGGGGGCCGCGCGCCGGTCATCGCGGACGCTTACGGGTCTGCGACGACAAATCGCGGCGACTTTGCCCGCAGGCTGTATGGCGATGTGATCTTTCTTTATCCTGCGCGTGCGATCGCGAGGGCGCAGCAGCGGCGCGCGCCGGTCTGGCTCTATTATTTCGACTATCTGCCGGAGGGCCTTCGCGCCCAGCAAAAGGGCGTGAACCATGCGGGCGAGATCCCGTTCGTTTTCGACATGTCCGCATCGCTGGCGCAGATCCCGCGCACGGAGCGGGACTTGTCCTTCGCAAAAGGCGTGAACGGATGTTTCGCCGCCTTCGCGACGGGGGGCAAGCCCTCGGCGTCGCCCTTGTGCTCGGCGTGGGCGCCCTATGACGCAAAGGCCGACAACTGGTTTGTTTTTCGTGACCCGCCCGCCGGGGCCAACCGCTTCGCGGAGCGGCAGCTCGACGCCATTGGCGCCGTCCTTCGTCAGCTCGGGCTGGATTGATATTGGCTGGCGTTCGTCGAATTGCCCCGCGAAGCGGGGCAATAGGCAGCCCTTTGCCTGCCGCGCGGCTTGCTTGTCCTGTCGCTGAAAATTCGGGGTGGACGATCAGGCCGCGCGGCCGCTGGCAGCGCGCGCACGCCTGCATATGATCGAATTCTTACGGCACGGATCGCAGCGGAACCCGGCCAGGCCGCCTGCGGGTTCTCGCCAATGCCCACATCCCATTGCGTACCGCGCGCCAGGCTGACAAGGAGAGACAAGATGCTGCGTATCGAGGAAGATGGCGGGATAGCCGTCGTTCGGATCGACAGGCCGGAAGCGCGAAACGCCCTGAACGCGGAAACGCTTTCCGCCTTGACGGATACCGCGCGAACCCTGGGTCGGAGATCCGACATTTCCGCCGTTATCTTGACGGGCACCGACAGATTTTTTTCCGCTGGCATCGACCTCAAGGCCGAACCGAGAGCTTCAGCTACGCTCCTCGAGCGGCGCGATGCCGCGCGCGCGGGTCCTGATCTGTGCCGCGCATGGGAAGCGATCGAGGCAGTGACGATCGTTGCGATCGAAGGCTATTGTGTCGGCGGGGCCTGCGCGCTCGCACTCGCGTGCGACTTCCGCATCATGGCAGCGGGCGCGATGATGCGGCTTCCGGAGGTCCCGCTCGGCATGAACATGAGTTGGGGGACCCTGCCAAGGCTGGTCGCTCTGATCGGGCCGGCACGGGCAAAGGCTTTCGCGCTCTTCGGAGAGCCTGCCCATGTATCGGAGTGCCTGGCGTGGGGGCTTGCCGACCGCTCGGCCGAGCAAGGCGAGGCCCTGACCGAGGCAAGGCAATGGGCCGAGCGTGTCGCAGCGCTTCCACCACTACCGGCGCGCATGACCAAGGAGGCGATCAACGCCAGCGCCAATGCGCTGAGCGCCGCGGCAAGCTTCATGGACCGCGACCAGTTTCTCCTCACGTCGCTCACCGACGATTTCGGTGAGGGGGTCGCCGCCTTTCTGGAGAAGCGCGCGGGGCGCTTCCGCGGGGACTAGTAATGTCGCTGCATATCGACATATAGCCTCCTTGTAGGGGAAAACAGTGGTCGAGCCTAAACCAGCGGGACGCGTCGCGGACAATCGCCTCGCTCCGGACGATGTCGTATTCGTTGCCCTCGAACGGATTATCGAAGGCGCTCTCGTCGCTGGCGCGCGCATAACCGAGCGTTGGATTGTCGACCAGGCGGGCGTAACGCACGCGCAGGCGCGCGAAGCCCTTCATCGCCTCGACAAGCTCGGCGCGCTCACGCTCTCCGCGCGCCGGGGCGCAACGCTGATACGTCCCGATCATGTTGACCCGTCCGACATCCGGCCGATCTGGCTTGCACTGCTCGGGATGGCAGGCCGAAAGGCTGCGGGGCGCGAAGTGGTCGCGCCAGCGCCCGTCCTCAGGACCCCGTCAGCCCGCTGGCCGCGATATCTGGCCTTGCGAACGAATATCGACCTGATCGGGCGAGCCGCCGGAAGCGAGCGACTGACGCACGTCCTGCAGCGGCTGGCGCTGCAAAGCGTCATCGGCCGTGGCGGTTTCGGCGCGATCGCCCCGGACGCCGTCGCGCAATTCGCTGCCAGCGTTGCTCGCGGGGCGTTCGACGAAGCCGCGCTCAACGCCAGTTTCGAGGATTGCTCTCCGCGCGCTCCCGCGCGTGACGAGGCGACCTCATTGCCCCGCGCGGTCGGCAGCCCAATCATCGACCTCGGCGACTCCGCTTCCTCGGCGCGCGCATATCTCGACCGGATCGCGAAGCGGCTTTCGTTGTCGCCAACGGCCGCGCCCTCGACGTCCGATCAACTCGCCTCTGCGATCCTGCAACGTATCCAGTTCGGCGAGATCAGACCCGGGGAGGCGGTGCGGGAGCTTCCGCTCGCCCAGGAATTCGGCGTCAGCCGGGGACCCGTGCGGGACGCACTGCGCGCGCTGGACCGCCAGGGCATCATCGATATCGAGGGTCGGCGCGGCGCATTCGTCCAGCGATTTGCGGCACGGGATGTTGCCGACCTTTTCGAGATCCGTGCGACCGTATCGGGGGTTCAGATGGCGGAAGCGGCAATCGCCCCGGACCGTCCGGACTGGATCGATGATGAACTGCGGGCGGGCGCCGCCCTTCTCGATGAAATCGCGCATGATCCGGATAGTCCGCTCGGAAACTATATCGTTGTCCGCCGGGCGCTGGCGATGGTCACGCTCGCTGCCGGAGGAAACATTGCCGTGGGACGATTGGCGGCCGAGCTTGAGGGCCAGGTTTCGATCCTATGGACCACGGTCCTCAGGAAAAGCCGCCAGGTCGCCTCTGCCAGGACCTGGCGATCCATTGTCGAGGCGATAATTTCCCGGGACGCAAGCGCGGCGAGGTACAACGGACAGCGCATCGTCGAGGAGGCCGCGATCGAGGCCCTGAGCGAAGCGAGAGCGATCGAGAGGCGAAGCGCGCCCGGTCCATGACCGGCGATATGGGCTGACGCCCTTCCCGCTGCGAGGTTCGAGATTGGCACCGCGCGTGTGCCTGCCAGGGTTCGTCCAGCCGCGAAACATCTGGTTGCATTGGCGATGGTGCGGAAGGCTGGTCCCTCTGCCCGTGTCGAGGAGCGACATTCGGCCGCGCGCAATGCTGCCCTGGCGCAAGGGCGCAGCGCGCGATGGTCCGGACGCGGGGACATTATTTTTCATCGGCAAGGCCTTCGAGCCCTGGAACGACGATCGAGGCTGCTACGCCCGTCCGCGGTCCTGTGACGCCGGTTCGGCCGCTTGTGCCATGGCTGGCAGCGACGCCGCCGCTCCTCGCCTCGCGAGCGCTACACGCGTCGCCGATCCGCCATGCGGGCAGCTTCTAGCGCGAGATATCCTGCGCATGATTGGAGGCGCCATCGACGGCTGCGCGTGAAAATGGCGCGAAATCCCCGCGAATGCCGTGCTTGAGGACTGCCAGCGAGAGGCCGTCGCGCGCCGCTTCTGCGAGGCCCCTGCCCGCCCACAGTCCGTCGAGCACGCCCGCCGCAAAGGCATCGCCAGTTCCGACCCGGTCGATCACCGGCGCGACGAGAACCGAATCGGTCGAACCGCCCTCGTCGCGCGTATCGACCCGGGCCACGAGCCGGTGCGCGTCAGGCCCGATGATTTCGCGAGCCGTCGAGGCAACATATTCGAGGGCTGGAAACGCCTCCAGCAACCCCAGAGCCGCTTCGCGCCGCCGGGTTTCTCCATCACCCGAAAAGGCCCGTCCCAACAGCAGCCCGGCGTCGCGATGATTGCCGAACAGCACGGTTGCGTGTGCAACGATCGGCTTCAGTATCGCCGCCGGTTCAGGCTGCCAGCGCTCCCAGAGCCGGCCGCGCCAATTGCCGTCGAACGAGACCCCGATCCCGGCAGCGCGAGCCCGCGTCACTGCATCGAGCGCAGCCTCGGCACTCTTCGGTCCGAGCGCAGGGGTAACGCCCGAAAGGTGCAGCCATCCCGCGCCTTCCAGCAAACGATCCCAGTCCCAATCGCGCGGCCGCATCTCCGCAAAGGCCGATCCGGCGCGGTCGTACACCACTTGAGCCGGGCGCATCGGGCCGCCGGGGAGATGATAGTAGAGGCCGATGCGGCCCACAGGCCGCGGCACCGCTGCGACATCGACGCCGTGGCGGCGAAGTTCGCCCAGCACGCCGTCCCCCAGGGGCCCCTCGGGAATCGCACTGATCATTTTGGTGCGGCGCCCGAGCGCCGCAAGCGCCACCGCTACATTTGCTTCCGCGCCGCCGACATGCGCGTCGAAACGCGCCGATTGCAGTGGCAGTTCGCCGCCGGGGACCGAAACCCGCATGACGATTTCGCCGAAGCAGGCGATGGGACCGGGGGTCTCGATCACCCGCGGAACCCCGTCTCGCCGACGGCGGAGCACATGATCTCGACGCCTGCACCGAAGCGCGCGATCGCCATCTGTCCGATGGCGACCGGATGGACCCCGGTGATCGCACCGGCCGAAATCCACTGCCCTGCCTTCAATTCGATGACACCCTCGCGGTGGAGACCGACGAGAAAATCGAGCGATCCAAAGGGGCCGTCGAGGACATCGATCGGACGCCCCGTCCCGACGACGACATCGTCGATCAGCGTTTCCACCTCCAGCGTCTGAAAATCCTCCATGTGCAGCCCCGGCCCTAGGAGCAGCCCGTTGTTGATGCCCATGTCAGCGACGATGCCGAAAGGAGCATGATCGTGAACGTCGGGTGCCGGGGAGCTGGCGACCTCGAAACCGGCGCGGATCGCATCGATCCACAGATTGCCGGCCTCGCCGGAGCCGCCCTCCTCCGGCACCGCGCGAAGGCGCAGCATCACCTCGGCCTCGATCGCGCCCGCCCCGCCCTCAAAAACCGACGCATCTCCGGGCGTACCGGGATCGAGTTCGGCAATCCGCAGGACAGGTCCCGCGACGCGCTCGGCACCGAGCGCCTCGACAAGCGCCGGCGGAACCCGCCCGACTTTCCATCCGAGCACCGGGGCGCCGAGCGCATGGACCAGTTGCCGCTGGATCACATATGCCTCGGCCAGGGTCGCGGGAACCGGGGTCGGAAAGGCAGCCAGCGAACGCCCGGACAGGCGCGCATCGAGCAGCGCCGCGACGACATCGTCCGCGGCCGGCGGGAGCGAATGTCCAGACATCAGGCCAGTTTTGCGCTCAGCAAATAGCGTTCGCGACTTTCCGCCGACTGGCGGCGCAATTCGACCATCGCGCGTTCTTCGGTCTCGTCGAGCATCGATTCGAGCAAGCGGTTGAAATGCCGCCGCATGGCGAGGCGTGCGCCGGTCGCATCGCGCTTGCGCAAGGCTGCGACGACGTCGGCATGCTCGGACTGCCGCGCGGCGCCGTCCTTGCGACAAACCAGCGAATGGCTGTGCCGCACCTCGGGAAGCTCGAGGCGCATGCGCCAAAGGCTCTCGATGACATGGACAATCGCCTTGTTGTTGGAGGCGGCCGCAATGGTCATATGAAACTCGTGGTCGATCGCGCTGATCTCTTCCTCGGTGGCACCGTCGTCGGCCATCGCGGCCAGGAGGTTGTCGAGCCGGGCGAGCTCGCTGGCGGCGATGGTCGGGGCCGCCAGCGCCGCGGCTTCGGCCTCGAACAGCGACCGTGCCTCGGTCAGCTCGAACGCGCTGACCTTGGGCAAAATCGCGTTATCGCCCGGAAGCTCGGGCGCCACATAGGCTCCGGCACCGGTGCGGATCCGAATCCAGTCGGTGGCCTGTAGCGCTATTTCCGCTTCCCGGATTGTCACGCGGCTTACCTCGAACTGCTCCGACAGCTCGCGCTCGCCGGGAAGCCGCGTTCCGGGCGGCCATGTTCCATCCAGGATCGAGCGGCGAATGGAATCGGCGACATCTTCATAAAGGCGGCGTTCAGCCATAGCTCATGGTTCTCCAAACAAATGCACGGAGAAGGTCATACAATGTGGTAGGACATGTTTGAACCCCAACTTTCAGGCTCCTACTCTTTGCAGGCGCGCGGCGCGGGCAGTTTGTGCAAGCAGAGAAATTTCATCAGCCGGGCGTTGACTAGCGCCTTGCCTTCCGGGTCGAACTTGCCATGTCCGCCGCGCTCGACTGTTACATAGTCGTGGAGCACTCCAAGCCGGGTCAGGCGCTGCTCCAGATCGATCGACTGGCTGATCGGAACGACCGGATCGGCATCGCCATGAACGATGAAGATCGGCGGGCTGTCCTTGGTCAACCAATTTACCGGCGACATATGCTGTGCCATTTCGGACGCGTCGCCGCGTTTGCCGATCCAGTTGGCGACCGAGGGATGGAGATCGCCGGTCACGGGTCGCAACGCGGCTAGATCGGTCGGGCCAAAAAAGTCCAGGATGGCGGCAGGGCGCGGCGCCGCCTCGCATTGCCGGGCGTCGATATCATTTCCTTCCGGCAGCAGGCCTGCCATCAGGGCAAGGTGACCGCCTGCCGAAGTCCCGAACACGACAATCCGTTCAGGATCGAAACGGAGACGCACTGCATTGGCGCGCACCCAGCCGAGCGCGCAGCGGGCATCCTGCACCGCTGCCGGAGCTGGCGCCTCGCCCGCTAGCCGATATTCGACCGCGATGACGGAGAAGCCAGCCTCGATATAGGCCCGGAAGCTGTCCGCATCGGACGGGCGGGCGCCCTTGGACCAACCGCCGCCGTGGAAGTAGACGATCACCGGCGTCGGTGCGTCCCTCGAGCCGGGATGAATATAAGCGTCGAGGTGCAACGACCTCGCGCCGATCTCCCGATAGACGATATCACGGATTTCGGTTCCGGCCGGACCGTACGGCGCCGCAGCCGAAGGCCAGGCGACGGACAGGATCAGAAACAGCCAGGCGAGGCCGAGCGTCCGCCGCCAGTTTCCCTCAACTGGCGGGATGCGGGCGTCGGCCGAGTTTGTGATTGCCTGCCCCATGGTCATATCCGCGCCCGGATGCCGACGAAATATTTGGCGCCATAATAGTGATACTGACGGCTACTGCCATAAACCGGCATGTAGGTCGCCTTGGGTTCGTTGAAGATGTTGAGCGCCTCGAAGCGGAGCGACACGCCCTTCATCAGATTGAGCGACGCGCGCAGATCGACGGTTTCGCTGGGGCCGACATAGCGTAGCTGGCTGTTGCCGCCGACGAAGTCCTGGAAATAGCTCGACCGGTAATTGTAGATCGCCTGCAGCGACACCGGGCCGATATCGTAATAAGCCTGCGCCGACAGCACATTCTTCGAATAGCCCGACAGGTTCGCCGGCGGGATGATGCCTGCACTGACGGTATCGGTTTCGGGGTCATAGACTTCGCCGAGGCGGATGTCCTGCGTCTTGAAGTTCGAGTTGGCGTAATTGTAGCTGACCTTGGCGCCGAGCCCGTCGAGCGGCTTGGGCAGGAAGCTGAAGCGCGTCGCGGCGGTCAGTTCGAGGCCGTAGATGCGCGACTTGTCGGGGCTGTTGCGCGTTTGCGTCACCGGAATCGTCACCGACTGGCCGTCGATGGTGAAATCTTCGTCGAACACGACCGGCTGGAAGCCGCCGGTGAACTGCTTGTAGTAGACGGTTGCCGAGAAGAGGCTGTCCTTGTTTGGATACCATTCGAACGCAAGGTCGGCGTTCCACGACATCAGCGGCTTGAGGCGCGGGCTGCCGTTCGCGGTGATGTTGCGGATCGCATCCTCAACCGACGTGAAGCTGGTGCCGTCCTCGAGCAGGATCGTCCGCCCGGCGCCGAGCGCGCTGGGGTTGGGGCGCGACATCGCGCGATAGCCCGCGGCGCGGACCAGCGTTTTCGGCCCGACCTCGAAGATCGCGTTGATGCTGGGCAGGATACGCGTGTTGCTGCTCTTGATCGTCACCGTATCGAAATCGCCCGATGTGACGAGGCGGATCGTGCCGTCGGGATTGTTGACGATGCTGAGGTCGCTGCGCAGCCCGTTCGAGGTCACGCGGGTGTTGACGACGCGGACGCCGAAATTGCCGCGCACGGGCATATTGCCCAAGTCGCCGCCATATTCGGCCATGAAATAGCCCGCGAGCGTGCGTTCGGTGACGTCGCGATTGGCGACCGATCGCGTGTCGGCGGGAAGGCCGGGGTCCTCGGTGCCCATATATTCGCGGAACAGGCAATCGACGTCGAAGGTCGCCCAGCTGTGGATATTATTGCCTTTCGCCGCCGACAGAAAGTCGGTCTGGGGGAAGGCTTGGCGGCACAGATTGTTGATGCGACGATCTTCGGCCATCGCCGGGTTCAGGTTGAAGTCGCCGTTGCGTATATCATAGTCGCGATAGGTCAGATGCGACCAACGACCGCCGGCCGACAGCGTCTTGAAGAAACCGTCGAGTTCATAGGCTGCGTCGAAGCGTCCGGCGTAGATCTCGTTATGCCGTTTGCTCTCGTCGCGGCGGAAGCGCGCGTCGTCCCAGAAGAGATTGTGGTTATTGAGGTCGAAGCGCGGATCGATCGTGATCGTCGGCACGAAGCTGCCCGGCGTGATGGAATAGGAGTAGGGAACTCGCATATTGCTCGACGTGAAACCGTTGCCCGTGACGCTGAAGAAGTTGCGGACATTGTTGACGTCGAACGGGTCGGTACGCAGGCGTGTGTTGCGCTCGATCTCCGTACGGATCGTACGCGAATAGCTGCCGTCCAGCGTCAGCGTCAGCCGGTCGGTAGGCCGCCATTCGACCGACAGGCCGCCGCCCAGATACTCCTCCGAGCGCGACAATTCCGACCCGTTGGATTCGAGCGCTGACAAACCATTGAGGCTCTGGACGATGCCATTCTCGTCGAAGACGACGTTGGTAAGGCCGAACCGGCCTTCGGAGATGTTGAGGTCGCGGCGGCTCTCGACATAGGTCCGCTTCGAATATTGGACGTCGAGATTGACATCGAGCGTGTCCGAGGGCTGCCACTGGATCGCACCGAAGATCGCGTCGCGCTTGTCGGTCTCGCTGATCTGGCGGAAGGTGTACGCGTTGGGAACCAGGTAGAAGGCGCGGTTCTGGCCATATTCCGCGCGCGTATATTCGTCGCAATTGTTGTTCGCGACGACCGGCGCTGCCTGGCAAGCGGTCCAGGTCGACGAGGCCGCATAGGTTTCTTCGGGGTTATTCGTATCGTTGCGCTGGACGCCGATCGCAATGCCGATCGTGTCGTTCGCGAACTGGTCGACGTAGCTCAGCGTCCCGCGCCAGCCGACGCCGCCCTCGCGGCCGGTGATGCGGTCCCCATAGGGATTATATTGCGCTTTGAGTTCGCCCTGCAGACGCCGCTTGCCGAAGTCGAGCGGTCGAAGCGTCCCGATCTCGATCGTCCCTGCGACGCCGCCCTCGACGAGGCTCGCCTGCTGCGTCTTGTAGATTTTGATGTTGTTAACCAGTTCCGACGGGAACTGGTTGAAGTTGACCGACCGGTCGCCGCTGCCGTTGGTCGCGTCGCGGCCATTGAAAGTAGAATTTGACAGGAACGGGCCGAGCCCGCGCAGCGCGATCTCCGAGGCATCGCCCTTCTCGCGGTGGGTCGTCGCACCGGTGATCGTCTGGATCGCCTGCCCGACCGAGATCGCCGGGATGTCACCGATGTCGTCGGACGACAGCGCATCGACGATCGCGGTCTCCTCGCGCTTGGTGTTGATGGAATTCTGGATCGTCTCACGGATACCGGTGACGATGATCGCCTCCTCCTCCACCTTCTCCTGCGCTGCAACAGTCGCATCCTGCGCCATCACGGGCATTGCGGCGACCGCCATCGTCGAACCTGCACCCGCCAGCAGCGCAGCACGCAAGCTGCGCGCGCGCAATGAATTGCGAGAATTCACATCGTCTCTCCCTGTATCTCGATTCTGTTCTGGCAAATGCTGTCCAGCATTGCGACCAGTTTGTCAACAATTGTGTATGCTAGATTGGTTAGTCCACTTTGTCCGACCTATTTCGTCAGCGAACAAGCTGGCTCCTTAGTCCTGGCACTGCCCGGGCGAGCGCTTGAGTTACGAGCTTTGCGGTCACCTCGGCTCCCACATCGCCAAGATGGGTGTAATCGAATTTACGCGTCACCTGTCCGCGCGCACCGTCGCCGGTGATCGGCGCAGGCTCGGAGGGCGCAGGGCGCGCAGTGAGCGTCGTGCCCGCCTTTGCCGCGGCGAGTTCTTCGTCGGTCGGCGGCTCCTGCGCGAGCTTGGTCGCCATCTCCGCACCCATTTCCTGCGCCTGCGCGGCGCTGAGCGCATTCAGGTCGACGAGCGGGACGTCCATCGCCTTGGCGACGGCACGGACCTGGTCGGACCAGCTCGCAAGCGTGTTCTTCAGCCGGCCGTCCTTGAATTCGCGGCGCGTCAGCGGGGTGACGAGGACCGGCGTCGCGCCGGCGGCTTTCACCTCCTCGACAAAGCGGCGAAGGTTTGCCGGAAACTCGGTTGCCTCTTCGGTCCAGCGCTCGGGCCGCGTCGACTGGTCATTGTGGGCAAACTGGATCAACACCCAGGTGCCGCGATAGCCGGGCACCTTCGCTTCGGCGAGCGCGATGTCCCAGCCACCTTCCTGACGATAGCTGCGCGTGCTGCGCCCGCCGCGCCCGGCATTCAGGCACGCGACCGACGATTTTACATGATGCGCGCAGAACGCCCCGCCCCAGCCGCTGTGCGGCGCCATGGTGGAATCGCCGACAAGGATGATCTTGTACGGCTCGAGCGGCGGCGCATCGGTCCGTTCGCGCTCCTGCGCCTGCGCCCCGCTCGCCAGCAGGGTCGCCATCGCGAGCGGAACCAGGCGGCGGATCATGAGAAAGCCAGCCCGCCGTTGATGTCGAGGCAGACGCCGGCGAGGAAACTGGCAGCTGGCGACGCCAGATAAACGATCGTGTCGGCCACCTCGTCGGGATGGCCTTCGCGGCGCAGCGGCGTGTTTCCTGCCACTGCAGCGCGGCCCTCGGGCTTCGAGAAGATGTCGTGGAAGCTCGTGCCGATCAGTCCCGGGCAGACGGCATTGACGCGAATGCCCTGCGGCCCGAGCTCCTTGGCCATCGACCGGGTGTAGGTCATCAGCGCGCCCTTGGCAGTCGCATAGACCGACGCACCCGGACCACCGCCGTCGCGGCCGGCGAGCGACGACACATTCACGACCGCGGATCCTTCGCCCAGAAACGGCTGCGACGCCTGGAGAACGAGGAAGGCCGATTTGAGGTTGAGGGTCATGACATGGTCGAAAAACGCCTCGTCCATCTCGCCCAGGGTCTTGCGCGCGACCATACCGCCGGCAAGGTTGACAAGGATGTCGAGCCGACCGCTGAACGCGACGCCGACCTCATCGAGCATCGCCTTCACCGCATTGCTGTCGGTCACGTCCGCCTGGATCAGGAAAGCGTCGCCGCCCGCGTCGTTGATGACTTTAAGCGTTTCTTCGGCGGCTTCGCGGCCGCTGTTGTAATTGATTGCGACGCGAACACCTGCGCGGGCGAGCGCGATCGAGACCGATCGGCCGATGTCGCGGCCACCGCCGGTGACGAGCGCGGTTTTCCCCTGGAGAGTCATGTGATGCAGTTCCTTATTCTTGGATGTTGGCAGGCTTGACGGAGACCGGAGCGACGCGACCGCCGACCAGCCAGAAACACAGGAAAGAAATCGGCACGATCGCCGCAGAAAGGGCAAAGATCGGCGCGTAGCTCGTCGTCGTGAGCACAGGCACAAGCCAGGTGGTGATCAGGGTGCCGACCACGGCGGCGGTCCCGCTGATGCCGGCAAGGCTGCCGACCGCGCCGCCGCCGAAATAGTCGCTGGGCAGCGTCTGGATATTGCCGATCGCCATCTGAAAGCCGAAGAGGATACACGCGATCAGCAGCACGGCGTTGAGCGGTTCGCTGGCGCCGATGGTGAAGAGCAGCGACGGCAGCATGATCGCGCAGCCGATGCCGATCGTCGTTATGCGCGCCCTGTGCACACTGCCGCCGCCGCCGATGATCCGCCCCGCGAGCCAGCCGCCGAAAAGGCTGCCGAACATCGCGCCGACGAAGGGCACCCAGGCGAAGAGGCCAATCTGCTTGACGTCGAAGCCGAAGGTTTCGGCCAGATAGATCGGCAGCCACGACACAAAGAGCCACCAGACCGGGTCTAGGAAGAAGCGCGACAGGATGACGCCCCAGCTCTGCCGATAGCGCAGCAGCTCGCCCAGCGGGATACGGCGGCCTTCATCGCGGCCGGCCTCGGTGCGGCCGGTCAGGATATATTCGCGCTCTTCCTCGCTGAGCCCCGGATGCTTTTCGGGGTCGGCCTTGTAGAACCAGAGCCACGGCACGAGCCAGATGAAGCCGAGCACACCGATGAGCAGGAAGGTCCCGTGCCAGCCGAACTGGACAAAGAGCAAGGCGATCAACGGCGCCGACACGATACCGCCCAGCGACGCGCCCGCGTTGAAAATGCCCTGCGCCAGCGCGCGCTCGCGCGACGGGAACCAGAGCGCATTCGCCTTGGCCGCGCCGGGCCAGTTGCCGGCCTCGCTGACGCCGAGCGTCGCGCGCAGCACTATGAGGAGCGGCATCGAACGGACGAGCGCGTGCGCTGCGATCGACAGCGACCAGATGACGATCGAGATGGTGAAGCCCATCCGCGTACCGATCGCGTCGAAGATGCGCCCGAAGATCGACTGGCCGAAGGCGTAGAAGATCATGAAGATCGTCACCAGCAGCGCATAATCTTCCTTGGTGGCGCCGATTTCCTTCGATACCTCTGGCCACATCACCGCGAGTGCGTTGCGGTCGATGTAGTTGATGACGGTCGCGAGCGCGATCAGCGCGATCACGCACCAGCGGAAGCGACCCTTGATATTGCTCATTTCTTCGCTCCGGTCTTGGCGATGTCGAGGCGACCGACGGGCCCCTGCCAAGCAAATTTGCGGCCATCGACAGTGAGGTTGTGCTTCGTGCCCGCCGTGACATCGTCGGCGACCGCGATGGCGATGCGGCGGCCATCGACGAGGGTGATCAGCACCAGGTCGGCGCCCGCCTCCCTGCGATGCGCGAGCGCGGAGATCCGCGTGCTGCTCGCGACCACCGTTTCCGCCGACGCATCATAGCTGCCGTGCGGTTCGAGCAGGCTGACGAAGGCGGCCTCCGTCGCCCCGTCGACCCGCTGGATCAGCACGGGCTCGCGGCGCAGGTTGAACTCGGGATCGTTTGCGCCGCTCTCGGCGACGATGAAGCGTGCGCCTGCCGGCGGCAGCATATGATAGCTGTAGAAGCGGCTGCCCTGCATCCAGGTCAGTCGCGCCTTGCCGGTCCTGGTGCCTTCTCCATCGACCCACAGATGCTGATATCCGTTCGCCTTGCCCAGCACCGGCCGCTCGGCGAGTTTGCGATCGAACGCGATGTCGCTGTCGATAATATGTCCCGAAAAATGCAGCGGCAGGTCATAGCGATGCCTGCCGCTGCCAGTTCCACGGAGGATATCGAGCGCAAGCGGATTGGCGAAACCGTCGACATCGACGAGCAGCAGCGCGCGGCGAATCCCGACGCCCCTATAGGCGGTGTCGATTTCGCCGATGGCATAACGGGTCGGTCCGTCCAGCCCCGCGGCAAGTTGCCGTGTCGCCGATTTTTCGCCGGCTTTCCAGTCCCCTGCAAAGTGATTTTGTTCATCGACGACAAGCGTATTGTGGGCGACCGTTGCGCTCGCCCAACTGTCGTTCTCGGGCAGGTAGCGACCGCCCCGTTTGGCCTCGACATTCAGGAAGCGCGCGGCGCCATAGTCGGTTACGACCGCACCCGTCTCGTCGTAATAGAGCCAGTTCAACCGGTCGAAATGGCCATGCCCCATTCCCTGCACCGTGTTTTTCGCCACGAGCAACGGACCGGTCGGATCGCCCTTGGCGCGCAAAAGGACAAGCGCCCCGCCCTTCCCGTCGGGACCATCGGACAAGAGCCGGGACGCAAAGGGCCAAGGCCTGGCCTTGCCCGCCGCAAGGTCGGCCGCCACAACCTGCCCCGCCGGGGTCAGAACCGTGCGCCCCTGCCAGTCGGCGACCGACAGAAAGGCAGGATCCCTGGTCGCACCATAGGCAATCGCGACCGCATGATAGAGTTCCTCGGTGCGCAGGCTCTTGTCGGGCATCGCATCGTTGATCGGGATGAAAAAGCCGTCGTGGGTGACGTCGATGGCGGTGCGGATCGCCTTCAGCACGATGCCGTCGCGATATTCGAAGATCTTGCGGTCGGGGTCGTTCGCCGCGATCGCCGCCGCGAAGACGACGAAGGGTTGCAGCGCATAGCGCTGATAATAGGGCCCTTCGGCATAGTAGCCGTCGGGTGAAAAGAGCAGGTCGAGCTGCCGCAGGAAGCCTGCATTGCCGCTCTTGTCGAGGCCGAGCAGCGCCTTGTCGACAAGGTCGCGATCGCCGAGCAGATAGCCCGACAGACCGACGCCCGCCGCCGCCCATGTCGCATGGTTGTGGATGCGGTTGATCACCTCGGGCGAGCCATCGGACAGAAAGCGCGCCATTGGACGGATGACATTATCATCGATGCGCTTGCGGTCGGCGGCGGACAACGCGTCGCGGATCTCGGCATAGCCCTGCACCGCATTCACGAGGAAGACACTGTCGTTGAGGCTCTGCCAGAAAAGGCGGCCGGGGACCTGGTTCGATGCCGCAGGATGCGGCCCGAGCCCCGGATAAAGGTCGGCATAGGCCAGCAGCAGGTCGCGAACATGGTCGCGATAGCGGACGTCGCCGGTCAGGCGGAAGAGCTGGCCGCCCTCGAAGATGATGCGATAATTGCGCTTGTGCTGCTCGTGCGTGAAACCGCCGCCCGGGTCCTTCGGAACCGGCACATTGATGCCCGCCTTGATCGAAGCCTCGACACCCGCCTTGGCGCGCTCGATCTCGGCAGCGAATAGCGGCGCATAGGCCTGTGCCGAAGCGGCCGGCGGGGTCTGTGCGAAAACGGGGGCGGCCGGCAGCGCGGCGGCGGCGAGGAGAAGTGCGAGGGTGCGGGTCACGGACGCGCCTCAACAACATTGCCGGTGACTTGACCGCGCGGCGGCCCCTTCCACGCGAGCTCTTCGACCCGCGGTGCGGGTGTCGCGGCAAAGGCGTTCGATGCAATCCGCGTTTCGGGCGCGCCGACCGAATGGATGACGAGGATTCCGTCCGATTTTGCAAAATTATTCTGTACGATTTCGGCATGCTGGGCGCCCGAGACGCGCAGCGAAACGCCGTCGCGGCCGGCGTCGGCGACGCTTGATCCGGTCATTGCGAACCACGGACCGAAGGTGCTTTCGTCGGTGCCCTTGCGGAGCAGGTCGGCGACCATCGCGACGCGCCCGAAATTGCTGTCGGCGATCGTCAGCCGCTCCATCGGATACCAGCCCTTCGGTTCCTGCTCCCCGGTCGCCGCGACAACAATGCCCATCTCGGCGAAGTCGCTGTTCGTGATCTTCACGTCGTCGGCGAATGTACCCGGCGCCATGACGATGCCGTCGACCCGTCCTTTGCCCGGTCCGCGCACAGATACGCCATCGAGCGCAATACTGTAATTGGGAGCGGCGCCGGAACCCACGGCAATCAGGGCGGCTTCGCCGGATACGGAGCTGGCATCGACGGCCAGATTTTCAAGGCGGAGCCCGCCGCCACCGGCGATATCGGCAAGACCCGAAGCGACACGCAGCACCGGCTTGGCATCCTTCACCCCGGCAATGGTCAGCCGATGGCGGAGTATCAGCGGCGCCGAGACTTCGTAGGTGCCGGCCGCGAGCGCGAGCGTGTCGCCCGCCCGGCTATCGGCGACCGCCGCGGCGAGCGACGCGCCCGCCGCGAGCGGATGCGTGGTGCCGGTGCCGAACGCCGCCTCGGGCGGATCGCCGCGATACCAGCTGGCACCGACTTCTTCTCGGGTAATGGGCTTTAAATCGCGCGGCGCGCCGACCGCAGCGAGCGCGGAGTCGACCGGGTAGAGCAGGCCGTTGGTGGCGCGCTCGAGTATCACGTCTCGCTGTTCGACACCGCCAGCCAGCAGCGGTTTTGCAACCCTGGCCTCGACATTGCCTGCAAACACGATCCCTGCGATCTCGCCCTCGGCGCGGAACGGATCCTGCCCCTTTGCGCCAGCGATCAGATTGCGCTCGAACTTGCTGTCGACCGGCGCCGCCGACCGCTCGGCGTCGGCACCGGCAGCCAGCGTGATGCGCGTGCTGTCGATGATGCTGTTGTTCTCGATCCGCGCGTTCGCTACCTGATGGTAGCGATTGATTACAGAATTGGGGACACCGTTCATCACGCTGAGCGCGCTTTTGAACGAGGTTCCGGCGAGTCCCTCGAAATAATTGCCGCGCACCACCTGATCGCGGTTGATCACGCGCACGCCGCCGGTGTCGGGCACGCCCTTGCCGAGGAAGATGTTGCGCTCGACGATATTGCCGTTGCCGTGACGCAGCACAAAGGCGCCCTGCGCTTCGAGCACGAGATTTTCGCGCAGGATATTGCCCCCCGACTTGACCGACACGATCTCGACCTCGCCGCTGGTGCGGTCGAAGATATTGCGCTCGACAATGCTGTTCGACGCCGACAGCGATTCCTCGCTGGTGCCGATGCGGATCGTCTCGCCGCCGTTCGAGCCCAAGGGCGGGCGCGGGCCGAAATAATTATGATCGATGCGGTGCCGGTTATCGAGCGGGTCGCCCGCGCGGCGGATTACCGCGAGCGTCACGCCCGTATTGGTCTTGCCCTCGAAATGCGAATGATCGACGCGGTTTCCGGTGCCGTAGAGCGCGACCCAGATATCCTCGGCGCGGCGGTCGGCCTTGCTGAAACCGTCGATGACGACCTCGGTCACGCGCGTATCGCTCGCGAGCGTTTTGGAATCGCGGCGGAAGCTGATCACCTCGCCCGTCGGACTCGCACCATTTTTGAAGACGAGGCCCGAAACCACGAGGTGCTGGCCGCCGATGCGCAGGTTCGACTGGCCGGTGACGAGCACCTTGCCTTTGGTCTGGGCGGTCAGCGTGATCGGCTTGGCGGCGGTCCCGGTGCCGGTAAAGACGATCTGGAAATCGCGCCATTCGCCGTCCGCGAGGATGATCGCGTCGCCCGGCTGCGCCTTTTTCATCGCCGCCCGGTACTCCGCCTGGTCCGATACCAGCATGTCGCGCGCCAACGCCGGATGCGCCGTCGAGGCCAGCATCGCCCCCGCAAGTATCGCCTTTATCTGCACGTCACCTCACCCTTTTTATGATTCTTGGCAAGTGGTCTATACAAGAGGTATGACAATATCAACCGGTTTGCGGTATGTAATAAAGGTTGACATATTGGTCTGACAAAGCGAGCGTTCCGCAAAACAATGCCGAATAGGGAGAGTGGGATGATTCGGGGCAGCCTCGTGCGCGGTTCGCGCGGCAACATCAATTTCGCGGCGGCGCTGCTGGGTACGACCGCGCTCGCGATGCTCGCCGTCCCCGCGTTTGCGCAGGGCACAGAGGCGCAGAGTACAGACGAGACAGGCGATGAAGCGATCGTCGTCACCGGCATCCGCAGCTCCCTTGCCACCGCGCTGGGCGAGAAACGCACCTCGGACAATATCGTCGAGGTCATCCAGGCCGAGGACATCGGCAAGCTGCCCGACCAGAACCTCGCCGAAGTGCTGGAAAATGTCACCGGGGTCCAGATCACGCGCCAGGCCGGCGTCGGCAATGCGGTGCAGATCCGCGGCACCGACGCCAACCGCACCGAGATCAACGGCGTGTCGACCGTCGGGTCAGGCGCCGGCCGCTCGGGCATCAGCTTCGAGGATCTGCCCGCCGCGCTGATCGCCTCGGTCGAGGTGACAAAGGTCCCGACCGCGCAGACGATCGAGGGATCGGTCGGCGGCACGATCAATTTGCGCACGATCCGCCCGCTCGACCTCAAGGATCCGCTGATCGCCGCGCGCGCGCAGTTCGAAAACAGCGACCTCTCCAAATCGACCTTGCCGCGCGTGTCGGCGACGCTCGGCAACCGCTGGGACACCGGCATCGGCGAGATCGGCATCGTCGTGAGCGGCAGCTATGCGCGGCAGGATGTCGCGGCATTCAAGCCGCGCGTCGATCGCGACGCGCTCGTCCTTCCCGGCTCGGGACCGAGCGCCGAGGCCTTCCCTTTCCTGCGCATCCAGTTCCTGCAGCAGGGGCTCGAGAATTACGAATATGAGACCTACAACGGCACCGCCGCGCTCGAGTGGAAACCCAATGACGACCTAAAATTCTATTTCGACGCGACGCTGAACAACCAGCAGCGCGGGCAGCAGAGCCACCGCGTCCAGATTTCTGGCACCGCGACGCCGTCGGTGGTCGATGCGATGAACAACACCGATTTCGAGACCGTCGATTTCGGCACGCTCGACGGCCCCAACGGCCCGATCGACCTCGGCACCGTGCAGGCCGCGCTCGCGGGCACGATCGGCATCGGCGGTTCGACCGGAACCGTGATCGACCCGAATCTTCGGACATCGAGCGACACCGGCGCGCGCGTCACCAAGAGCCGCGTATTCGACTTCGGTACCGATTGGCAGGTCACCGACAAGCTTAAGATGCGCGCCGAGCTGTCGCTGTCGACATCCAAATCCGATTTCCCGAACTTCTCGACCACGCTCGACTTCATCAACCCGAATGGGCCACAGCCGGTGATCGGGCGCAGCATCGACAACGGCGTGCCGATCGAATTCGACCTACGCGGCGGCACGCTGCAGTTCGGCATCGACCAGGCGAGCCCCTTTGGGCCGACAACCGCGCAACTGCTCGACCCCGCCAATTACCAGCTTCAGCAGGTGACGCAGGGCGCCAATTCGACCGACAACCAGGAACGCGCCGCCCGCCTCGACTTTTCTTACGACACGACCGATCTCAACCCGTTCGTGACGTCGATCGACTTCGGCTGGCGCTGGAACCGCACCTCGGCCGAGAACAGCGAATTTTCGAACAATGTCAGCTTGACCAACACCACCACCGCGTGGAACCGGCCGTCGGGCGACCTCTTCTCCGACATATTGATCCCGGGGCCGAGCAACTTCAACGCCGCCGACGGGCGCCGGCTCTATTTCCCCGACTTCCTGCTGATCGACGGCGGCCTCGCCTTCCGCGATCCCGCGAGCGTCCTCGCGGCGCTCAACGAGGCGATCGCGGCAAGTAACGCCGCGCGCACGCAGGGCCCGGCGGTCGCCTCGCTCGCGACGCCGACCGAATCCTTCGCGGGCTTCTTCAAGATCAAGGAGACGACCAACGCCGCCTATTTCCAGGCGAATATGGAGGGCGAGATCGCGGGGATGCCGGTGCGCGGCAATGCGGGCTTCCGCTGGCTGCGCACCAAGCTGTCGTCGACCGGCAACAATATCGCCAATGGCACGGTCACCGGCCAGACGGTGGCGAAGAGTAATTACAACTTCCTGCTGCCGCGCTTCAGCCTGGTGCTCGAGCCCGCCGACAAATTGCTCGTCCGCGCAGGCATCGCGCGCGACATCCGCCGGCCGAATTTCGACACGCTGTCGACCTCCTTCTCCTTCGGGACGGGCGCGAACACCCCGGTCGCGGTGGGCAACCCCGACCTCGTCCCCGAGGCGGTGTGGTCGTTCGACCTGTCGGGCGAATATTATTTCGCGCCGTCGAGCCTGATCAGCATCGGTTTCTTCCACAAGAGCCGCACCAATTTGTTCGCGCAGCGCCAGGAGGACCCGGCGCCGAACCTCGACGCGAACGGCAATCTCAACATCTCGATCGACCCCGCCTGCCCCGGCGGCGGCATCTACAACCCGATCGCCAACCGCAACATCAACAACCCGATCCAGGGCGTCGGCATCTGCGTGCCGCGCAGCTCGACCTTCAACGTCCCGGGCAGCACGACGCAGACGGGCATCGAGGTCGCATTCCAGCACGATCTGTCGGCGTGGGAAGACACGCTCGGCTTCGCGTCGGGCTTTGGCGTGATCGGCAATTTCACCTATCAGAAGACCGGCGGCTCGGCGCGCGAATATCGCGTCGCCGACGGCCCGCGGACCGTGTTTACCCAGCTCGGATTCCCGAATTCGCGCGACCTGATCACGCTGACCAACCTGTCGAAATATGCCTATAATGCGACGCTATTCTACGACAAATACGGGCTGAACGCGCGGCTGCGCTACACATGGCGGTCGAGCTATGTGTCGAACGATCCCTTCTTCTTCGGCCTGCCGCTGATCAACGGCGCGCGCGGACAGCTCAACGCCAGCATCAACTACGACATCACCGACAATATCAACGTCGGGGTCGAGGGCATCAACCTGCTGCGCGGCGACCAGAACCAATATTGCGTCAATAACAAGGCATTGCTCTGCTTCCAGGGGCTTACCGATCGCCGCGTTACCGCAGGGGTCAGCGTGAAGTTCTAACCGCCGATTCTGCGGAGGGGCGCGCGGTGGATGCGGCTGCAGGACGGATGGGATTTGCCCCGTGGAAATCTCGCGCTGGCGACTGGCTCCCGATGCCAATGGTCGTCGCGAGGCGGATCAAGGATCGGGCAGCCCTGAAAGTCGCGCACATGACAGTGTTGGCCCGAGCAGGTTCGTGCCGTTGCCATTATGACTTATACAGGTAAAGCTGCACCAGTGCAGCGCGATGCATTCTACCCGTGCATCGCAAGATTTCGGCAAGATGTTCAGGATCTGCAATGGGAGTGGGGCGAGCCATGGCCCTTCCGGGTGGCAAGACGCGGCAGGGCGACGCCGATGCGCGCTGGGGCCAAGCATAGCGGCGGGTGCGACAAATTCGAGCCCGGAAGCGAACCCAGCGGGTTTGCGTCACTCGAGAGGCACGATAGGAGTCGGGCGTGCATCTCGCGGAGCGGGCCGAAAACCGGTCGTTCGAGAAGGCTTGCAGCAGAGCGATAGAACAGGCCGCCGACGCTGGCGGAGTCGAGTTCACCGACCCGGTATTTCGCGGAATGATCTACCTGACAAGCGCGTGATCCTCCACACCGGCCGGGGATGTACGTTCATATTTGGCCTGAGCGAAATATCAGGGTAGCGGCTGTAGGAAGTCGAACAGAGCCCTTTCGGCGTCCGGTTCGCTCAGCATCGGAGCATGCCCGACACCTGCGATTTCGGCCACCGTGATAGATGGCGCCGAACGCTGCATCTTCGCGGCGATCGCTGCGGTAACCAGATCCGAATGCTCACCCCGCATTAACAAGACCGGACGTCTGGCAAGTCTTCGAAAGAGCCACCAAGCGATCCAAGACGAGCGCTTGACGGGCTGGGCGCTAAGCGGCTTTCGAATTTCCGGATCATAGTCCAGTTCAAGACTGCCGTCCGCATTGGTACGAAATGCACGGCGGGCCATCAAATCCCAGTCGGCGCGCCCGCCTTGCGGGAAAGCATCCGCCATGATCCTTTGCATATAGGCGGACGCTTCATCCCAATTTTGAATAGCTTCCGCCTTTCCGGCGTATCCTGTAATCCGATCTATACCTTCCTGAGCAATCTCCGGCCCTACGTCGTTCAAGACCGCCGCAGCAACAACGCGCCGCCGCAGCCCGCCGATCGCCATGGTTATGAGCCCGCCCATAGATGTTCCGACAAATATCGCGCGGCCTATGCCCAGAGCGTCGAGAAGCGCCAGCAAGTCACGAGCATAGGTAGGGACGGCGTAGCGGCCCGCGTCGGGGCTTCTTGCCGATTTGCCCCTGCCGCGGACATCCGGCACGATCACCCGGCGGCCTTCGGCCGCAAGCTGCGGCGCCAGAAGTTCGAAATCACTCGAATTGCGGGTAAGTCCGTGAAGGCAAACCACCGGCAACCGCGCTGCGCCGGCCGCGGCTTCATAGTCGCGCGCGTAAAGCTCGAGACCGTCACGCGACCGCCACCAGCGATCGACATAGCCAATCTCGCGCACTGCGCTTTCGATTGCCATCTGCCTCAAAACTTCACCGACGCTGCGACAAATATCTGGCGTGGATTGCCGTAGAATGCGGTAAGCGTCCCTTCCCTTCCGAGAGCGGGTATGAGATTCCCGGACGCATTTCGGAGCAAGGCGCCCGTGCGGGCATCGACTGCCATGAACGTGTAGCCCGACGTCTTGTAGCGCTTGTCGAGCAGATTCTTGCCATGGAGGCCGACGGACCAGCGTCCGCCCGGCGCGCGGTACACAAGATTGGCGTCGAACAGGGAGTAGCCGTCCTGATCGAGGAACGGGTTGGGAATCTCAAACTGGTAAGTCTTCGAACGATACGACCAGGTGGCAGACGCGTTTATGCTCCCGTCACCGACTGGCATCAGATAGGCAGCGGTAACGCTCGAGGTCCACTTTGGCGTATTCTGTACCTGCCGGAAATCTGCGACATCCACGGGCGCTCCCGCTACGAGGGTCACATATTCCTTGTACTCGGCATCGATATAGCCGAGCGTCCCGGCGACGCTCAAGCCGCCGGGGAGGCGGACATTGGCTTCCGCCTCTACGCCGCGAAACCGAGCCTTGCCCGCGTTGCTCACGACGCCGCAGAAGCTTGGCACGCCGGCGACCGTGCAGCCGACCGATCCGGGAATCTGGACATTCTTGTAATCGGCATGAAATGCTGCGAGCGCCAGCGTCAGTCGCCGGTCGAAAAGGGCGCCCTTGTAGCCGATTTCGTAGCTGTCGACCGACTCGGGTGCGAAGCTCAGGAACGCGGCGACCTCGTCATTTTCCTGGACGCCGTTTCCATTCAGGTCCGGCGCGTTCGCGCCAACCCCGCGTGGATCGAAACCGCCACCTTTGAAGCCCTGGGAATAGCTGGCGTAAAGATTGTGATCGGGCGTCGGCTTGAAGCTGATCGAGGCGCGGGGCGTGAACTTGCTGAACACGCTACGCCCCCTGAAATTGGTCGACGGACCACCCAGCGGTACGCCCGCGCCGCCGAACACGGTGGATCCGCCGCCGAGATAATTCTGGCGAAGTATCTGGGCTTTGCGTTCATCCCAAGTGTAGCGCCCGCCGACCGACAGGCTGAACTGATCAGAGAAGTCATAGGTGAAATCACCAAAGGCTGCGAGCGTGTTGGTCCGCACATCTGCACTCGTATATGCCGCAAGGGTCGGCACGGTTGTGAAGATGCGCGCATCGAACTGCGTCAGCGCCGATGCGTCGAGATAGTAGCCGCCGATCAGACCGTGAAAGCGATCGGTGTCGATCAGCAGCTGAATTTCCTGACTGAACTGCGTATTGTCATATAGCCCTGGAACGTCCGTATCTTCCGATGGCAGCGCGTCGAAATCGATCGGGCCTGCCGATTTGTCAGCACGATAGGCCGTGATGGACCGGAACATGATGCTGTCAGCCGGACGCGCCTCGAGAAAGAGCGACGCGCCCCACGCTTCGACGTCCTGCTTTGGGGTGTTGAGGGCTCCCCGCGTGTCATAAACATCGGACAAAACGGGCGCGCCGGTAAGCTGGCTCACGATCAGCCTGTGCCCTCCCCTCGGATTCGACATGTCATGGGTATAGTCGCCGGTAAGCCGGGCGAAGATCTGATCTCCATGCACCTCGGCGGTCCCGCGAGCAGCGATCACCTTTTTATCGTAATTGTCCAAGCCGGTCGTCAGATTATCGCCGAATCCGTCCCGATTTAGCGATGCGAATGCGCCACCGAGACGAAGGATACGGCCCGAATCGACGGGCATGCTCGCACTTACAACCGCGTCGCGCTGATCGTAGCTTCCGTAGGCGGCTCGCAGGTTGATCTCGGCTTCGTCGGGAAGCTTCTTGGTGACATATTTGACCGCGCCGCCGACGGTATTGCGGCCATAGAGCGTTCCCTGCGGTCCTCGAAGGATTTCGATCCGTTCTACATCATAAATATCAAGAACGGCAGCCTGGGGACGATTCAGATACACGTCGTCGAGATAGATACCCACACCCTGCTCGAAACCCGAGACGGGATCCTGCTGCCCGACGCCGCGAATGAAGGCAGTGAGCGTCGAGTTGGTTGCACGCGACGCCTCGAGGGTGACGTTGGGCGTGACATTCGACAAATCGGTGATGTCGATCGCGCCCTGTGCTTCGAGCTTTTCTCCGCTGAACGCGGTGATCGCGATCGGGACATTGATGAGCGTTTCCTCGCGCCGACGAGCCGTGACGACGATCTCGCTACCGTCGTCCGCCGCCGACACATTCTCTGTCCCGGCAGGCGCTCCCTCCTGTGCGTGCGCAACCGCGACGGCTCCTGAAGCTACGCCAGCAAGAATGACCGCACGCGCGGCTTTTCCCAGAATGAACATCTACCCTCTCCCCTAATTGATTCTATATGGTATGAGAAACTCGTACGCCGAGGTGAACGAGTCGTCAACTTCAGATTCTGGCCGATGTCTCGAGATCTCTGCCTTCATGCGCCGTAGCGCATTGATGAAGTCGATGTATTCATACCTATTAGTATTTATGCGCCTTGACCGGCCGGATAGCAGTCCGATAGGCGTACGCTATGTCCGGCACCCAATCTATCAAGCCCGCGGGGGGCGAAGTCCGCAGCCCCCCCCCTTCCCGCGCTCTGAAGCGCGGCCCGAAGCGCAAACTCGACGAAGATCACTGGTTTGAGGCCGCGCTGGACGCGATGGCGATCGGCGGCGTGGAGCGGGTGAGGATTGACCGCCTTGCCGCTGATCTTGGCGTCACCAAGGGCAGTTTCTATGTCCTCTTCCGGTCACGCGACGCGTTTCTCGACGAACTCCTTGCCCATTGGCGCCGGATTTCCACCTTGCAGGTGATTGCAGAATTGAGCGCAATCAACGAACCGCCCCTCGATCGCCTGGCTCGCGTTTTTGCCATCTCAACCTCCGATCGCGCCAAACGACGGGCGCGCATCGAGGCAGGGTTTCGCCTTTGGGCTTATGATGATCTCCGCGCCTCCCAAACGATGAGGGAAATCGATCACCATCGCCTCCTCTATTTCCAATCTGTGGTCGCAGCCTCTGGGATATCGGCAGATGATGCCCGGCCACGGGCGTTTCTCATCTACTCCTACCTGATTGGCGATGCGATGCTGGCGGCCGGGCAGGATGATCTACGGGAAGTATGCAGAGCCTTTCTGTCGACCGGAAGCGAGCGGCAATAATCATTCATGGCCCGGTAGCGTCTCGTTCGCTCACCATAGCACTCGCCAACTATGGCTGCGAACGCGCGGTCGGCTGACACACGAGACCGCAATGCTTCACAATTTGCGCTGAGCGGGCTGACGGAATCGCGAAGACTGTCGGGTGCTCCAGCGACATGCCGGCTTCGTCATGGACATCGAGGAGCTCGGGCGAGATATTGATGTGCTTCGGCCCCAGGGCGGAGCGCTCCAAGCGTCGTCGCGGGAGGGGACGCCGAAGTTCAGTCGGAACCGAACCTGCCGCGGCTCCAGAACATAATGGTATATTGCATCAAGAGAGACAGGATTTTGCCAGACCCTCGATGTGGATCCGGGCGGCAGCTTTGGATCCTTCCACATCTCCTGCAGACACATTTTCGATCAGCCCGTTCAGCCGGTCCTGAAATCCTCGCAAGTCAGGCGCTGTGTCTGAGGATTGCATGACGAAAAAATTCGCCATGCTGATTAACGATCCGAATTTCTGGCTTATGAGCGACGATCCAGCCATCGCGTGAACAATGTCGAGGACTTCCTTGCCTCGCAGGAGCTTTTCGCTATCCGCAAGGCCGTCCCATTCACCGGCGAGTGTGCGCATGGCGACGATGATGGCCCGTCGCCCTCCTTCGCCGCGCGCAGCCGCAAGGCCGGCGAATTCCTCCTCCACAAGGACGAGGCAGCGGAAAAAATCATCGATTCTTCCCGGACTCGGATGGACTACATCACAGCCGACCTGAGGCACGACGCGGACATATCCCTCTACCGCCAGCGCATTTAGCGCAGCTCCGATCGGTTGCCGGCTGGCACCGGTTTCCGCAGCGAGGTCGTTCACGATTATCCGATCGCCGAAGCGATATTTCCCGCAGATCAGTCGGCATAACAGCTCGTCATAGAGCGTGTCCCGCTTGTTGGCGCTCATCGCTCGAGCCTCGCGCTCGCTATTCGGACGTTGGTTAGCCCCGCCCGGACCCAAGCGATCCCTAGTCTCATCCGACAATGCCCCGAGCCCGCAAAGCGGCGATTTGGCCGGAGTTCAAACCGAGGTCGCGAGCCAGAATTTCGTCGGTGTTTTCACCGAGCATCGGTGGCGCGCTCGAAGCGACGGCCCGCTTCCCGTCGATCATGATCGGGCTTGCGACGCCGGGAAGGTCACCGAGCTGCTCATGTTGGAGTTCGACCTTCATTCCCCGGTGCCGGACATGAGGATCGGCAAATACGTCGGCGATCTCGTTGATCGGCCCTGCCGGGACACCGGCCGCGTCCAGCCTCTCGATCCATGTGTCGGCGCTGGCTACGGCGAACAACGGGACGAGTTCGCACTCAAGCGCAGACTTGTGAGCGGCGCGGGAGCCATTGGTGGCGAAGCGGGGATCTTCTGCAAGATCCGGGCGGCCGACCGCTTCACACAATCGCCGGAATTGCGAATCATTTCCTATCGCGAGATTGATCCCGCGGTCAGCGGCCAAGAATGATTGATAGGGAACGATATTGGGATGCGCATTCCCGTAGCGGGGCGGGTTCTGCCCGGTCGCAAAATAGTTGAAGGCCTGATTTGCGAGCGTCGCGACCGTTACGTCGAGCAAGGAAACGTCGAGATGACAACCGGAGCCGGTGCGACCCTGCTTGAAGAGAGCGGCAAGGATCGCAGCCGTGGCGTATAGACCGGTCATGATATCCGAGAGCGCGACGCCTGTTTTCATGGGACCGCTTTCGGGCGAGCCCGTCACGCTCATCAGGCCTCCCATGCCCTGAGCGATAAAGTCGTAGCCCGGGCGGCCGCTGTAGGGGCCATCCTGGCCAAATCCCGTGACCGAGCAATAGACCAGCCGGGGATTTAGAGAGCGCAGGCTTTCCGCGTCCAATCCATATCGCTTGAGCACGCCAACCTTGAAATTCTCGACGACGACGTCGGACCCGGCGGCCAGGGTCCGGATGAGTTCCTGACCCTCGGAGCTGGCGAAGTCGGCGGCGAGCGCCAGCTTGCCGCGATTTGCGCACAGATAATAGGCCGAAGTCTGCACATCATTCCGCTGCAGCCATGGGGGCCCCCATTTCCGCGTATCGTCCCCCTCGTGCGGTCGTTCGACCTTGATCACGGTGGCCCCCATATCGGCCATGAGCTGCGTCGCCCATGGCCCAGCCAGCACGCGACTAAGGTCAAGAATCCGGACGCCCTCGAGCAACCGGTTCATTGCTCACACCTTTTCGCGATGATCCTGCTTGTCACTTTAACTTCTCGGCCCGCAAGTCGCATTGCGAAGCACGCCGCGCCCCTCGCGACGAAGCGAACTGAGTCCCGGCTTCCAGATGCTCGAGCCCGAGCAAGGCCTTCCACGGTGTCAATTTTCCTAGACCAATTATATTCCAGCGCATCAGCTCTCCAACTCGGCTCGTCGTCCGGTTGCCGAAGAGAACCGGGAGGAACGGCGAACGCGTAGCGCTAGGATCGGAGCGATTATCGCAATGGCGCGATGACCTGTCCTGTCCCGGTCAGAATTCCGCCTTCGGGCTAGCTCGCGGACAAGCCCGCCCCTCCACTCTTCGTCCCAAAATTCCATGTCGCAACACCACCCGACTATTGCATTACGACGAATGTGATGCACTATGTGCGATACTCAATGGCTGAGCAAGGCTTGTTATTCAAGTTCATTCGCCTGTTCCGGAGAGCGACCGCGCAGGAGCTATTGGATGTCGGTAAGCTTATGATGGCCTTTCGCGACCGGGTTTGGGGCTCTGCGAGTTTGCTACTGTGTTGTGCATCGCTTTTTTGGGCACTCAACCCCATCGTTGCACGGGCCGTCCACCACCTGGTGTCGCCCTTGGGGATGGCGTTCTGGCGATGGGTCGTGGCGATGGGTGTCGGGATGATCTTCGCCTGGCCGCATCTTGTCGACGATCGTCGGGAGATTTTGCGCGAGTGGAAAATGCTCGCGCTGCTCGGGACACTGGGCATCGGAGCGTTTGCCCTCGTCGTCTATTGGGGGCTTCAATATACCACCGCAACGAACAATCTGATGATGCAAGGCGCGATGCCGTCGATGATCCTGCTTCTTTCAACACTGGTCTTCAGAGACAAAATCACGCCCGGTCAGCTGGTGGGAACTCTGGTTTCCCTCGCCGGCTTGCTGGTGATCGTGGCGCAGGGCAGTTTGGCGAACCTGCTGGCCATGACCTTCAACCGCGGGGATGCCGCCGCGCTCTTCGGCGTTTTTCTTTATTCGCTATACTCGGCGCTGCTGCGCAAACGGCCTGCGATCCATCAGCTAAGCTTCCTGGTCACCCTGTTCGGTGTCGGGGCAGCCAGTATCGCGGTACCCTATTCCCTGGAGATCGCCCAAGGCCATTACATGGCGGCACGGGCCGAGGTCGTTCTTGCGATTCTCTACGTGGGGATATTCCCGTCGCTTCTCGCTTACTTTTTCTTCAATCGATCTGTCGACCTCATCGGCATCTCCCGCGCCAGCATCTATATGAACCTGCCACCGATATTCGGCGTTGGACTTGCGATCCTGCTACTGGGCGAGCGCCTCGCGCCGTTTCACCTTCTGGGCGCGGCGCTCGTGGCCTCAGGCGTTTTCCTGGCAACGCGCCGAGGAGCCGAGTCCTCACCCACGGTCGGCGAAGCAGAGCCCAAGGCAGCCGAAGCTGAGCCGATTTCCCGGTAGGGCAAAGGCAGATTTCCAACTCTACGAAGCAATTATCAGGCTTTTATAGTGCCAAGCATCGCGAACATTGAGCCGAGAGCGCATCGGAAAGCAACCCGGCCAGAAGACGCCGTCGCGCTGCGCACGATCGGACGAACTCTCCTTTAATGTGACCGATGTTGATCGAAGTCCGACAAGAAGGTGTCGGAGGGAATGAAGAGAAGCAAGTTTCACGAACAGCATATCATCGCGATACTGCAGGAACTTGAGGAAGGGATCCACAAGAGGCCGCTGCCCATCTATCACCAGGAGCGCTTGCGTCCCCGCCGCCGCCCAACAGCGAGCGGACCTCGGGCACATAAGCATCGATGGCGCTGCCGATGGGTCCGAACGAGCGCGCGTCGCTCGATCAGGCAGCGCTTCGCTTGTTCTTCTTCGTTATGCTCGGAATTTGAATCGTACGACCTGGCGTGGGGCGGCCGGCTCGGAATCCCGAGCATCGTCGACGAACTATACTGTTGCCAGTGCCCATCGGATGGAACTTTCTGGCCGTTTCAATCACTCTTGCACCGCATCAGCGTTTTGCATATGGTGCATCGCATTGTCCTTAGTGCGCGAATCTGCCAAAGATAATCGCAGGTCGTTTAAACCGGAGAGAGCCATGAGCGGCGACACCGCACTCGTAGACACCGTCAACGCCAGCCAGTCCCGTCAGGTGTTTTGGGACAAGGACGTTTACGACCTTGAGATAGAACGAATTTTCTCACGCACCTGGCTTATGCTGGGTCACGAGTCCCTGGTGCCCAAGCCGGGCGATTTCATCACCACCTACATGGCCGAAGACAAGGTGATCCTTTCGCACCAGAGCGACGGGACGTTCCGCGCCTTCATCAACTCCTGCAGCCATCGCGGCAACCAGATCTGTCACGCCGACAGCGGAAATGCCAAGGCGTTTGTCTGCAACTACCATGGCTGGGTGTTCGGGCAGGATGGAGCGCTGGTCGATGTCCCGCTCGAATCGCGCTGCTACCACAACAGCCTCGACAAACAGGCTTTGGCGGCGAAGCCCGTTCGGGTCGAAACCTACAAGGGCTTTATTTTCGGTTGCCACGATCCCGAAGCGCCGAGCCTTGAGGACTATCTGGGCGAATTCCGCTTCTATCTCGACACCATCTGGGAAGGCGCTGGCGGCGGTCTGGAATTACTCGGGCCGCCGATGAAGAGCCTGCTTCAGTGCAATTGGAAGGTGCCGACCGAGAACTTCATCGGCGATGGCTATCATGTCGGATGGACACATGCTGCCGCGCTCGGCCAGATCGGTGGCGAATTGGCTGGTCTTTCGGGCAATCGGGCGGACATTCCGTTCGACGATCTCGGATTGCAGTTCACGACCCGGCATGGCCACGGCTTCGGGGTGATCGACAATGCAGCGCCGGCAATCCACGTCAAGCGAGAGGGCTGGGTCAAATATCTCGAGGACACGCGGGACGAAGTGCGCCGCAAGTTCGGCCCGGAGCGCGAGCGACTCTATCTCGGGCACTGGAACTGCTCGATCTTTCCGAACTGCTCGTTCCTCTATGGGACGAATACCTTCAAGATTTGGCATCCGCGCGGGCCGCATGAGATCGAGGTTTGGACCTATACCATGGTTCCGCGCGATGCCGATCCCGCGACCAAGGCCATGATCCAGCGCGAGGCGATTCGCACCTTCGGCACGGCCGGAACGCTGGAAAGCGACGATGGCGAAAACATGTCTTCCGCCACTTACATGAACCGTGGCGTAATCACCCGTGATGGGAGGATGAACTCCACGATGGGTGTCGGTTACGAAGGACCGCATCCGGTCTATCCGGGTATCGTCGGGATCAGCTTCATCGGCGAAACATCATACCGGGGTTTCTACCGGTTCTGGAAGGAAATGATCGATGCGCCTGATTGGGCGAGCGTGAAGGCCAACGACGACAATTGGGACTCGGTGTTTCCCAACCGCAATTTCTGGAACGAAAGGCTCGACGCCGCCGAGTGAGCGCAAACGCCGTTCAGAATATAGGGAATCACGGAGAGAACATGTCTTCCGAACAAGTGCCGGTGACACCGGATCTGCACTATGCCGTCGAGGCGCATTATCGCGCCGAAGTCAGGCTCTTGCAAACCGGGCAGTACCGGGAATGGCTGCAGGGAATGGTCGCCGACGACATCCACTACTGGATGCCAGTCTACGAACAGCGTTTCGCCCGGGACCGTCGCCCCGATCCGACGCCCGACGATGCAGCAATCTACAACGATGATTTCGGTGAACTCGAGCAGCGCGTTGAGCGGCTTTATTCAGGCCAGGTCTGGATGGAGGATCCGCCGTCCAAGATCCGGTACTTCGTTTCGAATGTCGAAGCCTTCGAGGCCGGCAACGGCGAATTGGAAGTCTTTTCGAACGTCCTGATCTACCGCAATCGTCGCCAGACCGAGGTAACGGTACATACGCTAGGACGCGAGGACAAGCTGCGCCGGGACGGCAACGGATTCAAGGTTTTCCGGCGCAAGCTGATCCTCGATGCGCGAGTCACCCAAGACAAGAATCTGTATTTCTTTTGCTAATAGCGCGCAAGTTAGCGTGAATCCGGGAGAAGTTACATGGAAGCCTACGCCGCGATCATCGAACGCCAGGGAGGGGAGTTCGTCCTCGACAACATATCGATTGAGGACCCCCGCGATGGCGAGGTGCTGGTCAAGGTTGCTGCGGCCGGCATGTGCCACACCGACCTGACCGTGCGCGACCAGTATTATCCAACTCCGCTGCCGGCCGTGCTCGGCCATGAAGGCTCCGGCATCGTCGAAAAGGTCGGCCGCGGGGTTACCACGGTCAAGCCCGGCGACAAGGTGGTCCTGTCGTTTAGCTATTGCGGCACCTGCCCGTCCTGTCTCAAGGGGCATCAGGCCTATTGCCCCAGCCTCTTCCCGCTCAATTTCATGGGCCGCAGGCTCGACGGATCGACCCCAATCACCCGCAACGGCGAGGAGGTGAACGCCTGCTTCTTCGGCCAGTCCTCGTTCGCGACTTACTCGATCGCGAGCGAGAACAATTGCGTCAAGGTCGCAGACGATGCACAGATCGAACTGCTTGGTCCTCTGGGCTGCGGCATCCAGACAGGCGCGGGTACCGTCCTCAATGCGCTGCAGCCGGCTCCAGGCTCCTCGATCGCGATCTTCGGTGTCGGTTCGGTTGGTCTCAGCGCGGTGATGGCCGCCAAGGCGTCAGGCTGTCTCAAGATTATTGCGGTCGATCGCAATCCGGCCCGGCTCGAGATCGCCCGCGAACTTGGCGCAAGCGATGTCGTGGATGCCTCGACCACCAATGCCCAGGAAGCGATTGTCGCCTTGACTGGCGGGGGCGCGGACTATGCAATGGATACGACCGCGATCCCGCAAGTGTTGCGTTCGGCGGTGGACAGCACGCACAACATGGGGGAAACCGCAGTGGTGGGCGGCGCGAAGCTGGGCACTGAATTCTCGCTCGACATGAACAATATGCTGTTCGGCCGCAAGTTGCGCGGCGTGGTGGAAGGCTCCAGCACGCCGCAGGTGTTCATCCCGCAGTTGATCGCCATGCAAAAGGCCGGCCTGTTCCCGTTCGAAAAGCTCTGCACGTTCTACGATCTCGATCAGATCAACCAGGCGGTCGAAGACACCGAAAAGACCGGCAGCGCGATCAAGGCGATCCTCCGGATGTAAGGACTGCGTTTGCGAGCAGCTCGGTCGTCCTAGTGGCGGCAAGGCGCGGCATGCTGCAGATATGGTCGGCAAGTGTGGCATAATCCGCGGGGAAACCAGCAGCGAATGAAGACCATTTACTCTTTCGTCCGCGGCATCGCCCAGGACAATGCGCGCGCCCGTGACAAGGCGGTCGTGGGCGGCAAGGGCGCAAACCTTGGGGAAATGGCGCGAATTGGGTTGCCTGGCCCTCCCGGGTTCACCATCACCACCAAAGAGTGCCTGCACTTCCTTCGCGAGAGCAGCGGCCAGCCCGCGAGGTCAGGTCGGCGCTCATCCACATCGAGAGCGCGGTGGGCAAGAGGTTCGGGGATTCGGACGATCCCCTGCTGGTCTCGGTCCGTTCGGGCGCCCGGGTCTCAATGCCGGGCATGATGGACCCGATCCTCAACCTGGGCCTTAACGACCAAACCGTGATCGGATTGGCTGCTTCGTCCGGCGACGAGCGGCTTGTCTGGGACAGCTATCGCCGATTCGTCCAGATGTTGGCGAGCGTCGTACTCGGGATCGACCATGCGCTGTTCGACGATGTGCTGGAAAACGTCGCACGAAGGACAAGGGTGAGCGAGAAGACCTGTGGACTACGATCGCAGGGTCGCCAAATACGGTCTGACGTGGCGGTGTGGTCCACAATCTGATCGAGGACAGTCTGTCGGACCTCGGTCCTGGCTTCACCGGGACGATAGCGGTTGCGCCGTCTGCGAAATTCAATCCGTCCCGACGCCCACCGTCGATGTTCGAACCAGTTCACGGTTCGGCCCCGGCCATTGCGGGGCCGTGCAGTGCAAATCCGGTCGGACATATTAGGCCGGGCGCGATGTTACCCGACCATTTGTGCGGAGCGGAGACTGGGGCGATGGTGCTGGTTGCGATCAAGGAGGTCCTGCTCGATCCGCAAGCAGTCCCGACCACCGATCTGGGCGACATCAAAGGTGCAGAAGCCCTGCCCCACCTAATTGCGGGTAAATTGCCGTGAGGGCGAGCCCCCGGCAATCCTCGCGGACCTGAAGAAAGGAATTGCATGAGCCAGAAACGCCAGCTTCACCTCGGGGCGTTCATGCGGCCGGTCAGTATCCATACCGGCGCATGGCGCTACCCCGGGGCAATCCCGGATGCGAATTTCAACTTCGCCGCGATCCGGCAGTTCGCCCGAAAGCTGGAAGCGGGAAAGTTCGATGCCTTCTTCATGGCCGATCATCTGGGTGTCCTGAACATGCCGGTCGAGGCGCTGCGGCGCAGCCACACAGTCACATCGTACGAGCCCTTTACGCTGCTATCGGCGCTGGCCGGCTCGACCGAACGGATCGGCCTCGTCGCGACGGCTTCCACCACCTTTGACGAGCCCTTTCACGTCGCGCGCCGCTTCGCCTCGCTCGATCACATTAGTTGCGGGCGGGCGGGCTGGAACGTCGTGACCACATCAAACCCCGACAGCGCCAAGAATTTCGGGTTCGAAGTCCAGCCCGACCATTCCGGCCGCTACGGACGGGCCCGCGAGTTCTACGATGTCGTGACCGGCCTGTGGGACAGCTTCGCCGAAGACGCCTTCGTCATCGATGCCGAAAGCGGCATTTATTTCGATCCCGCGCGGATGCACGTGCTCGATCACAAGGGGCCACATTTCTCGGTCCTCGGTCCGCTCAACATCGCCCGCCCCCCGCAAGGCTGGCCGGTCATATTTCAGGCCGGGGCCTCGGAACCTGGGCGCCAGCTCGCCGCCGAAACTGCGGAAGTCGTCTTTGCCGCCGGTTCGAATCTTGCGTTCGCGAAAAGCTTTTACTCAGACGTGAAGGGGCGGATGAACCCGATCGGACGCAATCCTGATCATCTCAAGATCCTGCCCGCAGCGCTCGTCGTTGTCGGCGAGTCTGTCGAGCAGGCCAGGGCAAAGCGCGCCCATCTCGACAGCCTGGTTCACTACGAGAGCGGCATTCATTCCCTGTGCAGCATGCTCGATTATGACGTTTCGACATTCGACCCCGATGGCCCCCTCCCTGAAATACCCGAAACCAACGCCAGCAAGACTTCTCGTGAGATGCTGGTCGCACAGGCCCGGCAGAACAACCTCACGATCCGCCAGCTCGCCGCAAAAGCCGGCAGCTATGCCGGGCTCGCCTTTGTCGGCACTCCCGCTTCGATTGCCGACGAGATGGAGCAATGGCTGGAGGAGCGAGGCTCGGACGGATTCGTGGTGATGTTCCCATATCTGCCAGAGGGGCTCGACGACTTCGTAGATATGGTAGTGCCCGAATTGCAGCGCCGGGGCATTTTCCGGAAGGACTACGAAGGCAAAACCTTGCGCGATCATTTCGGGTTGCCGCGCCCTGTCAATCGCTTCTTTTGATACGACGCGCCGCGGGTGGCAACCAAGACTGGCATCAGCACAGAGGGGAATTTCCATGGCTGCCTATTTCATTGCACGCGTTACGTCGCACGACGATGGCTGGGTTTCGGACTATCAGGCCAATGTGCCGCAGATGGTGGCGCGGTTCGGCGGCGAGCTCATCTGCCGCGCCACGCAGTTCCAACGATTCGAAGGCGAAGGAACATCGCCGCACTATACGGTGATAATCCGGTTCCCCGCGATGGCGGATGCGCAAGCATTCATGGCCTGCCCGGACTATTCGCCTTTCAAGGATGCCCGTATCGCCGGCGCGACCTCGGACATTTTCGCGGTCGCCGACTGATCGCAGCAGCCTCTTCTTTGGAGATAGGATATGCAGAGCTTGCGCATATTCCTCGTCGTTTGCGGTATCTGGTACCTTTGTAATCTCGTCTTGCTCTGGCCGCGGGTCTATGCAGATGCCCTACCCCTGATATATCCAGGGATCGATCTGGGCAAAGGCAAGCCGGTGTTTCGCTTGCTGCTCGATGCCTAGCTGATCGTCGGGATACAGCTTGCGGCGATCGGCATCGTCGCCCTGTGGGGGGTGCGGCAGCCTTGGAAATACATTGCGCTGATCCCGGTGATCGCGCTGACTGAGGCGGTCGGCGCGGCCTGGGACATCTACTCCCTTTGGTGCGGCGGCGAGGCGGCGTGGGTCGTCATCACGACATTGGCGGCGCATGTGGCGATTATGCTCGGTGGCTGGTACAGTTGGATCGCATCGCATCGGCACAATACGCAGCAAGGCTGAGGATCCAGAGCGCTGGCTGGCGACCGCTCAACTCCGCCTTCATGCTGCTGCTCCGGAACATGGAGGACAGGGCCGTCAGGCCAATTCTCGCGCTGTAGATGCAACAGGAATCTCTGGCCGTCGGGCAACTCGAGCAAGAGAAGCACGACCACCCGGCCGATTAGCGGCCCACCTTCAGACCTCGTCAGTCCGCGATGCTTGCGGTCTGGAAATTGCCATATTGATTGACGTAAGCCTGATCTGGCTTTCGTCTCGTCCCAAGCGGCGTGGCGGAATGCCGTTTGGCCCTGAATGTTGCATATTTTCCATGACTTCCGGATTTTTGCAAATGCTCCCGGCGCTTAGATCACGTATTTCAGTTATGAGGCGGACTTCAACGACTCATTTCGGCCTGCGAAGCCAAACAATCCGGAATGCAGGTTCTTCGCTTGCTTTGTTTGCCACGGGTCCGAAACGATACTCGAGCCGCACAAGGTAAAAAGACTCCCAGCCAGTGTCACGGAGACGGGTCGGTTACGTCGCCGGGATTCATCGACGTAATCGTGGGCTTGCGTCCGATGCCAGCGTGCGCTCGACAAGGGAGTTTGACGCGTTTCAAATCACATGGCTGTTCGGACCATTCCTACTCGGCAGGGACCGCCATCGTGTCCTTCATCTGCCGGAAAGCCCGGTGCGCTTCGATATTCTCCGGTGCCAGCCCAAAGGCGGTCTGCCGCGGAATATCCTGTGCGTTGATCTCATCGTAGCGCAGGTAATAGGCCTTGTGCATCCTGTAGAAGGGAATCTCGGGATAGAGATGATGGATCAAGTGATAGTTCTGGTAAACCAGCAGCGGGGTCAGCAGCCATTCGAACCCGAACCGCATCGTCGTCGCCATGTAGGGATCCTCGTCCTGGGCCACGACGGCGGGATAGTGCGGTAAAATGACGAACACGATCGCGATCATGAACAAGGCAATGCGCGACGGAACAAACCACAGCATGAACAGCTCCAGCCCGTAGCCGAGATAGAGAGCACCGGCGAAAAGCGCCGCCAGGAAAGTGTAAAAAACGACCAGCTGCATACCGTGCCGCTTGCGCACGGATTGCCCGTGCTTGATGAAATAGTGGATGTAGGCGCCGTCGAAGAACATCCAGCGGAAAGGCACCTGCCACCACGGCGACTCATGCTCGAACAGATCCGGGTCCATCGGTCCATTGGCATAGCTGTGATGCTTGTTGTGAACCCACCGCAAGAGAACCATCGGCGCATAGGGGAAGAGAAAGAACAAGCCGATTGCCCCAATCGATTCGTTCAGCCAACCGACGCGAGACAGCGAACAATGAGACGCATCGTGAATCACGCTGAACAGCAAATAGGTAAGCAGGCCATTGGCGATTGCGCCTTGCCAAAGCGCGATCTGCTCTGTCAGCGCGAGATGCCAGACGGTCCCCATCCCCAGCATCGACACGACAAACAGCATCGCCGTTGGCCATGCGAGCAGTGGCGGCTGCCGCAATTGTTCAAAATAATCTTCCTTGGTCGTCGGAAAAACACTCGTAGCCACCGGCAATCCCTCTTCGCAAACTTTCTTGTCACGGGTGCCATCGTTGCAGCAGCCGTCCGGCTTTTCGCAAACGGCCTTGACGAATCAGGCCGATCTCCGCCCAGAAGTTTTATATCGCATCATTGCATATTGTGCAAATATTATCCCATTGGGCCAATGGTCTCGACCGCAATTCCGTTTGCTACTCGACCTGGAGTGAGACCTGTTGGACGGCATCGAACCGCACGCGGGCGAAGCGCATGGCCGGTTCATTTCCACACTCGGGAAAGGGTCCAGCAAGGGGTCGACAAAGCAACCGGCCGCCCAACTCGCTCCGGCAGGGCGCCTGCTCCTCGGGGCCGGTCCGGATGCATCCGAACTATTTCCGGGCAGTCATGTCGTTTGCCTCAAATGTCCGGTGACGATATCATTTAACCGGGCAGCAGCATGCAAGGTCATAAAAGGTCGATGGGAATGCACCTGCCGATCGGTCAGCACGGCATCAGTAATCCTCGCGTTCTGGTCGGCACTCTCTTCCAGCCGACGAAAGGCCCCCTGCGCACAATCGACGGTGCCAAACTGCGCCTTGAAGCCGCGAGGTTGCCGTGCAAACCAAGCCCTGCGGAAGCGACAAAATGGACAAGGGCGTCCTTGCTCATTGGATTGCGATCGTTCCGGAAAGCCCTATTTGACTGTCAATTTCAGCCACGCGCCAAGGCAATGTCAAAGCGGATAAACCAAATACCGCGGCAGCACTGACGTATCGAGCTCCGCCCGCCTGGACAGCAACTTCAACGCGCCGGTCTTTTCCAAACGGATGGTATCCAGATATTGGCCCGCGGCCAAGACCTGGGTGATACCGCTATCGGTGGGGGTCATGAAGACCGAGAAATTCGATCGCATCGAAATGGTGGCGGCATCGACTCGCCGGTACTCGACGCGCTGGACGAAGTGGCGGGTGCGATAGTCCTGGAACGTCCCGGCCCAGATGTCGTTGACGAAGGTGACACGATCCTCGAGTCGGGATCGACAATCGTCGTACATGAACCCCAGGGCGAGGCCATTTTCCGAATTTTCAGCCGAACGGCAGATGTATGAAGACTCGTCCTCCTCGGAATAGTTGGCGAGCCAGCCCTTCATGTCTTTGCCGTCGAGCGCGCTGGCATCAGCCAGCAAGAGGGCATCCATCGCGGCTTCGAGCGCATTGTCAGTCTGCATCATGCCTCGGCCCTCTCGAAACCCATCACCGATCGGTAATATTCCCAGCGGGGAAGATTGCCGCTCTCGTCGTTCTGGAGGAACTCCGCTTCGAGCTTCGACTGGTCGTGCACGCCCTTCTGGAAAATCGCATTGCCAGGCGTGTGGTTGCCGATATGGATACGATGGAAGATCGAGGCGTCCTCCATGCTGATCAGACCGCAGGGGCCCAGCAGGTTGGAGCTCTGCCGCAGGCGATGGCGCACCATGTCCTCATCGTCATCCTGGTGCGCGAAATAGGCGTAGTGAACTTCCACCGTCTCTTCGTCGATCGGGGTCGCGAAACGCAAGTTGATAACATCGAGATGCTTGGTCGAAACGAATGTAGGAAAGAGCGAAACGATACGTGATCCGACAGCGGGGTCCTGCCCCTTGAAGGCGATCAGCGAATCATCCTTCAACACCGTTGGACCACTGACCACCGACAGCGCTGACTCGAAACAGATGTGGCCATGTTTCGTTGAAGTAAACTGGCGTCCCTTGCCGCCTTGCCAATTGAGCAGCTTGAATGCCTGGTGGAGCAACGGGGCATGATAGCCATCGTTATCGGTATAGGACTTCCAGTTGCTGTCATATCGCACTTTCTGGTAGCCGAGGAGCTTGAGCCTGCCGTCTCCGCCTAGCAGTTCACGCAAGGTATTCTGCGAACCGCCGAGGAATTCCGGCAACGGCTCGGTTTCCGCCGAAAGCGTCACGAAGAACAGGCCGAAGAAACTGTCGAACCGCGGCTGCGCCAAGGGATAGTCGGACTTGTCGAAGCCGGGAAGGAAATCGCGATGGTTGGGGCAACCGACCAGATCGCCCTTCGCATCGAACAGCCAGCGGTGATAGGGGCATTCGAATTCGGTCTTGTTTCCCATCACCGCGGTTTCGAGCTGGTTGCCGCGATGCGAGCAAGCGTTATAAAACACCCGCACGACGCCTTCCATGTCCCGGGCAATCAGCAGCGGAACGCCGGCGAGGCGAAAGGTTTTGAAATCGCCCGGATTGGGCAATTCGCTTTCATGTGCAACGGGGTGCCATTCCTGCCCGAAAAAGATACGCTTCATCTCTTCCGCGTAGATGTCCTTGCGGGTGAATGCCGCTTTGGGAATCTCGTTAACATTCTTGGGCCAGGTCAAACCAGTCTCGGTCATTGCAATACTCCTAGGCGGCAGCCACCAAGGCTTCAGCTTCGAGCGCCTTGCCCAACTCGGCCCACATCTGACCGGATTTGCGCGCACCGGCCAAGTACGGCTCGGGGCAGAGATGATAGGGCGGACGAACCGGCCCTGCCTTCATCCAGCCACCAGCGTCCATCCTCGCCTTTTCCAACGGAATGTTGTAAGTTGAAAACTCCTTGAAGCTGCCGTTGGGGAACAGAGGAGCTGCAGTCGGGCCAAGGCGGCCCATGAACGCCTTGGCCGCGCTCCAGTCGCCGCTCGCGCGGGCAGAGGCGACCAGATCGCGGAGGGTCGTGGTCACCAGGGGGTGGCAGACCGCTCCGCTCGACCAGAACGCATCGACCGAATCATCCATCCGCGCCGCGCCGTAATAGTCGAAGTCGATCGGCAGCAGCTTGATCCGGCCACGTATCGCGGCCAGATCCGGCAGCAGGTTGCCAACGCCAATATATTTGGCTGTCACCACCTGCGGGATCTCCGCAACCTGCGCCCAAAACGAGCGCGGGAAATCGAACTTGAAGGCTTCAGGGTTCGCGTAAATTGCGATGTTGATGTCCGGTACGGCTTCGGCAACATCCTTGTAGAACTGAACAGCGACGTCGAGGCTCGGCGCGCACCACATCGGCACCCCAAGCATTGTCCCGTCGGCGCCGAGAGCGAGCGCTTCGCGCGTCAGCGTCACCGTGTCTCGTGTGTTGATGCAAGTGGTGCCGACGAAGACCGGAACCCTGCCTGCCGCCGCATCGACCAGCGCGCGCATGAAATCCAGTTTTTCGTCATGGGTCATGGTCGCCGTCTCGCCAAGTGTTCCCATGCTCAGAATGCCGTTGATCCCGGCATCGATCAGCCCGTTCACCACACGAGCGGTTTCGTCGAGATCAACCGTCTTGGTTGCGCGCCAATCCGAGGCGTTATCCTTGGACGGGGTCGGAATGATCGCCCAAGCGCCCTTGACGTCTGCGGCGCTTAATAGAGTCTTGCCCATGGCTTATGCCCTCCCAATGAATTTACCTCGCCGAAAGCGGGTCGTTCTCCATTGTGTAATGCTTTTCCTTATGCCACTTCAAGTCCTATTATCGGACTTTCGCCGGCAGTGGCCGGATATACCGAACAATCGACCGCAACGGGTTTGCCCGAAACATAGCGATGGGGAGTGACTGGACGTGACAGTGCTCAAGCGATTTCATGACAGGGTGGCCGTGGTCACAGGCGGGGCGCAGGGAATCGGTCTCGCGACTGCGAAGCGCCTTGCCGAGGAAGGCGCGAGCGTCGTTATCGCCGACCGCGCGGCAGCGGCGGCCGAGGCTGCGGCCCGGCAGCTCAAGACCGAGGGCCGGAAGGTCATGACCGTTCCGGTGGACCTGGAGAACTGCGAAGGCGCGGTTGGATTGTATAAGACTGTCATTGACCATTTCGGGAAAATCGACGTCGCCGTCCACAACGTCGGCGGCACGATCTGGGCCAAGCCCTTCTGGGACTACGCCCCGCAGGAAATCACCGCGGAAATCAACCGGTCGCTGTGGCCGACACTGTGGTGCTGCCACGCGGTGCTGCCCCACATGCTGGCAGTAGGGCGTGGCGCGATCGTCAACATCGGGTCAGTTGCGACGCGCGGCGTCAACCGGGTCCCATATGCCGCCGCAAAGGGAGGGGTCGCCGCGCTGACTGCCGCCCTTTCGCTTGAACTCGAAGCCAGCGGAATTCGGGTCAATTGCGTCGCGCCGGGCGGAGTGAATGTGACCAGGGTCACTCCGCGCAACCCGGCCCCGCCGACCGATGCGGATCGCAAGGGGTTCGGCCAGGTGATGGAGCAGACGATGCGAGATACTCCGATGGGCCGGTTTGGCGAGCCGGAGGAACTGGCTGCGGCGATCTGCTTTCTCGCCTCCGATGATGCGTCTTATGTCACAGGCCAGACGCTGTACGTGGCTGGGGGCGGAATCGGTTGACCGCATCGCCCCAAATCAACCAGCCTGTTTGAGCAAATCCCTCAAGGACATACCGGCATCGGCCAGGCTTGCCGCACTGGCGCGGGCCCGACGTTCGACGAGCCGCTTGCCTACCCCCATGTCAGGGGCGCGATTGACTGTCAGCACACCTTCGATCGTCCCGCCGGCCAGGAAGAAGGCGACGAAGGAATTGCTCTCCACTTCACCCCGAATCGCCACCTCGGCCTCAACCGGAATCTGCCCGCAGAACTGGATGTTGAGATCGAACTGGTCGCTCCAGTACCACATAGGCTTGCAGTAGGAGACATCCTGCCCCAGTATCGCCAATGCAGCCGCTTGCGCCTGGTCAGCCGCATTCTGGTATGTTTCCTGACGGAACCGTCCACCGAAAAACCCGTCCTGCTCAGCCACGTCGCCCGCCGCGAAAACCGCCGGATTGCTGGTCTGACAACGGCGGTCGACGATAATCCCGTTATTGACTTTGATCCCGGCATCGCGGGCCAGCGATGTGGCCGGCACAATCCCCACCCCTACTATGACGGCTTCGCAAGGAATCACGGTGCCATCGTCCGCCTCGACCGCGCTGACGCGGTTATCTGCAAACCGGAAGCCGGTCACCCCGCAGTTGAAGTGGGTTGCCACGCCCCGTTTGCGATGCTCATCGCCCAGCCATTGGCCAAAGCGCCGGCCAAGCGCACGCTCCATCGGCACCGGCATCGGCTCGACGACAGTGACATTGCAGCCAAGCTTTACCGCGCTGGCGGCCACTTCGGCGCCGATGACGCCCATGCCGACGATCACGATGTTGGCCCCTTCGCGCAGATCAAGCGCCATGCGGGTCGCATCGCCGCGCGTGCGCAAGTAGTGGACGTTGGCGCAATCGGCTCCGGCAAGGTTAAGCTTTCGGGCATGGCCGCCCGTGGCGAGCAGGATTCGGTCCGCCTGCACGAATTCGCCGGCCGACAGGCGCACGCCGCCACCCGCAAGGTCGATCGCCTCGGCGCGAGTACCAAGCCGCATGTCGATCCGATTGTCGTCGTACCAGACTTCGTCCTGCAGGAAAAAACTGTCCGGAACATTTGCCGTATCCCACAGCACTTCCTTGGACAGCGGTGGCCGCTCGTAAGGTCGCCACGGCTCTTCGCCGATCAGCGTGATACGGCCGTCGAAACCGGACTGTCGCAACGCTTCGACCGCCCGCCCGCCCGCTAGATTCGCACCAACTATCGCAATCGAGCGCACTTGGTTCTCTCCCTTGTTTGTTTCTGTGTGCCTTCTTCGGGCCGCCAGCTGCACCCCGGTCGCCTGCTATTCGTTGCATATTATACAATTCGTTGCAAGCAGTGGAAATTGGTATCGCTACCTATTGTCCCATCTTTTCCAGGCGCGAGGCAAGTTGCCGTCGTGTCAGGCCAAGGTCCCGCGCCGCCTGCGCCACATTTCCTCGCGCGGCTTCCAGCGCTGCCCGAACCATCATGCCCTCAACAGCTTTCAGCCCTTCCCCGTTTTCTCGCAGTAATCCCACCAACTGGCCAATTGACTGGGCCTGGTCCTGATCAGTTTCGGCGCCTGCCACCCTCCCATCGCCGGTCAGGGTCAGCCCCGCCCTGATGCGAGCGCGATCCGAGCCGAGGAACAGGTGCCGGATGTCGATCGCCTCGCCTTCGTTCATCAGCAGGACCGCGCGCTCGACCATGCGTTCCAGTTCTCTGACATTGCCAGGGAAGTCGTGCATAAGCAGCGCATTGATCGATCGAGCGGTAAATCCAGCCGCGTTGCGATTGTGACGCAGGGCGTATTTCGCCCGAAAATGTTCCATCAAGCCGGGAATGTCCTCACGGCGCTGCCGTAGCGGCGGAACCCGGATCGGCAAGGTCGCGAGGCGGAAGAACAGGTCGGCGCGAAAATTTCCCTCATCCACCGCCAGTTCAAGGTCGATATTGGATGCTGCAAGCAACCGCACATCGACCTTGGTTGTCCTGGTATCGCCGACCCGCTCGAATTCCCCTTCCTGGATGGCCCGCAGGACCTTGCTCTGGGCCAATGGCGAAAGCATCGAGATTTCGTCGAGAAACAGCGTTCCACCATGTGCAAGCTCGAACCGGCCGGGACGGCTCGCAACGGCGCTCGTGTAGGCCCCCTTCGCCACGCCGAACAACTCCGCCTCGATCAGCCCCTCGGGTATCGCTGCACAGTTGAGCGCGACGAAGGGCGCTTCCTTCCTGAGACTCATGCGGTGCGCCAATTTCGCGAACACTTCCTTGCCGACTCCGGTTTCGCCCAGAAATAGCAAGCTGGCATCGGTCCCTGCAGCGCGCTCGATCATGTTGTGCACCGCGTGGTAGCCTGCAGATACGCCCGGAACGGGTTCCTGAGGATCGGACGGCCGGCATGACTGAGACAGCGGCACAACCGAATTCTCGACGTCATCAAGCTCAGGCCATTCCGCTTCGGGCCTGGCGTGGAGCAGACAAGCGGCGTCGCCCATGCCCTGACACTCGATTTCGCGCATCACGATTGGCTGACCGGCGAACGTACTGGCAAATCCACTCGCAAAACCGGTTTGCAGCCAGCAGACCGGATCTGCGCTGACCCCGTCTGCCACCAGATGGATGGCCGCTTCGATTGAGTCATGGACGAGGAAGCTGCCCCGGAAATATCCGCTGGCGGAATCGCTGTCGAGCGTCTCGATCTCAGTCCAGCCGAACCCTGTCAGGGCGTGAGCCTGGGGCCCAAATGCGAAAGCTTCGAGAAACTCCCGGTCCGGCCTCAGTTCCTTCGCCTCTACCGCGCAGCGCGCGCCCTCCGCAAAACCCGTTTCCCAGAATAGCTGCCGGGCCTTGGCCTGGCCGATCTGCGCCACAAGCTGACTGCGCAGCATGGTCAGTGCCGATTGGCTCAACAGCACGCACCGTTCGCTGTCGCGCCAGATGCGCCCCTGCTCGGGCGAAAAGCGCAGGCGCTTGGTAAGGTCGGCGTAACCGGGAAGCAGCTTCATCGCGGCCATCTTACCAAAACGTCATTCTTGCACCACCCCTATTCCTGGAATTTGACGAAAATGGCAATCTTCGCGGCCAAATTCGCATCACCCGATGCGCCCTGCCGCGCATCTTCGGGCCAATTTCAAATTGGCATGAGCTTTGCGTTGACGCTGGCAACGTGGAACCACCCGCACGAAGCCGGGGGTCCAACGGAGGAGAGGCAATATGGACGTCGCAAGTCTGATCGACACAAGCACGGGCCGCCAATCGCGCTCGATCTATTCGAGCGATGCGGTCTATCGCCAGGAACTCGAACGTGTGTTCGGTCGGTGCTGGCTGTTCCTTGCCCATATCAGCCAGATTCCGCGGCCCAACGACTTCTTCCGCACCTACATGGGCGAAGACGACGTCATCGTCATTCGGCAGAAGGACGGCGCGGTGAAAGCATTCCTCAACACCTGCACCCATCGCGGCAACCGCATTTGTCGCGCCGACCGCGGGAATGCCCGGTCCTTCACCTGCAACTATCACGGCTGGTCGTTCGCCCCCGATGGGGCTCTGGCAGGCGTCCCGCTCGAAAACGAAGCCTATTTCGGCGAACTCGACCGTAGCAAGTTCGGGCTCGTTCCAGTGGCGCAGGTCGCCGAATACAAGGGACTGATCTTCGGCTGCTTCGATCCCGCCGCGCCATCGCTCGACGACTATCTCGGAGATGCGAAATTCTATCTCGACGTCTGGCTCGATGCTTTGCCCGGCGGGACCGCACTGGTTGGCGAAACCCAGAAGATGGTCCTTAACACCAACTGGAAGCTGCCGGTCGAAAATGTCTGCGGCGATGGTTACCACCTGGGCTGGGCTCATGCCGGTGCGATGATGGCGGTGCAGTCGATGGACCTGTCCGGCCTTAGCGTTGGGAATTCCAGCGCCAACCTCGACGGCGGACTGTCGGTGGCCGGGCTCAACGGCCACATGGCGCTGACATCGCTCGACGGTGTTTCGGGCTATGCTTTCTACCCCGAGCCGAAGCCGATGCTCGATTATCTGGAGGCCAACCGGCCGACCGTGACGGAGCGCCTCGGCAAGACCCGCGGCGAACAGCTGTGGGGCTCGCAAATCAACATCACCATCTTTCCCAACCTTCAGTTCCTGCCCGGCCTCAACTGGTTCCGGGTCTACCATCCGAAGGGGCCGGGGCAGATTGAGCAATGGACTTGGGCAATGGTCGAAAACGACATGCCCGAAAACATCAAGGCGACGATCCTCGACAACCAGTGCCTGACCTTCGGGCTGGCAGGTCTGTTCGACAATGACGATGGCGACAATCTGGCCGCCTGCACCGAGCAGTCCCGCGGCTGGCGCACTGCACAGATGGATGTCTACACCAATATGGCGCTTGGTCGGTCGGGTGCGCGCGAAGGATTTCCGGGCGACATTGCCGCCGGCCTCGTCAGCGAACACAACCAGCGCTATTTTTACCGTCGCTGGCAAGAACATATGCAGGCGTCGAGCTGGAGCGACGTTCCCACCTACAATCTCAATCCGCTGGGGTCGCGCGAGGCGGTCAATGCTTGACCTGCACCCCGAACCCGCACTGCACGACGTGGTAACCGCCCTTACCCAGCGCCTGTTCCATGAGGCGCGGCTGCTCGACGACGAACGCTTCGAGGATTGGCTGGAACTGCTGTGCGAGGACGTGTCCTACCACATGGCGCTCAAGAGCCGACGCTTCCGGGCCGACCGGTCCGCCCCAATCGCGGTCGGCGCAGGGAACGTCTTCAACGACAATCTCGCGCGGCTGAAGCTGCGAATCGACCGCCTGCGCTCCGGCTTCGTCTGGGCGGAGGATCCGCCGAACTTCGTGCGCCGTGTGGTCTCGAACGTGGAGGTTCTGCCCGGGGACGCGCCGAATGAAACGATTGTGCATTCGGTGATCGTTATCCATCGCAACCGAATCGACGGGCAGAACCGGTTGCTCACCGCCGGACGCACGGATCGCTGGCGCAAAGGCGGCGAAGGCTGGCGCCTCGCTGCGCGCGAGATCTTGCTCGATCATTCGGTGCTGCCCGACAGCAACGTCAACGTATTTTTCTAGATCAACGCAACGGGAGACGATGACCATGAGGATGGATCGGATCGGCCGCGAGCCGGAATTTTCGCGCTACATGGACCTCAAGGAAGGCTGGCTCGATCGTCGCATCTTCAGCGATGCCGACATTTACGAGGAAGAGCTGTACCGCATCTTCGCGCGCTCGTGGCTGTTCGTCGCCCATGAAAGTCAGCTGCCCAAAGCAGGCGATTTCCTGACAACGCATATGGGAGAGGACGCGGTAATCGTCACCCGCCAACCCGACGGCACGATCAAGGTCTACCTGAACTCCTGCCCGCATCGCGGTAACAAGGTCTGCTTCGCGGATGCCGGCAACACCCGCCGGTTCGTCTGCAACTATCACGGCTGGGCCTTCAACACGGCCGGCGAACTGCAGGGCATGCACGAGGAATACTGCTACGATGAAGGCGACATCGACCGCAAGAAGAACGGTCTTCGGCAGGTCGCCCGGGTCGGCAGCTACAAGGGGCTGGTGTTCGCCACCTTCGCCGAGGATGGTCCCAGCCTCGACGCCTGGCTCGGCGATTTCCGCTGGTATCTCGACATGCTGCTCGACAACGAGGAGGGCGGCACCGAACTGGTCGGCGGCTGTATCAAGTCGGTGATCAGTGCCAATTGGAAGTTCGGGGTCGAGAATTTCATCGGCGATGCCTACCACGCGGGCTGGACCCACGATTCAGGCTGCCGGTCGATGAACAACGGCCAGCCCTTCCCGCCGATCGATATGGAAAATTCATACCACGCCAGCGTCAATGGGCACGGCTGGGAGTTTGGGACGGAGGGTGTCGGCGACCTGTTCCTCCTCGGTCGCCCCAAGGTTATGGAGTATTATGAGAAGATGCGCCCGAAGATGGCAGATCGGCTGGGCACGATGCGCTCGCAGATCTTCGGATCGGTGGCCTCGGCGTCGATCTTTCCGAACGTGTCGTTCCTGCCGGGCATATCCACCTTCCGGCAATGGCAGCCCAAAGGTCCGATGCAGTTCGAGCTGAAAACCTGGGTGATCGTCAACAAGGCCATGCCCGACGACATCAAGGACGAAGTGACCAAAGGCGTGATGCAGACCTTCGGCCCGGGCGGCACATTCGAGATGGACGATGGCGAAAACTGGGAAAACTGCACCACGGTCAACCGCGGCGTCGTCACCCGCCACGAGAGGCTGCATTACCGCTGCGGGATCGGGCGTCAGATCGACCATGATACCCTGCCCGGGATCGTCTATCGCGGTCAGTACAACGACGCCAACCAGCGCGGCTTCTACCAGCGGTGGCTGGACATGATGGAGGCCACAGATCTCGAGGCGATGCCGCCGAGGCCCGAACCCCGCCTGACCGGGATCGCCGAGACGCGCGACCTTCCGGGTCTGTTCGCGCTGTGAGAGAGGATATTTGACCATGAACCAGACGTCCACCGTCGAGCGGCCCAGCACCGGCGCAGCCGCCTCGTTGGAAGTGAGCCATGCGCTGACCCAGACCCTCTATCGCGAAGCCCGCCGCCTGGACGATGAGGACTATGCAGGTTGGGTAGCGATGCTCGCCGACGACCTGCATTACCATATGCCAGGAATCGAGACCCGCTATCGCCGCGACACGACCGATCAGATCACCGACCTGACGCGAATGGCCTATTACAACGACAACCTCGACGAGATCAAAAAGCGCCTCTCGCGTCTGGAAACAGGCACAGCCTGGTCGGAAGATCCGGCAACGCGCTACACCCACATCGTCACCAATGTCGAAGTGGAAAACACTGAAAAGGCGGATGAGTTCCGGGTTTTCTCGAACTTCTACGCCTATCGCAATCGCAACGAACGCGACGAGGATTCGCTGATCGGCAACCGGATCGACATCTGGCGCGAGGCGGGCGGAGCCTATCAGCTGGTCAAGCGGCGGATCATCCTCAAGCACAACATCATGCTGAGCAAGAACCTGAACATCTACCTCTAGCAAAACCGAGCGCGGCATCGGGAAGCCCCTGGGTGTCGCGCCGTGCGATCATAGTTCAACGCCACAATCCCGCGTTCGCGGGAGAAGCCACTATCGGAGAGAAGCGATGGATGCACTGCGCTATTTTCTGGTCCCCGCCATGACCATCACCGGCATTGCGGGCTTCATTCTCGGCGGCCCGTTCGTCTGGCTCGGGATTGCTACCTTCGCAGTGCTGATGGTGCTGGATGTCCTCCTGCCGAGCGATCACAAGGTGCGCTCACGCGGAATCGCGCCGGTCGCCGATATAGCCATCTACCTGCAATTACCCCTGATCGTGACACTCTATGTGGCGTTTGCCAATTCGGTCGCGACCGGAACCAACCCGATTTGGGGAACAGATGGTTCTGCATGGCAATTAATCGGTTCGATCGCCAGCCTGGCCTGGCTTTCGGCGGTCCCGACCCTGCCGGTGGCTCACGAGCTGATGCATCGCCGCCACTGGTTTCCGCGTGCCGTGGCAAAAGGGCTGAGCGCCTTCTACGGCGATCCCAACCGCGATGTCGCTCATATCGTCACTCACCATGTCCATCTCGATACCGAGAAGGACAGCGACACGCCGCGCCGCGGCCAAACGATCTACAGCTTCGTTTTCCAGGCCTCCTGGGGCTCGTACAGGGACACCTGGGAAAAGCAGGGCGAAATCCTCTCGCGTCTCGGTTATTCTCCGTGGAGCTGGCGCAACGCCATGTGGCTCCAGCTGGTGCTGGTCGGCGCGATCATCCTGGGAGTTGCAGCGGCGGCAGGGCCAGTCGCCGGATTTGCGACGGTTGGCGCGATGTTCTTCGCGAAGATGTTCGTCGAAGGGTTCAATTATTTCCAGCACTATGGCCTGCTGCGCGTCGAAGGCGGTCCGATCGCGAAACACCATGCCTGGAACCATCTCGGCATGATCGTGCGTCCGATCGGGGTGGAGATCACCAATCACATCAACCACCATCTCGACGGCCATATTCCCTTCTATGAGCTTCAGCCTGAGCCGAAGGCGCCGCAGATGCCCTCGCTGTTCTTGTGCTTCCTTTGCGGTCTCGTCCCGCCCGTCTGGCACCGGTTCATCGCGCAGCCGCGGTTGAAGGATTGGGATCTGAATTTCGCTTCGCCAAGCGAGCGCAAGCTGGCGATGGCGGCGAACGCACGTGCGGGGTGGCCAGCCTGGGCCGCCACTGACTGACAGTTCCACCCACATGGAGTTTTTCTCTCCGATTGCCCCATGTGACCTTGGCGGCATCCCCTCGCGGGGATGCCGCATCTTTGTTTCAACGACATGATGTCCTTGCTAGGCGACCTATTCGATGTTCACGTTTCTCAAGAAGCAGCAATCATCCAAGGTTATCATCGCCGGAGAATCGGCGACCCTCGAGGTTCCGCGGGGCAAGACCATGCTGGAGGCGATGCTGGCTGACGGACTTGCCATGCCGCACGATTGCAAGGTCGGTTCATGTGGCACTTGCCGGTTCAAGCTGGTGGAAGGCAAGATCGGGGAGTTAAGCCCGTCAGCCCTGGTTCTCGAACGTGACGCGCTTTCACAAGGATATCGTCTGGCGTGCCAGGCAATGCCGCGCTCGGACCTGGTCATTGCGCTCGATGCCCCTTTGTCCCGTCAGCAAGCGGTGGAGCGTTTCTCTGCAACCATCGTTGCCACGCCCCGCCTTTGCCCGGACATCATCCAGCTGGTGGTCGAACTTGATCGCCCGATTCGGTTCATTCCAGGCCAATATGCCGACCTCACGGCTCCGGGCATTGCTGAACCGCGCAGCTACTCCTTCGCTTTCGCGCCGGACAGGGGAGAGGCAACGCGACTCGAATTCCATGTCCGGCACGTACCCGGCGGCCTCTTCACCGACTGGCTGTTCGGTGAGGAGCGCACTGGCGGGACGCTTGAACTCTCAGGCCCCTTCGGTCAGTTTCGCCTCAAGGACAGCGCCGAAGCGATGCTATGCTTGGCAGGCGGCAGCGGCCTTGCCCCGATCATGGCGATATTGCAACATGCCCGATCTCTGGGTGCGAGCCGGCCGGTTACCCTGCTTTACGGAGCCCGGACCCAGCAACATCTCTATTGCCTCGGCGAGATCGAAGCGCTCCGCTCCGCCTGGAATGCGCCCTTCGAATTTATTCCGGTGCTGTCGGAAGAGGACGAACGCAGCGGCTGGACCGGGGCTAGAGGGTTGGTCACCGACCCAATCGCTCGGCTAGCCGGGCTGGCCCGCACTGAAGCCTATCTGTGCGGACCTCCGGCCATGATCGACGCCGCCGAAGCCCAGCTTGTCCAACAGGGCGTTTTGCCTGAACTGGTCGCGGCAGACCGGTTTCTCGACAAGAGCACGACGCGCTGAATCTCGACTTCAGGTGCCGTCCGGACACCGCGCCTGCCCGGATGATAGCCAAGGGGACCAAGGCGCCAGAACCAGGCGAAGACTGGCTCGACGCGTCCAGCACTTAATTGTCGACCAGGACCATCTTTCGCACCATGTCCTGAACATCCACCTTGACCTTGTTGTCCAGAAGCACGGCTACCCGGTTGATGGTCGCGATTACAGAGGTGTATTGTCCATGTGCGTAATAGGCATCGATCGGGTAGACGACCGTCTTGTCAACGGGTGCGCGCTGGTAGCTGAGTTGCCCGATGCCATAGATCGCAAGCCCGCCTGCCTCGGCATGGCCCATCAAGCGTTCAGCACGATCCCGGGTGATTTCGCCGCCGAATTCGACTAACTCCGGCGGCGCCACCGAACCGCCTGGATGGGTTGGCTTCCACCGAGCCGCGCCAATCACACCGGGAACAGCCACCAATTCCTTGAAATCGAACCTTTCAGCCATTGCTCTCGATCCTTTTCTGGTAATGTTGAGGCCTTGCCAGCCTGGCGACCCAAGGGTCGCGGACCATGTGCCGGATCAGGCCTCAGGGCGCTTGCCAATGCCGATGCCGCCGTCGCTCAGCAGAACCGTTCCGGTCATGTATGCGGAATCGCGGCGTGACGCCAAAAGCGCGTAGAGGCCGCTATGATCGTCAGGCTCCGCGATCCGCGCGAGCGGCGTCATGCCCGAGATGAGATCGTCCAGGCCAGGCATCTCCTCCATCTTGGTTTCGGAGAAGCCGCCCGTCTCGGTCCCGCTGAGCGGAGTACGGGTGCCGCCCGGCGCGACGCCATTGACCCGGACATCTGGTGTCAACTCCCAAGCCAGTTGGCGGATCAGTCCGAGAACCGCGTGCTTTGATGCGACATACACGGTGCCGCCGCCGCCAGTGTAGTAGCTTGACGTCGAGGCGGTGAAGATGATGCTGCCTTTGGTCTTCCTCAGTTCGGGAATCGCGGCGCGCGCACCGAAGAAATAGCCCTTCAGGTTGACGTCGAAGATTTCGTCGAAGGCCTTTTCGAGCTTTTCGGGATCCTGCTGTTCGAGCGGCACCATGAAATCCCAGATTCCGACATTGCCGACAAAAACATCCAGTTTACCGAAAGCCGCGACAGTCTCAGCGACGGCCCGGGCATTGTCTGCATAGGAACGAACGTCGCCCGCGATCAAGGCGACCTTGTCGCCGTGGCGCGAACGCACCAGGCGGGCCTGCTCGTCGTCGCGAACTAGCACCCCGACCTTGGCCCCTTCCTCGATGTAGCGGGCAATCACCGCTGCACCGATTCCGGTAGCGCCGCCGGTCAGCAGCGCAACCTGTCCTTCAAGCCTTGCAGACAATATCTTATCTCCTCTCCAAGCCGACTTTCCGGGGCTGGGGCAACTTTACTGGTCGAACATCCCCATGCGCCCTTCCTGCAGATTGACGATTACCGACTTGGTCTGTGTGTAGTGATGCAGAACCTCATGGCTGAACTCACGGCCAAAACCGCTCTGCTTGTATCCGCCCAGCGGCATGTTGGGCTTGAGGTTGTAGTAACGGTTGATCCAGACCGTTCCGGTCTCGAGCTTGCGAGCAATCCGGTGTGCGCGGGCGACGTCCTTGGTCCAGACGCCGCCAGCCAAGCCATAGGTCGTGTCATTGGCCAAGGCCATCATCGCGTCCTCGTCCTTCCAAGTCAGCACGCTGGTGACCGGGCCGAAAATTTCCTCGCGCGCGATCCGCATCGAGTTGGTGACATTGGTAAAGACCGTCGGCTTGATGAAATGCCCGTCTGCCAGGCTCTCATTGCGGCTTCCGCCGGTGAGGACGGTCGCGCCTTCTTCAGTGGCCAGCTGAAGATAGCTCTGGACCTTTTCCATCTGCATCTGCGAGGCTTGCGCACCAAGTTGGGTGCCGAAATCGAGAGGATCGCCCTGGCGGATGCCTTCAAGGGCCTCTTTGAACTTGGCCAGGAACTCGTCCTGGATCGATTCGTGCAGAAACAGGCGCGATCCGGCAAGGCAGACCTCGCCCTTGTTGAGCACGGTCGACATCGTCGCGCTCTCGACGGCCGCATCGATGTCGGCATCGGCGCAGACGATGTGCGCGGACTTGCCGCCCAATTCGAGCGTCTGAGGTATGATGTTCGACGAAGCATACTGGATAATCCGGCGCGCGGTCGCAACCGAACCTGTGAACGCGACCTTGCGGACATCTTCGTGAGTGACCAGCGCCTCACCGACGTCGGCGCCGTAGCCGGTCACGACGTTGATTACGCCCGGGGGCAGCAAGTCGGCCATTTCGACAAAGAATTCGATCACCGACAGGCAGACGGTTTCCGCCGGTTTGAGCACGACCGTGTTACCAGAGGCCAGGGCCGGCGCGATCTTGCAGGCCATCATCAGGATCGGAACGTTCCACGGAATGATCTGCGCGCAAACGCCCAGCGGTTCGCGGTGGACGATGCCGATCGCATCGGGATAGTCCAGCGTCTGGCCATGCAGGCCGTAGGCCGCGCCGGCGAACACTTCGAACTGTCCGATCGCCTGCGGCATGTCGAAGTACATCGATTCGCGGATCGGCTTGCCGTTATTCAGGGTTTCGAGCGTGGCGTAGTGCTGGTGTCGCGCCTTGAGCCGGCGTGCGACCTCGATCAGGATTTCCTGGCGCTCTGCGGGCGAGCTTTCGGACCACTTCGGGAATGCGGCCTTGGCCGCCGCGACCGCGCGCTGAATATCCTTGGCATTTCCGGCCTGGATCTTTGTGAGCACTGCCCCGGTCGCCGGGTTGATCAGGTCGATCGTATTGCCGCTGTCGCCCGAGACCCATTCGCCGCCGATGAAGTGGCCGTATTCCGGCTTGATGCCATACTCGTTTTCTGTGCTCTTCAGTTGGGTAGCCATCTCAAATCTCCTTCTGATCTTAATCGACTGCAATGACCAGGTCTCCTGACGGGAAAAGCCGGCAAGCCAAGGCATAGCCAGCCTGGCGATCGCTTTCCGGCACCTTCGCAGCACTCATCTTGCCGGTCCGATATTCGCCCTCGATTACCTTCACCCGGCAAATACCGCACCCTCCACCCCGGCAGCCAACCCCGATATCACCAGCGCCGCAACGCTCCATCGCGAGGAGCACCCGCTCGTCCCCGCCGCAGGTAAACTCGCCGCCGTTTACCACGCGGATATGATAGGGGCCTGGCACGATATTATCCTTGTCCGCCTGCTTTCGCGGCCGCCTTGGCCGCGAAGGACTCTCCACCGACCGCGAAATGTCCAGGCGGCATCTCGCGCAGGATGATGCGAACCGATTGGCGAGGCGCTCCGATCGATTCGATGGCGGCATCGGTCAGAGCCTGGATCAACCGCTCCTTGTCATCCGGAGTTCTGCCTTCGAGCATATTGACTTCGATGATCGGCATTTACGCCTCCACCTGGAACATGACCGAGCCCAGCCCCTGGACGGTCGTGCGTACCGTCTGTCCGGGCGCCAGATTGGGCGCGGCGGTGATTCCTCCCGCCATCACAATGTCCCCGGCCGAAATTTCCTCACCAGCTTCGGCGACAAGCTTCGCAGCAGTAACCAGCGAGCGCAGGGGATGGCCGAGAATCGCGGCGGTCGAGCCAACCTGCGTCACTTCCCCGTCTATTTCGAGGTAGACGCCGAGGTTAGAGAAATCCATTGCGGGGTCGTTCCAGGAACCGATCACCAGCCCAGACGAAGAGGTGTTGTCGGCGATCACGTCGGACAGCGCGAACTTGAAGTTTTCATAACGGCTGTCGATGATCTCCATGGCCGGCGCGATCGCCTCGACCGCCGCCAGCGCGGCCGCCGCCGTCACTTTGCCGGACAGCGGCGCCTTCATCAGGAAGGCGACTTCCGGCTCGACCCGCGGGTGAACGAAGCGCGCCCGTGAAATGGCGGTGCCTTCCTCGACAAGCATGGCGTCGGTCAATCGCCCCCAGGCGACCTCGTCGACCCCAACCTGCTGCATCTTTGCGCGGCTCGTCAGCCCCATCTTGACCCCGATGCGACGCTCCCCACGAGTCAACCGGCGAGCGACCGACAACATTTGCACCCGGTAGGCATCTGCGACGCTCAATTCGGGGTCGGTGTGGGTGAGCTGCGGAGTGGCACGCGCGTTCAACGCGGCGCTGTCGAGGATTTCGGCGTATCGCTCAAGCTTGTCCATCGCCATGTGCCTATGCTGCGCGTGCAGAAACGAGGTCGAGCGCGACATCGACGATCATGTCCTCCTGGCCCCCGACCATCCGGCGCTTGCCGAGCTCGATCAGGATTTCGCGCGTATCGAGTCCATATTGCTCGGCGGCTTTTTCCGCGTGACGCAGGAAGCTCGAATAGACACCGGCATAGCCAAGGCTCAGCGTCTCGCGGTCGACCCGTACAGGGCGGTCCTGAAGCGGACGGATGACGTCCTCGGCCGCGTCCATCAGCGCCATGACGTCGCAGCCGTGATTCCAGCCCTTGCGGTCGGCGGCGGCGACGAACACCTCGAGCGGCGCGTTGCCGGCCCCTGCACCCATTCCGGCCAGGCTCGCATCGATCCGCACCGCGCCTTCCTGGGCCGCGACGATCGAGTTGGCGACGCCAAGCGAAAGGTTATGGTGGGCGTGGATGCCGCGCTGGGTCTCCGGCTTGAGCACACGGTCATAGGCGCGCAAACGATCGCGCACACCGTCCATGTCGAGCGCGCCGCCGCTGTCGGTCACATAGACACAATGCGCCCCGTAGTTTTCCATCAGCACGGCCTGCTGAGCCAGAGCCTCGGCATCGATCATGTGGCTCATCATCAGAAAGCCCGAGACATCCATGCCGAGATCGCGGGCAATGCCGATGTGCTGCTTGGCGACATCGGCTTCGGTGCAATGGGTAGCGACCCGGACCGAGCGCACGCCGAGCGCATAGGCGCGGCGCAGTTCTTCGACCGTGCCGATGCCGGGCACCAGCAAGGTGGTCAGCACGGCGCTCTTGATCACGTCGGCGGCGGCTTCGATCCATTCCCAGTCGGTGTGGGCGCCGAACCCGTAGTTAAACGAGGTGCCGTTGAGGCCGTCGCCGTGCGAAACCTCGATCGCATCAACGCCGGCATCGTCCAGCGCCTTGGCGATGGTGCGGACACTGTCGGTGCCGTACATGTGAAGAATGGCATGCATGCCGTCACGCAGGGTGACGTCCTGGATGTAGAGCTTGCCGGTTTCGGGACTGAAAGTCATGCTGCCACCCTTTCGAGGTGTTGTTGGGCCATGCGCTCGCCGGCCGCCTTGGCGGCAGCGGTCATGATGTCGAGGTTTCCGGAATATTTGGGAAGATAGTCTCCGGCGCCCTCGACTTCGAGGAACACGCTGGTCTTCAGGCCGACAAACTCGCCGTATCCGGGGATCTTCAGCGGCCGGTTCGAGCCGTACCGTTCAAACTGCACTTCCTGCTTGAGCCGGTAGCCGGGCACATAGGATTGCACGGTCTCGACCATTTCCTTGACCGAGGCGCGGATGGCGTCCTCGTCGACCTGACCGGTCAGCGTAAAGATCGTGTCGCGCATGATCATCGGCGGTTCGGCAGGATTGAGGATGATGATCGCACGGCCGCGTCCAGCTCCTCCCACCGTTTCGATCGCCTTCGCGGTGGTCCGGGTGAACTCGTCGATGTTCGCGCGAGTGCCCGGCCCCGCCGAGCGCGACGACACCGAAGCGACGATTTCGGCGTAATGAACCGGTGTTACTCGCGAAACTGCGGCGACGATAGGAATGGTCGCCTGACCGCCGCAGGTGACCATATTGACATTACGGATCTCGCCATCGAGCGCACCGCCGACCGGCGGGACAAAAAAGGGCCCGATCGCGGCCGGAGTCAGGTCGACCACCAGCTTGCCATCGGCCTGCAGGGCGGCATCGTGTTCCTTGTGTGCATAGGCCGAAGTCGCATCGAATGCGATGCCGATTTCGGGGTAGACCGGCAGCTTGCGCAGACCGTCGATTCCCTCGTGGGTCGTCGCCACGCCGCGTTCGCGGGCCAAGGCAAGGCCTTCCGAGGCCGGGTCGATCCCGACCACTGCCGCCAGCTCAAGACTATCGGAACCCTTCAGCAGCTTGATCATCAGGTCGGTTCCGATATTGCCGGAACCAATGATGGCGCACTTCATCTTGGTCATGCTTCGATCTTCCCGTTATCTTGCGTCAGCCGGCTTCGGCAGCAAAAGCCGCCCGCACCGTTCCAACGCCATTGATCCTCGCTTCCACGACATCGCCCCGCGCGACCCCGGCCATCGGCCCCAGCGCGCCCGACAGGATCACGTCGCCTTCAAGCAGCGGGCGCCCGACCCGGGCCATGACCCGCGCCAGCCACAGCGACGCGGTGATCGGGCTGCCAAGGCAGGCAATCCCTGCACCCACCGAAATCGGCTCGCCTTTCACCTCCATCACCATGCCGCACTCGCGCAGGTCGAGCGCATTAAGCTTGCGAGGCACCGCGCCAAGTACGAACAATCCGCTCGAGGCGTTGTCGGCCACCGTGTCCAAGATGCGGATGTCCCAATTGGCGACGCGGCTGTCGACGATCTCGATCGCAGGGACGACATACTCGACAGCGCGGATCATCTCGGCAGTGGTGAGATCGGGATGCGGCAGGTCTCGACCGACCACGATCGCGATTTCAGCCTCGACCTTGGGCTGGATGACCTGATCGAGCGAGATCGGAATCCCTTCGGGCACGTCCATGTCGGAGAACAACATGCCGTAATCGGGCTGGTCGACGCCGAGCTGGCGCTGCACCGCCAGCGAGGTCAGCCCAATCTTGCGGCCGACCAGGCGCCGTCCGCTGTCAAGCGCGTGCCGGGTGTTGATTTCCTGCACGGCGTACGCGGCATCCACCCCCCCGGCCGAGATAAGATCGCGGATCGGCGCTACCGGCTTGCCGCTGGCAGCCGCGCCCCGCAATTGCTCGGCCGCCTGCTGGATGGCCTTGGGATCGATTTTGGTTTCAGTCGTCATGGTCTCAAAGCTTCACGCAGATGTTTTCGGTTTCGGTATAGAATTCGAGGCTGTGGACTCCGCCTTCGCGGCCGATTCCGGAATGTCCGGAACCGCCGAATGCGGTGCGCAGATCGCGCAGGAACCAGCAATTGACCCAGCAGATGCCAACCCGCATCGAGGCAGAGACCCGGTGCGCCCGCGAGAGATTTTCGGTCCAGATCGTCGCGCACAAACCATAGTCGGTGTCGTTGGCCAGGCCGATCACCTCGTCTTCGCTATCGAAGGGAATTACCCCGCAGCACGGGCCGAATATCTCTTCGCGCATCACTGAACTGTCGTGCGACAGACCTGTCCAAAGCGTCGGCTCGACATAGAAACCTCCTGCTTCGTTACCCGAAAGCGCGGGAACGCCGCCGCCAGTGGCGACGGTGGCGCCTTCGGCAACCGCACGGGCGTAATATGCCAGTACCTTTTCCTGATGCTCGGCGCTGATCAGAGGTCCGAGATAGGCTGGATCGCCCGTCGCACCTGGCTTGAACGCCTTAGCCGCCGCCGTCATTCGCTTCACGAACTCGTGGAAAACGGGTCGCTCGACATAACACCGTTCGGTTCCGAGGCAGACTTGCCCTGTGTTGAGAAATACAGCGCGCGACAATCCTTCTACCACCTTGTCGAGATCGGCGTCGGCGAACACGATCGCCGGATTCTTGCCGCCGAGCTCAAAAGAAATATCGCGCACACCGACCGCGGCCTTTTGCATGATGGCCTGGCCAGTGCCGGTTTCGCCGGTGAAGGTAATCGCATCGATATCGGGGTTCGAGGTCAGGAATTCACCGGCAGAACCCGCCCCGAAACCGTGAACCACATTGTAGACACCTTCGGGCATCCCGACCGCGTTCATGACCTCACCCAGCAGCGCCGCGGTTCGCGGTGTCTCTTCGGACGGCTTGACTACAACCGTGTTGCCGCAAGCCAGCGCCGGACCGACCTTCCAGGTCATCAACAGCAGAGGAAAGTTCCACGGGCAGATTACCGCGATCACACCCTTGGGTTTGCGCACGACATAATTCAGCGCCTTCCCGCCATCTGGCGTCGCCGTGGCAAATGACTCGGTCGGGGTGGTGGAAATGACGTCGGCGAACATCCGGAAATTCGCGGCGCCGCGCGGAATGTCGATGTGCGAGGCTACATGGCGCGGCTTGCCGGTATCCGCCACTTCGGCAGCGAGGAAGTCGTCGGCACGGCGCTCGATTTCCGTGGCAACGGCGGAGATGAGCTTTACCCGCTCGGCCGTCGTCATCTTGCCCCACGGACCGTTCAGAGCGGCCTTGGCGGCTGCCACTGCATCGGCTACATCTTGCTCGCTTGCTTCGTGAACGATCCCGGTTTGCAGGCCCGTTGCCGGATCGATATTGGCGAACGTCTTGCCGGTGCTCCCACGGCGATAGGCCCCCCCGATGAAATTCAGGACGGTATCGGTAACGGCGATGATGCCCTCGGTTGCCATAACGTCTTCGCTTCTCCGTAAAGTCTCGATGGTGGCGCGTTCAATATTGCGCCGCACCGATCGCGGTGAGGGCAGCGTTGGCGCACTGCGTATCCAGTTCCTCCGTCCCGCCCGACACGCCGATCGCACCCACTATCTCGCCGGCGATCGCGATCGGCAGCCCACCGCCGAACATGGCGATTCCGGGCTTCGCGGCGATACCCGCGCTCAGCGCCGGATTGCCGGAAACCATCTTGAAGACCTCCGGCGAAGGAACCTTGAAGCTGGCGGCAGTATAGGCCTTGTCCTTGGCGATCTGCGCAGATTGAAACGGGGCGCCCGTAGCGCGCAACAGGGCCACAAGTTCCCCAGTGGAGCCGACCACCGCGGCGACGAGGGGCCAGCCCGCCTCGCCACCTTTGGCCACGGCGGCCTGCACCGCCCTGGCGGCAAGTTCGTGCCCGATCGACCGGACCGTTGCCACCCCATTCATGTTCAGGTGGTTACCGTCATGAAGCGGTCGTTGAGCGCCTTCTCGTAATAGAAGATCGCCTTGCCGGCATTCTCGGCCTGCCACATCCGGCGCGGATTGTCAGGATAGTAGGTGTACCCGCCGCTGAAAGTCTCGTTGCGGTTGCCCGACGGGTCGAAGAAGTAAATCGTCTGCCCGCGCGTGATCCCGTGACGGGTTGGACCGATGTCCAGAGAAATATCGTAGCGGCTGATGATGTCCGCCGCGTGACCGACATCGTGCCAGGATTCGAGGAAGAATGAGGTGTGATGAATCCGCCCGTCTTCCGGATAGCCCAGAAATGCCACGTCATGCGCCTTGTTGCTGCACGAAAGGAAGATACCGAGACGGGTGCCCGAAGCCTCATCCAGCAATTCTTCGGTCACCGAAAAATCGAGAGCCTCGACGAAAATCTTCGCGCTCGCCGAAATATCGATGCCGTTCAGGGCGCAGTGGTCGAACCGCGTCGCGCGCATACCACGCGGCTCGGCAATCCAGACGTCCGGATTGCGCACGGCCGGCCCGGTCTCTGACAGTTCCATCTCGGCATAGAGATCAAACACGTGCCCAGTCGGCGTATTGAAGCGGATCTTGCGGCCAACGCCGGGATCCTCGCCGGCCGGAATGATATCGACATGGACCCCCAAGTCGAGCAGCCGTTCGGCAAAGTGGTCAAGGTCGGCGTCCTTGGCGACCTTGAAGGCCATCCGATCGAGCCCGGCAGAATCGGCCTCGCGAAGAATGATGCTGTGACGATCGAACTCGTCGAAGGCTTGGAAGAACGCCCTTCCATCCTCGACGTTAACCAGGTTAAGGCCGATACGGTCGCGATAATGTTCGATTGCCTCCTCGAGATCGAGGACACGCAGCTGGACATAGCCAGGGCGAAGTACACCGGTCAGTGCCATTTCAGTTCTCCTTGTCCCTTCAGCCCTTGAGGCCGTGCTCAAAAAATTCGGTCACCATGCGATTGAAGCTCGCCATGCGCTCAATTTGCACCCAATGGCCGCATTCCGCGAAAACATGCAGGTCGGAACGCGGCAGCAGGCTGGCCAGGCGAACGGTCGAATCCAGCGGAATCACCTGATCGAACAGGCCATGCAGGATCAGCGTCTCGTGCTGCAGCGCCGCCACGTCCTCTTCGCGGCTTGCCAGCATCGCGATGTTGCGCTGGCGGTCAGGCCCACCAAAGGTCGCGTGGTACGGCTCGTGCGCTTCGGGACGCGCACTTGCTTCGTAGCGCGATTGGATCAGATCGTCGGTCAGTCGGCTGTGGTCCCAAGCCAGATATTTGAGCGAGGCGCGCATTTCTTCCAGCGAAGGCTGGTAGCCCCAGACCAGATCGAGGGCAGGCGTGATCGGGAAATCGAGTCCGGCCGGACCCATCAACACCGCCCGTTCGACCCGATCGGGATGCGCGATCATGAATGCGAGGGTTATGCCCCCGCCGAAGGAGTTACCGACGATCGAAACCTTGTCGATCCCGAGACCATCAAGCAGGGATGCGACCTGATCGACCCACACCCGCTTGTCATCGATCCGCCCCTTGGAATCCGAATAACCGAACCCGAACATGTCGGGGGCGATGACGCGGAAGCGCTTCGCTAGCTCGGGCATGTTGAGCCGCCAGTTCGCCCACGCGGTCACTCCGGGTCCCGATCCGTGGATCAGCAGGACCGGTGCGCCCTCGCCCACATCGTGGTAGTTCGTGAGGCTGCCATCGACCGTGATGGACTTGCCGATCTCTGGGCGTGCGATGTCATTGGCAATGGCAGTCATGGCTCTCCCGATCTATTTTCAACCGCTTTCTGGCCAGTGGCATTGCCTGCTGTTGCGACAGGCAATGCCCACTGTCTCGCGCTCGTTCGTCTTTCCGACGTTATTGCACCAAACAGAACGCATTTGCAAATGGAGAATGGATCGACTCCGCCTTATCCTGACCGAAGTCGGTCGATCTCGCTCACGCCAAACCTTCGGCCTCGAGGGCCGCACCCACAGCGGGGCGCTGCGCGATCTTGTCGGCATAGGCGCCGAGTGCTGGATAAGGGCTCATGTCGATACCGACGTAAGCTGGCCAGCCCAGCATCACGAACAGGTAGATATCCGCTACGCTGAATGCGTTGCCGGAATAGTAGTCACGCCCGGCCAATTCCTTGTCGAGCGCGGCGAGGTGGGTCTTGACCGAGCCCAAGGCAGCGGCCTTCGCCTCGTCGGAGGTTCCCGGGGCGAACAGCGGCACGAATGCCTTGTGAAATTCCGAACCGAGGAAACTGAGACGGCTCAGCAACCGGTACCGATCGAGGCTCCCTTCGGCCGGGGCCAAGCCGGACGCGGGATTCTTGTCGGCGATGTACATCAGGATGGCGGGGTTCTCGGTCAGGGTTTCGCCGCCGTTCAGAGTCAGTGCCGGGACCTTGCCGGACGGATTGACGGCGAGGAAATCCTCGCCCGCCTCGGTCGTGCGCACGGCCAGATCGACCTTTACAGTTTCGAAATCGGCCCCGGTTTCGCGCAGGGCAATGTGCGGTGCGAGCGAGCATGCGCCCGGGCTGATGAACAGTTTCATACTTCTTCTCCTCCAGGGTTCATTCCGCCGCCAGATCGACGGTCGGCCATCAGATCGGGGTCGCAAGCAGCGTCGCGATTCGATGGGTGTCGTAGACACACATTCGGCTCACCAGATGGACCACACCGTCGTTGATCAATAGCCGGTCAACATATTTCCCGGCGTTGTAGATGCGGGTCTCGCCGTCGTTGCGGGTCTGCAGCACAGCGTAGCTGGCCTCGGACGTCACGGTCTCTCCATCGATCCCGGTCAAGATCGCTCGCGAAATCAGGTGACGGCTGAAATGCTCCGGAAACACATTAGCCCGGCGCAGGGCCACCACCCGATCGATCAGCATCCCCTTGCTGTCGCAATACATCACTGCGGCGGGTAGCCCGTTCTCGACATTTTCGCGGGCGATCACCTGATAAAGGCAGTTATCGACGAAAAACTCGGGCCACTGCTCAAGGCGCCCGTCGTCGAGGCACAGTCCGTACCGTGCGTTCAGGGAATCGACGAGGCCTTGCAAAGCGGGATCGATCAAGCTCATGCCGATGCTTCCGCGCTGACGGCAAGGGCCTCGCCCATCAGGCTCAAATAGCCTTTCCAGAAGCCGCGCACGGCGTTCTCGTCCATGCCCATCGGCGCGTAATAACCGCGCACGTCGTCACCACCCATTTCGATGAAACTGTGCTTGCCTTCAGCCCCGGCGGTGCCCTGCTGGCAAAGTTCGACCGCTTCGCCGTCCTCCATCGAAATCAGTCCGGAAGGACCGACTAGGTTCAAATTGCGCAGTCGGTGACGGGTCGTTTCCTCATCATCGTCCGTATATCCGAAATAGGTCCAGACCAATTCGGTCTTGTCGACGCCGAAAGTCACGATCTGGCGTGTCGCCAGCGTGTTCTGAATTTGCTGCAGCACCACCGAGGGGAACAGCGACTGGATGTGCAGACCCACATCGTCCTCGATTTCGGGCCGGAACTGCAACAGGCTTTCGTCTTGCAATTTGGCGACGCCTTGCATTTCGCGATTCGCCTCATCACCGAAAGAGCCGTAATCGATGTCGCCCTTGGGCTTGGAAACGGTAAAGACATTGTGATAGCCCTGCTCGTCCAGTTCCCCCGCGCTGTCCTGGCTTTGCCGGTAGATGCCGAAGGTGGGATAGAATAGATGCAGCAAAGCTCCGTGGTAGCTGTCGCGACTGTTTTCGGAATAGAGCTTCCAGTTGCCCGCCATATATTGCCGGGAGTAACCCAGAACCTTGATCGGCCGATGGAAAACGCGGTCGATATACTTGCACATCACAGGCCCGAGAAAAACTTCAAGCGGCTCGACGTCGGCCGAAAACGTACCGAACACCATGCCCCTGTAACTCTCGACCCGGAGCTTTTCGAGCGAGTGATTGGCCGGATCGAAATTCTTGTCGTAGCCCCCGACGCCCTTGAGGCCACGCCGGAACGGCACGCCGACCAACGTTCCTTCGGCATCATAGGCCCACTGATGATAGACGCAGACGAACGAACCATCGGCTTGATTGCCGCGCAGCGAGCGGCATACCGTCGCGCCCTTGTGCGCGCACCGGTTCACCCAGGCATGGATCTTGCCCTCCTCCCCGCGCACCAGCACCACCGGCGTTTCGCCGACATGGGTTGCGCGATAGTCTCCGGAGTTGGGGATCTCGGCTTCCAGCCCCAGGTAACACCAGGTGCGCCCCTTGAAGATGTTGCGCTGTTCGGCGGCAAATATATGCGCATCGTGGTAGACCCTGTAATCGACCGCTGTCGGAAGCGAAGGCATCCCCATTGGTGAAGCAGCATTCATCGTGCTTCTCCCACAAATCCTTGGCCTGATGCGAGCTGGCCGCAGGTACGCATCGCGCTGCGCATCATCGCCGCGTCAGCCTTGCCCGTTCCGACAATGTCATAGGCAGTGCCGTGGGCGACCGACATGTGCAGATATGGCGGCCCCATCATGATCACGCAATTGCCCGAAAAACCCCAGGTCTTGACCGCTATATGTCCCTGATCGTGGAACATCGCGAGGACCATGTCATAACGCCCCTCAATGCACTGGCGGAACACCGAATCGGGTGCGATCGGACCTTCCACCGCGATGCCCGATCCTCGCGCCCGCTCGACCCCCGGGGCAATCGCGAGCCGGTCCTCGTCACCCATGGCGTGGGGGTTGAGGCCGGCCACTGCGATGCGAGGACGAGCGATCCCCCAGGATTGCATGGCGTCGTTGACCTGCCTGATCGCCTTTGCCACGAGATCGGCGGTTATGATGTCGATCACCTGACGCAGCGACATGTGATCGGTGAGATGCGCGACCCGCAACGGGCCGGTCAGCAACACCAGGTAACTTTCGCCTGGCGTCGGACTAATGACCTTGTCGAGTTTCCCGGCCATCTTGAGCGAACCAGTACTGATAGGCCCCATGATCGTCGCTGCGAAGGCCCCGTCCCTGGCCAGCCCGTCAAGCTCGTCCAGCCATTGTGCGGTGGCATGGCCGGCCGCTTCGGTATCCTCGCCAAGCGGGAGCACGCCGTCCGGCAACGCCCCGGTGTCGATAACGTCGATCACCCCGGCATCGTCGCTCGGCGGTTCGAACGAGCGCATACGCCGTACCCGGGCCTTGATGCCGGTCGCGTCGAGCGCACGCTCCACCGCCGCGGCCGAGCCGAGCAGCACAGGAATCGAGACCTCGTGCACGGATCCGTCCGCGAGGGCCTTAACGGTCACCTCGGGTCCAATCCCGGCCGGATCGCCGACCATTGTTCCGACGACGGGACGAAATGGTGAAGCGGACAAGGACTGGTCAGATGCTGTAGACATCGAGCATGGTCTGCGCGAGGTCGTTGATGATCACGGTCTTCTTGCGCTTGATCACAAAACTCCCGCCGGCAGGCTCGAGATCATAAAAGGCCGATCCGCTGTAGACGGTTACAGCCCCATCGAGCACGGACGTCACCGTCCATGACGTGCGCGCCTGCACCAGGCCCTCGACATCTTCCGTCGATAACAGCGTGAACACGTGAGAAGTGCGCGGTCCAGGAGTACTTGCCGAGGAACGCCCGGTACGAATGCGGAAAACGCGATCCTCCAGGCCGCCGCGATTGTGATAATAGATCAGCGATATTTCGCGCTGCGGATCGACAGTCAGGCGCTCGCGGTCGTCCCAGGCAGGAGCCCAGTATTCCGCGTCCTCGGCATAGAGCGACAGCCAGGTGTCCCAATCCTTATCGTCAAGTGCAACCGCCTCGCGGCCGAGAAAGCGCCAAACGGCGAGCCATTGCGTATCGGCAGCCGTCATCGCGTCAACTCCACATCGCCCCTGGCAAGCAATTCTGCGGTCTCCTGGTCGATCGCGGTGTTCATCCGGCTGATCCATTCGTCGTGGATTGCGAGATAAAGCCCCTCGTCGGCCACGGACGGGCTGCTCATCACCGCATCGACCGCAAGCCCGGCGCCGAACTGCCCGGCGTCGTTCTCCCAGCGCGTCGCGCCGCGCGACATGTCGTTCATCCGGCCCTCGCCTGCGCCGAAGCCAGCCTGGCAGTTGTTGAATTCGGTCAGATCGTCCGGCGTCGCCATGCCGCTGGCATTGAAGAAGTCTTCGTACTGCCGGATCCTCAAGGCCCTGGCCGCGGCGCTTTCACCCACCGGAGCGATGCAATAAGTCGTGACTTCGGTCTCATCGACGGAGATCGGCTGGATGATCCTGATTTGGGTGCTGGTCTGGTCCATCAGGAAGACGTTGGGGAAGAGTTGCAGGTTACGGATGCGCTTGTTCATCCAAAGCGCCTTTTCATCGCCATGGGTATCCACGATCCAGTCGAGAACCTCGAAGTTTGGCCGGTCCCTGAAATTGGCGTAGTCGGCCCAAAGAACCGAGTGTCCGTTGTGGAAGGAAAAAGAGCCCCCGTCCTGCCGGTTGAAATTCGAAAAATCGATCGCTTTCGTGTCGTTCTTGGAGGCCCCTTCGACCCGCCGCATCACGGTCAGGAAGTAATTGGCATGGACCGTTGCGACGTGGTACCCGTCGAGGCCGTTTTCGACCTGCATCTTCCAGTTGCCGCGATAGCGGTACCGGGTTGCTCCCGCCAGCACTTCCATTCCACCGTGCTGCGACTGGTCCACCAACAGGTCGATGAACGCCTTTGAGCCGGCCAGATATTCCTCGAGCGGCAATACATCGGCCGACAGGCTGCCGAAGATGAAGCCGCGATAAATTTCGAGACGAGCGATCCGGGGAAGCCCGAAATCGGCGCGGTCGAATCCAGGCGCATACCCCCCCGCCCCTTCTTCGGTGACGTCAAGAAGGTCGCCCGCGGACGAGTAGGTCCAGCCGTGGAAGGGGCACATGAAATTCTTTTTGTTGCCGGCTTTTTCCCGGCAAACCCTTGCACCGCGGTGGGCGCATGCGTTGACAAGTCCACGGACGGTCCCCGACCTGTCTCGCGTGATGATGACAGGAATTCGCCCGATTTTGGTGGTAAGGAAATCGTGCGGCTTGGCCACCTGACTTTCATGCGCGAGAAATATCCAGTTGCGCTCGAAAATATACTTCATCTCGATGTCGAACAATTCGGCATCGGTGAAGGCGGCGCGGTCGATCTGGAAAATTCCCTTCGCCTCGTCCTTCACTAGCCATGATTTCAGCCTCTGCTTGATCGCTTGCAAATCTGCAATCCGACCGACGCGCTTTTCTGCGGCTTCCATAACGCTCCACTCCCAATGTGCGAAGCCGACCGGACGGCTATCGCTGGACGGCTGGACACCTTGGCGGTGTTCACAAACCTGGTTCTACGCCGTCCGCGTTTCACGGACGAATCGCTCGCTCGACTTTCTGTTGCACGATTCCTACAGCAATGAATTACTCAGTGCAACGTATTGCACTATGGAGAACTATCGACTATTGCCCCGAGTCGGTCGGCAAGAACCGACGAGAAGATAACCGGCGATAGCGGTCCCCCGAGACGCGAGCCGCATCCTCTGGGAGAGAGAGCAAATGGTAGCAGTCACGGAACTCGGTTACCTCGGGTTGACTGTCACGAACCTCGATGCATGGCGCAGCTACGCTGCCGAAGTCGCCGGTATGGAGATCGTCGACGAGGACGAAGGTGATCGCCTGTATCTGCGCATGGATCAGTGGCATCATCGCATCGCGCTGCATGCAGCCGATTCCGACGACCTTGCCTATCTTGGCTGGCGCGTAGCCGATCCGGTCGAATTCGACGGCATGGTGACGAAGCTGACCGCCGCCGGAATCGCAGTGACAGTGGCGAGTGAGTCCGAGGCTCGGGAGCGGCGCGTGCTCGGCCTTGCCAAGCTGGTCGATCCCGGCGGAAACCCGACCGAAATTTTCTACGGGCCGCAGGTCGATACCCACAAGCCCTTCCATCCCGGGCGCCCGATGTACGGCAGGTTCGTTACCGGCCCGGAAGGGATCGGGCATTGTATCCTGCGGCAGGATGACGTTCCTGCTGCGGCAGAATTCTACGGTCTGCTAGGGTTGCGCGGGTCGGTCGAATATCACCTGCAACTGCCCAACGGCATGGTGGCGCAGCCGTATTTCATGCACTGCAACGAGCGGCAGCATTCGGTCGCCTTCGGACTCGGCCCGATGGAAAAGCGCATCAACCATCTGATGTTCGAATATACTGACCTCGACGATCTCGGCCTGGCGCATGACATCGTGCGGGCGCGCAAGATCGACGTCGCCCTGCAGCTTGGCAAGCACGCAAACGATCAAGCACTGACCTTTTACTGCGCCAACCCGTCGGGATGGCTCTGGGAGTTCGGCTGGGGTGCCCGCAAGGCTCCAAGCCAGCAGGAATATTATACCCGGGATATCTTCGGTCACGGCAACGAGGCCGCGGGCTACGGAATGGATATTCCCCTCGGCTGATCCTCCAATTGATCGCGAGTCCGGAACTTAGATTGGAATTGCCAGACGCCATGTCAAACAAACTTCGCCTTTGCCAAGTAGCAGACGTCAAGGACGGTGAACCGGTCGCGGTTTACCAACAAAACATGCCTGCGCTTGCTGTTTACAACGTCGATGGCGATGTGTTCGTCACTGACAATTTATGCACCCATGGCAATGCCATGTTGACGGACGGCTACCAGGACGGGGGAATCATCGAATGCCCGTTCCACGGAGGTTCTTTCGACATCGCAACCGGGGCTGCCAAGGCCTTTCCCTGCCAGATTCCGATCAAAACCTACCCTGTCACAGTCGACGACGGCTGGGTTTACATCGACCAGCCGGAAGGGAGCGCTTGAATGCTCGCCGCCCCTGCAGTGCGTCTTGAAATCCAGCAGCTCGCGACCGAGCTCAACGCGCTCTACGCCGAACTCATCGACGACGACCGCCTGGAAGAGTGGCCGGATCACTTTGTTTCGGACTGCATCTATACAGTGATCTCGCGCGAGAACTTCGAGCGAAACATGGATTCGGCTGCGATTTATTGTGACAGCCGGGGAATGCTCGTGGATCGCATTGTGTCGCTGCGCAAGGCGAACATCTTTCCGGTCCATGCCTATCGTCATATTCTTGGTCCGACCAGAATTGTTTCCGTAACGGGAGCGCTCGCCAAGGCGCAGACCAGCTATGCGGTCCTCATGACCCGCACTGATGGACGCACCACAATCTACAATTCGGGCAAATATATCGACGAGATCGATTTGTCGGGCGAGCGCCCCATGTTCCGTTCGAAGATCGCAGTTTTCGATACCAACCTCATCGACACGATGATGGTCCGCCCGATTTAATTCGCGACTAGGATTTTGACCATGACCGACACAGTTGTGCTAGCCGAAAACCACGCGAAAACCACGAACGGTACTGGTCGCCGGGTTCCATACAGGGTTTTCACCGACCCGGAGTATCACACGCGCGAGCAAGAAAAGATCTTCCAAGGCGATAACTGGTCTTTCGTCGCGCTCGAAGCCGAGATCCAGGATGCCGGCGATTTCAAATCGACTTTCATTGGCGAAACCCCGGTCATTGTGACCAGGGCGGCGGATGGCGCCGTTCATGTCGTGGTCAACCGCTGTGCCCATCGGGGAGCATTGGTCTGCCGCGAACTGCGCGGCAATCGCCCGAATCTCGAATGTGTCTATCACCAATGGGCATATGATCTCGCCGGCAATCTGATCGGCGTGCCTTTCCGACGTGGTCTCAAGGGCCAGGGCGGCATGCCCGGCGATTTCGACATGAAGCAGCACGGTCTCAAGCAGCTACGGGTCGGGATCGTGGGCGGCCTTGTCTTTGCGAGCTTTTCTCAAAACGTGGTGCCCCTGGACGAATTTCTCGGTCCGCTGGTTGTCGAGCATATCGAACGGATCATGCACAAGCCGATCAAGGTGCTGGGTGACCAGCGGCAATATGTCCACGGCAACTGGAAACTGTATGCCGAGAATACCCGCGATCCCTATCACGCGAGCCTTCTGCATCTGTTCCACAACACGTTCGGACTCTATCGGTCGACCCAGACCGGCAAGGCGCTGATGGATACCGAGAAGCGGCATTCGCTCCTCTATTCGATCGCTGCCAGCAACGACGAAACCGCAGACAAGCAGGCGTATGGCGATTCCCGAACGTTCGATACCGAGTTCAAGCTTCAAGACATGTCGTTGCTCAAGGGCCGCCAGGAATTCGATGACGGCATAACCCTGGTCATCCTCGCCGTGTTCCCGAACCTCGTCCTTCAGCAGATCCAGAACACGCTGGCGGTGCGGCAGATCGTGCCCAAAGGGCAGGAAGCCTTCGAGCTGGTCTGGACCCACTTCGGTTATGCCGACGACGATGCCGAAATGCAGGCAATCCGGCGCAAGCAAACCAACCTGATCGGTCCGGCCGGGCTGGTTTCGATGGAAGACGGCGAAGCGGTCGAAATCGTGCAGAACGCAATTGTCGGCGAGCAGCAGGCAACCTCGTTCATCGCCATGGGTGGTGGCCGTGCCGAAGATGCCGACCACCTTGTCACCGAAGGAGCCATTGTCGGCTTCTGGGACAATTACGAGAAGCTCGTCGGCTTCGAGACCCCGCAATGACCCGCAAGATTGACTTCTATTTCGACTTCATCAGTCCCTTCAGTTACCTCGCGCAACTGAAGTTGCCCGAAATCGCCCGCAACGCGGGTTTCGAGCTCGAATATTGGCCGATCGACATCCCGGAGGCAAAGATCGCGGCGGGGAACTACGGCCCATCCAACCGCGAGGTAGCCCCAAAAATCAAGGTGATGACCGCGGACCTGAACCGGTGGGCCCGCAGGTACGACGCCTCATTGCGGTTTCCGGCCAGCTTTGCCTGCGCCGACTGGAACTGCGCCACTCTTTATGCGCGCGCGCAGGACAAGGCGGAAGCGTATGTCGCCGCGGCTTTCGATCGCATCTGGGGGCAGGGTATCGATCCGAGCGATCGCGCAGAACTGCGCTCCTGCGCAACAGAAGCCGGACTCGATCCAGATGCGCTGACGGCCTTCACAGCCTCGACACTCGGTCAGAATGAGTATCGCAAGGCCAGAAGCCAAGCCTACCAGCGAGGAGTATTTGGCGCGCCATTGATGTTTGTCGACGATGAAATATTTTGGGGCAACGATCGCCTAGATTTTCTGCAAGAGTATATTTCAAAACAATAACTACATAATAGTTAATAATAATATTGCTTGACCTATTCTACGGTAGATCGAGCGACATAGGGAGAGGGATCATGAAAGAATTCAAATTGCGCTTGTTCGCAACTGCGGCTGCCGTCCTTACGCTGCCGCTTGTTTCTCAAACCGCGCTGGCCCAGGAAGTGGCGGGCGAGCAGCCCGCAGACGAGCAGGCATCGACCGGTATCGAAGATATCATCGTGACGGCGACCCGCCGCGACGCAAAATTGCAGCAGGTTCCCGTGGCCGTCACAGCGCTGGGCGGAGATGCCCTGCAATCGGCCGATGTATCGACGGTCAGGACGCTGACCCAGTTGGTCCCCGGCTTTGTCGGAAGCCGCAACATGGGCGTGTTCCAGCCTGTGGTTCGCGGCGTTGGCTCGACCGGCATCTCGATCGGCGACGAGCCGAACATCGCCACCTACATCGACGGTGTCTATCAGCCGGAATCCGCCGCGAACTGGATCGATCTTGTCGAGGTAGAACGGGTCGAAGTATTGCGCGGCCCGCAGGGCACCACATTTGGCCGCAACGCAACGGGCGGTCTCATCAATGTCATCACCCCCGATCCGAGCTTTGATTTCCGGGGCAAGGCCTCTCTTCGCGCGGGACGGATGCGGCGCAGCGCGGGTGATTATGACGCCCGGCTCTATGTTACAGGGCCCATCAGCGAGAAGGCCGCGATCGACCTGTCGGCTCTCTTCCGCAAGAACGACGGTTATATCGACGACCTCGTCCGGGGTGGTACCTTGGGCGACCAGCGGGTCATCAACTTGCGCAGCAAGGCCCTGTTTCAGGCGGCCGACAACTTCAAGATCGTGCTGACAGGCGAGTTTTTCGACCAGCAGAGCACGACCAATTCACCCCAGCCGGTCGATGGCAACACCGCCGGGCGCCGCTTCCCCGGCGTCATCCTGCCAACCGGCCCCTGGCAGGCGTCGTTGACCGAGATTCCCCTGCTGAATCTGAAGCGCTGGACCTTTGCCCTGCACACCAAACTCGAACTGGACGGAGTCACCCTGGAAACCACCAGCGGATTCCTCAACTTGCGCTGGAACCAGACCACTGATTCGGATGCGTCGAACTTGCGCCTTGGCAACTTTCCGGCAATCTTCAGGTCGGAATCGGGCAGTCAGGAAATCAAGCTCAGTTCGTCAGACCCCGGACCTTTCCAATGGCTCGTGGGCGGCTATTTCTACCAGTTTGGCGGAAATGCATTCCTGCAGCCCTGGACGGCCGCGAATCCGACCCTTCCGCTTGCCGGCCCGACGCTCGAGCCTGATCTCGCCGGCCGGTCCTTCGCTGGGTTTGCCGACGTCACCTATGAGGCCACGCCCGGCCTTTTCGTGAATCTCGGCGCCCGTTACACAACGGAAAAGCGCGAGTTCTCGCAGACGCTGAATGGCAGCCTGGTTGTCAACGACGTCGACAGGACATTCAATAAGTTCAACTACAAGGTTGGCCTTCGTTACGAAATTAACAATAGCACGAACGTTTATGCAAGTTGGAGTACCGCTTTCAAGAGCGGCGTCTACAATATGGCGGGCACCCGCAATGTGCCAGTCGAGCCTGAGGAAATCAAGGCCGCCGAATTCGGCATCAAATCGGACCCGCTTGATTGGCTGCGAGTCAATCTTGCGACCTATTACTACGACTACAAGAATCTCCAGCTCCAGTCTCGGGACAGTTTCAGCGGAAACTACATCCTTCAGAACGCGTCGAATGCCGAGATTTACGGCGGCGAACTGGAAGCCACCATTGTGCCAACGAGCGATCTGCGGCTGCGCGCGGCACTCGCCTATACACACGCGCGCTACAAGGATTTTCCTGCGGCGCAGGGCTTTTTCCCGCGACCTGACGGAGGAAACACGGTCGCGCCCGTCGATGCTTCGGGCAATGTGATGACGCGAGCGCCGAAGTGGTCGGGCAATGTCGGCTTTGATTGGGGGCGCGAGTTGGGCGGCGGTCGGTTGAACATCAACGGCAACCTCTCGTTCAGTTCACGCCTTTACTACGACTTCGCCAACAACTTCTCGCAAGGTGCTTATACCTTGTCGAACATGTCGATCGGCTGGACACCCGAGAGCGAGACATGGAAGGTTTCTCTGTGGGCGACCAACCTGACCAACGAAAAGGTCTTCCAGACGATGCGCCCGGGCGCGCTATCGACTGACGGCTTCTACGAGCAACCGCGCAAGATCGGAGCAACGTTCGAAGTCAAGTTCTAGAACAAGGTGGAAATATTGATCGGAACCGCGATCCAAATCGAACTCTAGGGAGAACATCCATGTCAATGAAGTTCCACACAATCAGCCGCTGGCGCTGGCTGCTCACCGGCAGCAGCCTTGCGCTTGGTTCCCTTTCCGTCGCCCCCTCGGTCGCTTCCGCGCAGAACTCAGCAGCCGATGGCGCCGCCGCCCAGGATGCAGAAGGCCGAGGTGGTCTCGACGAGATCGTGGTCACAGCGCGCAAGCGCGAGGAAAATGCGCAGGAAACTCCCGTCGCGATCACCGCGATGAGCGGGGAGATGATCGAGGACCGCCAGATCGCCAACGTGGCACAGGTTGCATCCTATGCGCCCAATGTTGCCATCCAGCCGGTTGCCAGCATCTCCGGCTCGAGCGCTTCGGTTACCGCGTTCATCCGCGGCGTCGGCCAGACCGACTTCAACATCACCGTCGATCCGGGCGTCGGCATTTATGTCGATGGGGTCTATGTGGCGCGCTCGGTGGGCGGGCTGCTCGACATGGCGGACATCGGAAACGTGCAGATCCTGCGCGGTCCGCAAGGTACGTTGTTCGGGAAGAACACCATCGGCGGCGCGATCATCGTCAACACCAACCAACCGAGCAATGAGTTCGAACTCAAGCTCGAAGCCGCCACCGGCAGTTTCAATCGCGCCGATGTTAAGGGCATTATCAACATTCCGATCAGCGACACGCTGGCCATGCGAGCCGTCGCTTCCTACGAAACGCGCGATGGCTACCAGCGCCGACTGTTCGACGGCGGACGCCAGGGCAACAAGGACAGCTTCTCGGGCCGCATGGCGTTCAAATGGACACCGACCGACGCCTTTACCGCGACCCTTGCCGGCGATGTCAACATCCGCCGCGAAGAGCAAAGTGCCATTTACCTGATCGAAAACCGCGACTCGCCCGATTTATTGCAGATCGTCACAACGCCGCTCGGCACAGTCGCCTTCCCCAGTTCCAATTTCGGCTTCAACAAGCTCGGCCTGGGCGCCGGGCAATGCGGTCTTCCTGGCGAGCTGGCCCCGGTCAGCAACCCCAATTGCGTTTCCTCGCGCTGGGTGACAGGCGACATCGACACGACCTGGGCCGGAGGTCCGAACCGCTCGGATTTCGACCTGTGGGGCGTCAACCTGACCATGGAGTACGACTTCGGGGATATCACACTGAAGTCGATAAGCGCCTACCGCGACCAGAAGTCGGTCATCGAATATGACTTCGACGGCACGCCGCACGAAGTCCTGCAGCTGACCAACAATATCAACCTTTGGCAAGCATCGCAGGAATTGCAGCTGAATGGCAGCGTGTTCGACGACAGGCTCAAGTTCGCGCTTGGCGCCTATTACCTGAAGGAAAAGGGTGACGACATCGAGCCACTGCGCTTCGGCTTCGCCAACTTCTTCAGCGGCGGCCTCATCAACAACGACAGCTATGCCGCGTATCTCCAGTTCACCTACAAGGTCACCGACCGTCTCTCGATCACGCCAGGCATCCGTTACACCGATGAAACCAAACGGTTCGACCCCTCGGCCCAGGTCATTACGCGCGATTACACGGCAGGGCTGCTTCCACCCTATCCCGATGGGGTGTTCATCCAGTATAGCCGCTGCCTCGTGGGCCAGCCCGCGCCGCAACTGATCCCAAGCGGCCCCCTTGCCGGCTTCCCGGATCCGGCTTGCGTCGCCTCGGCGACCAATCCTGGGGGGAACCATCTGCTCCCCGCGGTCGAGGTCTCGGCCAAGGCGAAGGAATGGACCCCGGCGGTATCGGTAAACTATCAGTTCACCGACGATATCATGGGCTATGCCTCCTATTCAAAGGGGTTCAAGAACGGCGGCTTCAGCCAACGCATTTTCCCTGGCGAACTGGCTACACCCGCATTCACGCCCGAGTTCGTGGAATCCTATGAGGTTGGCCTGAAGACCGAACTGTTCGACCGGAGACTGCGGATGAACATCGCGCTGTTCCAGTCCGATTACAGCGACATCCAGATCGTGGTCAACGAAGGCATTGCGCCCAAGGTCCGCAATGCCGGTGAAGGGCGCATCAAGGGTTTCGAAATCGAAGGCCAGGCCGCCCCCACTGACTGGCTGCGGATCGATTATGGCGTCGGCTATCTCGACGCCTATTACAGGACAGTCAGTCTCACTGCGTTTCCTGTCAACACGAGCTCCAAGTTCGCTCAAGTTCCCGAATGGACTGCAACGGTCGCGGCGAACGCCACCGTGTTCGATGGTGATAAGGGCAAGCTGGTATTGCGCGGTGACTGGTATCACCAGAGCAGCACCTTCAAGGATGCCGTGAACAGCCCGCAGCTGTTTCAGCCGGCTTACAGCGTATTCGGTGCCAGCGCTTCCTACACCGATCCCGGCGATCACTTCACGGTGACCGCTGGCGTCACCAATATCGGCGACAAACGCTATCTCCAAGGCGGCTATGTCGATCTGAATGTCGGCGGCGCCGCCACAGCGACCTATTCGCGTCCACGCGAATGGTTCCTCAAGCTGGCCTACAAATACTAACCGCTCTCCGGACGGTAATTTGATCCGCCCTTTCCTGATGGGATGGAGCCGAATCCGCGGCTCCATCCCCAAGTTTTCCGAGGCCAGGCAGGTGCGGTTGGATTGATGGCAATCTCAAAACCCGCATTTGTCTGAAGCGGCGTCCTCCGAAACAGACCAAGAATTGACAGTTGTCTCCTGCAAGTTTGTGGTGACGGCTCCGGCCAACCAGATAACCGGTTCGCTGAAGCACTGCCCACGCGCCGCGCATTTCGGCGGGGTCTAGGTATCGGGAAGGGGGCGAAGGATCGCCTCCGGGCTTTGCCGAATGCCGGAAACTCAAGGCCACAAGTCTCGGCTTGGCGACGCAACCCGCATTTGAATCGAACAAGCCCAAGGGCGATAGGGTCGCGGCTCGCTTGAGTGTTGCTTATAGTACAATTTGTTGCATAATGGACGAGGGAGAAGGATTCGGGCATGAACGATCCGACAGAAGCACGCAGCGAAAGCGCAAGCGGGGAAGCACGTCCGTGAAGCGCGTGGTCGTTGCCATAACCGGAGCGACGGGTTCGGTATACGGGCAGCGGTTGCTCGAAATGCTCCGCGAGCTAGATGGATGGGAAACCCATCTCGTCATGTCTCAAGCCGCCTTGCTCAACATTCGCGAGGAAATCCCGGACGGTCGCCGCCTGATCGAAGAGGCAGCCGATGTGGTCCATAGCGTCCGCAATGTCGGTGCCAGCATTGCCAGTGGCTCCTTCCTGTGTGACGGCATGGTGATAGCGCCTTGCTCGATGCGGACTTTGGCCGCGGTGGCCCATGGTCTTTCCGACAATCTGATCACGCGCGCCGCTGATGTGATGCTGAAGGAAAGGCGCAGGCTTGTGCTCATGACCCGCGAAACGCCGCTTAACCTGGCCCATCTTCGCAACATGGTATCCTGCACCGAAATGGGCGCAGTCATTTTCCCTCCCGTCCCCGCGTTCTACGCCCGACCGTCCGGACTTCAGGACATCGTCGATCACAGCTGCACTCGGGTGCTGGATCACTTTGGCATACATCGCAACTCAGCGGGTCGCTGGCAGGGGCTATCCACAGAGGGCGCGGTCACCGAGCCGGCGCCACTGAACATCGAAAGGCAGGCATGATGGCTTGGGATTGCAAGCGACGCGACTTTCTCGGCGCCGGGGCGCTGGGCGCCACCGTAGCGGGACTTGGCGTACTGCCCGGAACGGCTGCAGCACGGGCGCGCCGTATGATTGTCGTCGAGGAAACGTCTTCGCCGGAGAGCCGGTTGTTCGCGGCGACGCTCGCCGGCAGCGGCCTGGTGGGCCGAACCATCCGGCTTGACCGGTCGCTCAATGTCCTCCTGCACGATCTCGACGACGCCGACGGCCTGGTCGTTGGCCTGACGTCGGATCCCGCGGCCATGATCGCCGGGCAGCTTCTGGTCGAGCGTGGCGCCCGGTCAGCGCTGCAGTGGCGACACCATTACGAGGGCGGGCGCTGGCAGCATCAGACAGAGGGCGCTGCGCGTCTGCTCGAAGGCTCCGCGGCTGCATGGCCAGTAGCCGTCGCGCATCTGGTTAGCGACGTGATCGGCGCGAAGACCGAATCTCGCCTGAACTCCTGCAAGTCGGGTTCGTGCGATATCGCAGCCAGCAGCCCCGGACTGCTGGCTTCCTGGGTTTATGAAATCAGGGGAGACCAGTCTTGAGCCGCATCTTTCCTCAGGGTGTCGACGCATCCACGTTCAACAAGGCGCTGGATGAACTTGGTGCCATCGTCGGCAAGGAATGGGTTTTCATCGACGAACTGCCGTTGTCGAGCTACCGCGATGCCTATTCGCCGCTTGCAGATGGCGAGATGCTCCCTTCGGCTGCCGTCGCCCCGACCGGGGTCGAGCAGATCCAGAAGATCCTCAAGGTCGCCAATGCCTACCAACTCCCGATCTGGACGATCGGAACGGGCCGGAATTTCGCCTATGGCGGCCCCGCTCCGCGCAAGACCGGCTACGTCATGCTCGACTTGCGGCGTATGAACAAGGTGATCGAAGTCAACGAGAAATATGGCTACGCGCTTGTCGAGCCAGGCGTGTCCTATATGCAGCTTTATCGCCATCTGCGTCAGATCGGCAGCAAGTTGTGGATCGATCCCGCCGCACCTGCCTGGGGCGGGGTGATGGGCAACGCGCTGGAGCACGGCGCCGGCTACACGCCCTATGGCGACCATTTTGTCATGCAGTGCGGGATGGAAGTGGTGCTGGCCGATGGTGAGGTCGTGCGCACCGGCCAGGGCGCGCTCGCCGGATCGAAGCATTGGCAGGTCACCAAGCACGTGGCCGGCCCGCACTTCGATGGTATGTTCACCCAATCCAATTTCGGCGTGGTGACCAAGATGGGAATCTGGCTGATGCCGGAACCGCCGGGCTACAAACCGTTCATGATCACCTACCAAAAGGAAGAGGATCTCGAGGCAATCTTCGAGATCACCCGGGCGCTCAAGGTCAATCAGATCATCCCCAATGCCGCCGTCGCGGTCGATCTCTTATGGGAAGCATCGGCCAAGACCACGCGGCGTCACTATTTCGATGGCAAGGGTCCGCTGCCGCCATCGATACGCGCAAAGATCGCCGCTGATCACGATTTGGGAATGTGGAATTATTACGGCGCGCTCTATGGACCGCCACCGGTGATCGAGAACAATTGGAAAGTCGTCGAGGATGCCTTGATGAGCATCCCCGGCGCCAAGGTTCATTTCGATCGCAAGAACGATCCGGCCTGGGACTATCGTGTGCGGCTGATGCGCGGCGAACCGAACATGACCGAATTCAGCATCATGAACTGGATCGGCGGCGGCGGCCATATCAACTTCTCGCCTATCTCCGCCCCGAGCGGTTCGGAAGCGATGAACCAGTACAGCCTGATCAAGCAGCGCTGTCATGAATACGGCTTCGATTATATCGGCGAATTTCTCGTCGGTTGGCGCGACATGCACCACATACTGATGATCATGTACGATCGCGCGGACGAAAAGATGCGCAAAAGCGCATTTGACCTGTTTGGCCTGCTGGTCGACGAGGCCGCAGAGGCCGGATTCGGTGAATACCGCACCCACCTCGCGTTCATGGATCAGATCGCCAAGACCTACAAACACAACGAGGGCGCGCTGTGGGATCTCCACCATCGCCTCAAGGATGTTCTCGATCCCAATGGTATTCTCTCTCCGGGCAAACAGGGCATCTGGCCCAAGGCGATGCGCACGACCGCGTGAGGGCGCCGGATTATGAGCGAAGGATAGCAGCAAGATGAGGAACCTTGATCACTGGATTGGCGGCGTGGCAGTCGCGCCTGGAAGCGGTGCCTATTTCGACGACCTCAATCCGGTCGATGACAGCGTCTACGCCAAGGTTGCGGCCGGGACGGCCGCTGACGTCGATCGCGCCGTTGAGACTGCCGACGAGGCATTCCGCCAGCACCGTCACCTGCCCGCTGCGATACGCGAGGGCTGGATGGTCAAGGCCGCGGAAATCATGGAGCGCGACGCCGCGCTGTTCAGCGAGGTGCTGATCGACGAAATTGGCTCGCCCTGCGCAAAGGCCGGGTTCGAGACACGGTTCGCGGTGAGCTTTTTGCGGGCCGCCGCCGGGGTTCCGCGCCGGGTTCGCGGCGAAACCATCCCGTCAGACGCACCGGGGCGCTTCAGCATGAGCCTGCGCCAGCCGGTGGGCGTAATTGCAGGGATTACACCGTTCAACGTGCCGCTGATCAAGGGCATCAAGCAATCGGCAATGGCGTTGGCGACAGGCAACGCTTTCGTGCTGCTTCCCTCCGAAGCCGCCCCCAAGGTCGCCGATCTGCTCGCCGCCCTGTGGCGCGAGGCGGGAGTTCCCGACGGCCTGTTCAATATCGTGTACGGCAATGGAGCAGAAATTGGGGATGCCTTGACAGGCCATCCCAAGGTCGCGTCGATTACCTTCACCGGGTCGTCGCGTGTCGGCAAGCACATTGCCGGAATCGCCGCCCGGAACCTGAAGAAGTATACTCTCGAACTGGGCGGCAAGAGCCCGCTGATCGTGTGCGCCGATGCCGATATCGAGAAGGCCGTCGGCGCTGCGCTGTTCAGCATCTTCATGTATCAAGGCCAGGTCTGCATGGGCGCATCGCGGATCTACGTCGAACGTTCGATCTTCGACGCCTTTTCGGAAGCGTTCGCGGCTGCGACGGCCAATGCCAAGGGCGGCGACCTGCGCGAGCCCACCACCATGCTCGGGCCGATCATTTCGGTACGCCAGCGCGATCGCGTCCGTCGGCATATCGACGACGCCAGATCCAAGGGGGCCGCAATTCTAGCGGGCGCCGAATGGACCGACAACAGTTGCTCCGCCACGGTGCTTAGCGGCGTGACCCCGGAGATGACGGTCTTTGCCGAGGAAACGTTCGGCCCGGTCACTTCGCTCTATCCGTTCGACTCGCTCGACGAAGCGATCGAGATGGCGAACGCTACCGAATATGGCCTGAGCGCGTCGATCTTCACCCGCGATATCGACAAGGCGCTGCGCTTTGCCCAGCAGGCGGAGGCCGGAATGGTCCATATCAACGCTCCGACCCTGCACGATGAACCGCACGTTCCCTTTGGTGGCACCAAGGCTTCGGGGTTCGGGCGGGAAGGCACCGAAGCCGACCTGGAAATCATGACCGAGTGGAAATGGGTGACCGTCCAGACAGCCATCGCCGGCCACGGCGGGCATTGAACGGGTTTAGCTGAAGGAAACCAATGATGCAGGATCTGGCCAAGCGATCGCGGTCCATCACCTCGTTGCGAGACTTTCTCGAAATGCTGGGCGATGCCGGGCAGGCGATCACCTGGAGCGACCGGGTGATGCCGGAGCCCGACGTGCGCAACATCGCGGTCGCCGCATCGCGCGATGCCAATGGCGCACCGGCGATCCTATTCGACAACATTGCCGGATACCCCGGCAAACGCACGGCGGTCGGCGTACATGGCTCGTGGGACAATATCGCTCTGCTGCTCGGCCGCCCCAAGGGCACGACAATCCGCGAACTGTTCTTCGAAATCGCCGGGCGCTGGGGCGATGCGGCAGCGCAGATCAGCACTGTTCCGGAAGGCCAGGCGCCGGTACATGAATGCCGGATCGAGAGCGGGATAAATCTTTACGACGTTCTGCCGGTCTATCGCATCAATGAATATGACGGCGGCTTCTATCTCGGCAAGGCGTCGGTGGCATCGCGCGACCCGGAAGATCCCGACAACTTCGGCAAGCAGAATGTCGGCATCTACCGGCTGCAACTGCAGGGGCCGGACAGCTTCACGCTGATGACCATCCCGGCGCACGACATGGGCCGGCAGATCCTGGCGGCCGAGCGCACCGGTCTGCCGCTCAAGATCGCAGTCATGCTGGGCAACCATCCGGGGCTGGCGGTGTTCGCGGCGACGCCGATCGGTTATGAGGAATCCGAATATTCCTATGCCTCGGCAATGATGGGCGCGCCGATCCGGTTGACCACATCGGGCAATGGCATAGACATCCTCGCCGATAGCGAGATCGTGATCGAAGCCGAAATGGTACTGGGCGAACGGGTCGTGGAAGGTCCGTTCGGAGAGTTCCCCGGGTCTTACAGCGGGGTCCGCAAGGCGCCGATCTTCAAGGTGACGGCCATCTCGCACCGCAAGAACCCGATCTTCGAGAACATCTATATCGGGCGCGGCTGGACCGAACACGATACCTTGATCGGCCTGCACACCTCGGCCCCGATCTATGCCCAGCTCCGCCAGAATTTCCCCGAAGTAACGGCGGTCAACGCGCTCTACCAGCACGGCCTGACCGGGATTGTCTCGGTCAAGAACCGGATGGCGGGTTTTGCCAAGACCGTCGCGCTGCGGGCACTCAGCACCCCGCACGGCGTGATGTATCTCAAGAACCTCATCATGGTCGACGCCGATGTCGATCCGTTCGATCTCAACCAGGTGATGTGGGCGCTTTCCACCCGGACCCGCGCCGACGACATCATCGTCCTGCCCAACATGCCGGCCGTGCCGATCGATCCGTCGGCGGTCGTTCCGGGCAAGGGCCACCGCCTGATCATCGACGCGACCAGTTACCTGCCCCCGGATCCGGTGGGCGAGGCACATCTGGTCACCCCCCCGACCGGCCCGGACATCGACGAGCTGAGCAAGAAGATCCGCGCCATGCAACTGGGAGCTGCGCAATGAGCCAAACGGTCTGTCCGCGCTGCACGACCAGCGGCGCCGTCGATGACTATCAAGGCAAGGAAGACGGCAAGGTGGTGTGGACCATCCACCGCTGCCCGACCTGCTGCTTTTCATGGCGCGACAGCGAACCGGCCAGCGCCATCGGCCTTGGCATCCGTTCGGCGGACTTCGCCGTCGATGCGGCCAATCTCGATCGTTACCCGAAGATTCTCCAGCAATAGACAGGCGGAACAGGACCCATGACAGATCAAGCTCGCCAGATGGCCGCGCTGACCGCGGTGGAAGCCGCGCTCGGCGCTGCGGCAGTCGATCGCACACCGGAGGCGCTGGCCCGCTTTGCGATCGCCGGCGCCGCGCCGCTTGGCATCGTGTTGCCGGCGGACGAAGCCGCGCTCGCCAAGGCGCTGGAGGCGGCGCGCAACGCCGGCGGCGTGCTGCAGCCCGTGTGCAACGGCGCCCACGGGCTTGAAAAAGCCGGGCTGGACAAGGTCATCATCCTCGATCTCCAGCGCATGAACGCAATTCTGGATGTCAACGAGGAACTGGCCTATTGCCTGGTCGAACCGGGGGTGACCTTCCGGCAGCTCGATGCCCATATCAAGGAGAAGGGCATCAAGCTGTGGATCGACCATTGCGGCAATCCCGACGCCAGCGTCGCGGCAAGCTTCGTCCAGCGCCAGCCCGGCTATACGCCCTACTCCGACCACTTCCTGATGCAATGCGGGCTCGAGGTCATGCTCGCCGACGGCAAGCTGGTGCGGACCGGCATGGGCGCCATGCCCAAGAGCACCTGCTGGCAACTGTTCAAGTTCGGCTATGGCCCCTGGGTCGACGGCCTGTTCACGCAATCGGATTTCGCGGTGCCGACCAAGGTCGGCATGTGGATGATGCCGCAACCGCCGGCCCACCAGACCTTCATGGTCACCGTGCCCAAGGAAGACCAGCTGGCCGACCTGCTCGACGTGCTCGGCCCGCTCAAGCTCAATATGGTCGTGGCCAATGGCGTCGCGGTCGGCAACGCGCTGCATGAAGCCGCCCTGCTCGGCAAGAAGCGCGGCGATTACGATGGCAAGGGTCCGATGGCAGCGAGCGCGGTCACCGCCGCAGGCAAGGCGCTGGGCCTGGGTCACTGGAACCTCTACGGCGCGCTCTACGGCCTGCCGGGCAATGTCCCGATCCTGTGGGATATGGTCAAGGGGGCGTTTTCGTCGATCTCCGGCGCGCGGGTGATTGCCGACGGCAAGGGCGTCGATCCCCGTCTGTGGGCCTGGCGGATGGGCGCCATGACCGGAGTGGTCGCCGATCCGCCCGCGCGCGTACCGGCGTGGAACGGGGACCAGGCGATTGCCGCCAATCCGGTCAGTCCCGTCGACGGCGAGGAAGCGATGCGGCTTTACGAATTGTCGCGCGACATCTGCGCCAAGCACGAGTTCGACTATCTTGGCGAGTCCGTGGCAATTTGGCGTTCGGCCAATCATCGCCAGATTTTGCCCTTTGCCGCTACGCAGACCGCGAGTGCAGCCCGCGCCCGCGACTGTGCCGCCGGACTGATCGCGGGGCAGGCTGAAGCCGGCTTCGGCCAGGCGATCGCCGAGCCCGGAATGCGCGAAGCGGTAGGCAACACGTTCGAAACCAAGGGACTTTCAGCCTTGCACGAGCGGGTCAAGGCGGCGTTGGACCCGACGGCTTTGTTCGCATCCGCCTGAGGTGCCCCCGCAATTTTTCGAGTTGGAGAGATGATGAAAAAGCTGGCCGTTTTGTCGCTCATTGCTTTTCTGGGTGCCTGCAGCAAGGCACCGAACTCCGAAAAGCCTGGCGGCGCTGAGAATTACGTCCTCAAGTGCGCAGGGTGTCATGATCCTGGCCCTGGCCACCCAGGCACGATGTTGCTCGAACAGCTTGAGCGTCCAGTTCCGGCACTGATTGGTCGCAAGGACCTTGAACTCGATTACCTAAAGTCAGTAGTCCGCCAGGGCCTGATCGAGATGCCGCCGTTCCGCCCGACCGAATTGAGCGATGACGAGATCGCGGAAATCTATGCCTACATCAAGACTGCGAAGCCTCCCGCCCAGACCCCGGCAATGCCGGCTAAATAAGTGCCCTGTCGATCAGTTGAGCAAGCGGAATCGAAGCTGCCTCGGGCGCGCCAATGGCCTGCCGGTATTTCTCCAGGCTGACCGTCGCCGCGGCTTGTGGAGTTTGCGCTTCGCCGCCTCTTGCCAAGCCTGCAACCAAAGCCTCCACCAGCGCCGCCTGGACAAGACCTTCAGCCTTCAGCTCCACCTGTTTGAGGGCCCCGTAGAACTTGTGCCGCGGGGTTTCGGCAACGGGCTCAGAGGGCTTGGCCCAGCGCCTCGCCCGTCGCAGCGGCTGCACAAGATTGTCGTTGAGCGGAGCGGCAGCTTCGCGCAGTTCGCCAATCTGCTCGGTACCTAATGCCGTCCGATCCGTCTCGGCTACCCATAAGCCCAGCAGCAGCAAATTGACGTCGAATCCAAATTCGTCTTGCAGTGCGATGCACAGCTCGGCCACCCGCGGCCTGGCATAGACCTCAAGCGAAAACGCCCAGAACGATTCGGCATCAATTGCTGCTTCCTGCATGCCCGCCACCTTAAAACTGGAGAGGGCGATCAGACGAGCCGCCTGACCACCCTTTCAATTCTCTGGCTGTCCAGCCCGCGCCGCGAGGCAAGCGCGCGGCGCTTATTCCGCCCTCTGCGCTCAGAACGAACGCGCGCCAAAGTGGATTTCGAGCATCGGCCGCATCACGTCCCAGCGCTCGAGCTGCGACCAGTGGCCGGAGCGATCGAGCACGTAGAGTTCGGCATGCTTGAGATGCTCGATCAGGTAGAGGCTGGTATCGAGCGGAACGATGCGGTCCTGCCGGCCGTGGAAGATCAACACCTTGTGCGGGAGTTTGCACAGGATCGACGGAGGCATGTTGAGGGTATCGATACCCTGCTTCATCGAATCGATCATACGGACCGCCGTCTTCATGAGCTCCGGATCGGTCGCGATCTTGAAACGGTTGCTGACGATCTCTTCCATGCCTTCGAACTTGTCAGGATCGTGGGCAAAACTGTGCATCAGTTGGCGATAGCGAGCCGGGCGCGGATCGGAATAGAACGACAGCAGGCGCACCAGCTCGGGCGTTCTCGGACCCGGCGCCCCGATCGAGCCCATCAGCACTACCCGGTCGATCCGGTCGGGCTCCTCGCTCATCATCTGCAAGGTCAGCGCACCGCCCATCGAATTGCCGACGACATGGGCTTTCTCGACGCCCAGCGTCTCCAGCAGCCCGAAACACTGCTCCACCCGGGTGCCGATCCACGCCATGACATTATCCGGCCATGGTTCGGGGATGACCGACTGCCCAAAACCGATGAGGTCTGGCGCGATAACGAAGAAATTTTCCGCCAGATCCGGCATCAGGTGCAGCCAATTTGATCCCGCGTGGGCCCCGGGCCCCGCACCGTGCAAAAGTAGCACTGCCGGTTTGCTGGGGTCGCCCGCCAGCAAGGTATGCGAGGTCAGTCCCCGTCCCGTGAACTTCTCTTCCCTAACACTCGTGTCCGTGGGCATCCTCGGCCTCCGTAGGTTTGTCGTTGATTGCCTTTCGAGGCATATCCCGCACTCATGCAGCAGGAAGAGCCTGAACAAGGCAATGCTAGACTAGCGTTCCCTACTGTGCAATGCATTTGCCTATAATAAGTGGGATTGGGAGCAGTGATGAGCGCCGAAAACACCACCGCCCTAGACGGCGCCGACCAAAGGCTTAAGACGCTGGACCCGGCGCTGATCGCATCGCTGGCGGCCGAACTCGACCACGCCGAAAAGGCCCGGCGGCAAGTCCGGCCTCTGTCCGTGCGTTACCCGGAAATGACGATCGCCGACGGCTACCGGGTCAGCAAGCATTGGGTCGATACCAAGCTCGCGTCGGGCCGCACCGTCTATGGTCACAAGATCGGCCTGACCTCGCGGGCCATGCAGCAATCCGCCGGGATCGACGAACCGGACTATGGAACCCTGCTTGATGACATGGTGTTCGAGCCGGGCGGCGACGTCCCGTTCGATCGCTTCATCTCCCCCAAGGTCGAGGTCGAACTGGCCTTTGTCCTGGGAAAGCGAATCGAGGGTCCGAACGTGTCGATCTTCGACGTTCTCGCCGCGACCGACTATCTCATCCCTGCGGTGGAGATCATCGACAGCCGCATATTGCCTATCGACCCGGAAACCGGTGCTCGGCGCCGGATTCAGGACACGATCAGCGATAATGCGGCTAATGCCGGGATCATCATTGGCGGACTGCCGATACGGCCCGACAAGGTCGATATGCGCTGGATCGGGGCAATGCTCAGCCGCAACGGCGTGATCGAGGAAACCGGGATTGCTGCCGGCGTGCTGAACAATCCGGCCAATGGCATCGCCTGGCTTGCCAACCGGCTTGCCCCGTGGAGCCAGGCGCTCGATGCGGGCGAGGTCGTGCTGGGTGGATCGTTCACCCGCCCCATCGAAGCCCGTCCCGGAGACGTGTTCAGCGCCGATTTCGGACCGCTGGGCACAATCGGCTTCCGCTTCGCATAAGGGCCGTGACGATGCAGACTCCGACAAACCGCTTCAAGGCAGGGCTCGTCAATGGTCCCGTCCAGCTTGGATTTTGGCTTTCGCTTGCTAGCCCGAATACCGCCGAAATCTGCGCCGGGGCCGGCTATGACTGGGTATTGATCGACGCCGAGCACGGCGCCCAAACCCTGCCGGGGATAGCCGATCAGTTGCGCGCTGTGGATGCCACTCCACCCTGCTCCGCGATCGTGCGCGTGCCCGGTCACGACCCGGTGACGATCCGCCAGATGCTCGATCTGGGAGCGCAATCGATCATGGTGCCGATGATCGATACTGCGCAGCAAGCGGCGGCAATCGTTCGCGCCGCACGCTATCCGCCCGAAGGTGAACGCGGCATCGGTGGCGCGCGGGCAGCGCGCTGGGGCCGTTATCCATCCTACGTCGCCGAAGCAAACGCGCAATTGTGCGTCATTGCCCAGATCGAAACCGCCGAAGCGCTGGGCAACATCGAAGCGATCGCCGCCGTTGACGGCATCGACGGCTTGTTTATCGGCCCGGCCGACCTTGCCGCTTCGCTCGGCCTGTTGGGCGCGGCGAATTTCCCGGAACTTGCGAAGATAACCGGTGGTGCACTTGCCAGGATCCGTGCAACCGGCAAACCGTGCGGCATCTTGTCGCGCGATCCGCGCCTGGTGGAGCAGTTCCTCGAGGGCGGAGCCCGCTTCGTCGCGGTTGGGATCGATGCGTTCGCACTGGCCAAGGCGGCCGGCGACATGGCAACGGAATGGGCTGACCGGATGGCCGGACAATTGTCGGGCTGAAGAGATGACGATGAGCAAATATCAGCCCTCGTCCGCGCGCTGATGGAATAGCCACGCCGCTGGACGACGTTCGCGTGCTGGAGCGGGCCCGCATGCTGGCGGGACCATCGTGCAGACGAACTCTGACGCAGGAGTGATGTTGATCGAGCGGCCGGCCAGCAGCGATGAGATACCCCGCCCACTGGGCCCGCCCTTCGTCGCTCACGGGATGTACGTTCCCCGCCAATATCGTGACCGAGAACCATTAGATCGGCGGGCTAAAAACACGGGGGTGCGATCTTGTCGCGTCGAGCACGCGCAACATCCGCCCGGTCACGTGACCTGTCGCAGACTTAGGCCAGACCGGACTTTATGCCAACTGTCCTGGCTATGACTATGGCACCTTTCCTAGCGCTGCGTGATATCGAGAACTGGAAGAGCCCAACCCGAAAATTGTCGCCCGAATCATGGCAATCGAGCACGGCCAGCGCACACGCATCACCTCCCAAATCGTGATGGACAGGGCGCGGACGATTTCGGATCTGGCTTTGGGGGGTACTTCTGAACGCTCGGGGAACCATTGACCGCGCCATGAGGCGAGCAGTTATCGGCTCGGCGGTTCGACGGGCTGAAACAGCTTGCCCCGTTCGCTGAACAGCACAAGGGCCAAGGTCAGTGAGCCAACCATGACCAGCCCCATCGCGAGCGGCTGTGGTGTTCCGTCATAGGCATAACCGATCAGACCTCCCAGCCCGGCTCCCAACACCAAGCGGAAAAATGCCTGAACCGAGGCCGCTGCGCCGGCAATATGCCCGAACGGCTGCAGGGCGATTGCCGTGAAATTGACGAAAACTGTGATCAGCAAGCACATGTTCAGGGACATAAGGACAACAAACTGGGCCAGAGATTCGCCAGGAGCAGCGGCCAGTGCCAACTGTGCCAGCGATGCCGCAAGGTAGCAGAAAATTGCCGCATGGCCGATCCGCCGGGCGCCGAAGCGCTCGACCAACGCCGAATTGACCAAGCTGGCCAGCGCCATGACCGCAGCCATCGAGCCAATGATCAGCGGATAAGCTGGACCTGCTCCGAAATGCTCGCCGATCAGTTGCTGCGAACTATTGATGAACCCGAAATGTCCGCCGAATATCAGCGATATCCCGACGACATAGCCGATCGATGACCGATTCCCGAGGACCGTCACGACATTGCCCACCAAGTTTCCCGAGTGCTGAGCCGGCCGGTCCTGCTTCGGCTTGGTTTCCTCCATTCGGAGCGCGAACCAGCCAGTCACGAGCAACGTCAAAGCCCCGATCACCACGAAGATCGCCCGCCATCCCGCGAGCTCGAGGATCACGTAGCCGAGGCTAGGCGCGAAGGTCGGTACCGTCATAAACAGGGTCGCCACCACTGCCTGCAACTTGGCCATTCCTGCACCTTCATAGCGGTCGCGGATGATCGCCAACGGCAGCACGGTCAGCCCGGAGGACGCAAATCCCAATATAGCGCGCAACGCGAGAAGCACGTGGAAGTCGCGCACCAGCGCCGACACCGCATTGACGACCACGAACAACGCCATATAGCCGATCAAGACCGGCTTGCGGCCGTAGCGATCTGAGATTGTTCCCGGAATCAGCGAACTCAATCCCGAACTGATCAGGAAAACGCTGATGATCAGCTGCCGCTGGTTTGATTGGGCAACCTCAAAATCGACAGCGATGTGTCCGAGGGCCGGGAGCAGCGAGGTGAAAGCAAGCGGCTGGAGCGCCTGAACCATTGCCATCATGGCGATGAATTCCCGGCGGCTTATGCCGGATTGAGGCGCGGGACTTTGAAGGTTCACTGAACCGTGCACTCCTGCAGCATCGACGGAGCCCAATCGAACCCGCAACACGGTGCCAGAAGCTAAAGTTGGCGCCGTCCATATTGTGCAACGCATTACGTATATCGATATGGCAGGTCAAGCTTGGCCTGGCCAACCGATCGCTTCGCTTGCTCGCCTTGCCTGCTCCAAAATTCGTTCGATCTTCGCCTTGCTGAAATATGCTTTGTCCTGTGCTCGGGCGAGGACGCTCATTGTAGCGACGAGCCGATGCTGAGAATCGAAAATCGGTGCCGACACTGCGGCAAGACCTGGCACCACAGACCCATAAGTTCTCGCATATCCGAGTTTACGAACGGACTCGATTTGATCAGACAGCTCCCCGTCATCGACAACGATTCCCTCGGCCCTCTCCCGCTCAACGCGCTCGCGCGTTTGCGCAGGCGGACAATATGCCAGGAAAAGGGTGCCCGTGGACGAGCCTTGCAATGGCAGGTTTGAACCAACATGCATTGATGTGAACAGGGGAACGCCACCGTCGATCCAGCGAATGACCGTCGGCCCATTGTCGCCCCAGACGCTGAGCAGTCCGGTAGTTTTCAACTCATCCAGCAGCTCTTCAAGATACCCGGTAGCGATGCGCACTGGATCAAGCCTCGCCATAGCCGCAAGTCCCAGACGCACGGCAAGCGTACCGAGTGAATATCGTCCGCTGGACGCATTCTGCTCGACCATTCCGGTATTGACGAAGGCGAGCAAATATCGATGTGCCTGACTACGCGAAAGCCCCGAGTTGGATGCAACATCCCGAAGAAAAGCGCCGCCCGAATCCGCCTTCAACAATGCAAGGAGTACCCTGGCACCTATTTCAACGGACTGGATGGACTTTCTCTGACTGCCACTCTCGGAAGTATCGACGCTCGATTTCTCATCACCCTTAAATTCTGAAATGTCCAATTTTTCCACCTGTGCTTCAGGAGATAATTCAATTCCCGGCAAACCCGCTGGATTAACGTGCTGCCCGAAAATTCGCTTTCGGAAGAATGCGAGCCTTGGCTCTATGGCCACGCTAGGAGGCCAGCCGGAGTCTTGCAACCGTATTGCAAACCAACGCCGATGCTCGCCGCAAGCTGGCCATTGAAGATCCGGTGACGATGGCCGTGTGTTGTGCTTCATTCCAATCGACCAGATAGCGCGCTCCGCGGATCTGAGATTGTAGCTTCGGCTCGCTGGACGAAATGTCGATCGAGGAACGGCATGGCATTATTTTCAGTGATATTGCTGACGGTGTGGAACAAAGGCACCTACGCCAGACAAGGAGCGATAGCTAAGCGAGATTGTGGCCATGACGCCGCGCGAGCTTGAACATGCCGCCCCCCCAATTGCTGCAGATCGTTTTGATGATCTCACGCATGCGGAGCGTAACGCGGCGGCGGCACGGGATCTTCTCGGTGACCTTGGGAAAATATAAGCCCAAGTTCGGAGGGGGGGCAGCGCGAAGCCATGAGCCGGCGCACACCGGGAAGCGCTGCCCGCATCGGCGAGTGCTGCTATTCTGGGGGCTGTGCGAGGCGTTTCAGGATAGGGTGAGCGCGAGGATAGGCCTCGACGAACGATAGCGGCTTGCCATTGGTTCCTTTTTTGATCTCGAAAATCGGCCCTTCGGCACATGATGCACCCGCCGTTGAACGCATACGGCAAGATGGAGGCGACGACGATCGCGGCAAATCCAACTCCCAGAAAAAGGGCATTGTCCCAAGGAGAAATCGTTGCACATTATGCTCGGCTTGTCAAGCACCTGCGCCTTGTCTCGCAGACGTCGCTTCGGACAAACTCTGTGCCCTGACCCCAAGTCGCGATTTGAAGGCCGCGGCTGTTCTCCAATGGCCGGGCGTGATACCGAATATTTGCTTGCTGGGGCGGATCAGACAGCCAGATGCAGAAAGGGAAGCCCCAGCAATCAAACCGACTGATGGGAATTTAGTGCGGCACATTCCGACCCGGCGATTCGCGGCAGTCGATGGTCGACGAGCGGCTGGAAGCGCGGTTGCGATAAGCGCCGAATGTCACTGCAACAGCTCTACCCCTTGGAGAAAACCGTTGCAAATTAGCGCAAATCCGTGCCTAATTTCGGACCTCGGCCGCGCTCCGAGGCGAGCCGATAGTTATCGATAGGTTCCGAATTCGCGACACGGCCGAATCGAGGAATTTATCTCTATTTTTCAAAAGCGTAGGTTTTTGACGGGCCGCAGTTCGGTCATTTCGGACCAAATATTTTTTTTGGAAGTATTTTCAGTGCGTTACGCCTTAGAAAATTATTGAGTGGGAGTGAGGATGCGGCAGCGGCCGATGTCGTTCGTCGCTCGGGTGATCCGGCCGGCCCGAGTTCGGGGAGACCTGGGGGGCTGGCCGTCATCGTCCGGGCGGACACGGTCAGCCTGATCGATTGAAGGAGCAGGAACCATGGCCGACCGGATCGACACCGACGCCTCGGGCGGGTGCCAGTGCGGCGCCGTGCGCTATCATGTGCGCGCCGTTCTCGACAGCTCGCACATCTGCCATTGCCGCATGTGCCAGAAGGCCGCAGGCAATTTCTTCATCGCGCTGATCGGCGTGCCGCGCGACGCGCTCAGCTGGACGCGCGGCGCGCCCGCGACCTTCGCCAGCTCGGACAAGGCCGCGCGCGGTTTCTGCCGCGACTGCGGCACGCCGCTCACCTATGATTACCACGAGAGCAGGCATATCAACCTGACCACCGGCTCGTTCGACGACCCGGCGCTATTTCCGCCGCGCGTCCAGTTCGGCCTCGAAGGCCAGCTTCCGCTGTTCGAACATCTGCCGATCAAGGGCGAGGGCACGACCGAAGAAACGATGGCCTCCCATGTCGGGGCGATCAAGGCGAGCAACCACCAGCATCCCGATCACGATACCGACAAATGGCCCGAATGAGGGCCAAACCGGCCAGCGACGAAAGCCCGACCCATGACTCCCACCGCCACCATCCTCCTGCTCGGTTCGGGCGAACTCGGGCGCGAGTTCGTCATTTCGGCGAAGCGCCTCGGCGCCCATGTCATCGCCTGCGACAGCTATGCAGGCGCGCCCGCGATGCAGGTCGCCGACGGCTTCGAGGTCTTCTCGATGCTCGACGGCGCCGCGCTCCGCGCCACGATCGAGAAGCACCGGCCCGACCATATCGTCCCCGAGGTCGAGGCGATCCGTACCGAAATCCTTAGCCAGGTCGAGGCCGAGGGCTTCCACGTCGTGCCCAGCGCGCGCGCCGCGCAGCTGACGATGAACCGCGATGCGATCCGCGACCTCGCCGCCGGCGAGCTGGGGCTCACCACCTCGACCTTCGAATATGCCGAAACGCGCGAGGAACTCGCCGCCGCCGCGAGCCGCATCGGTTTCCCGCTCGTGGTCAAGCCGGTGATGTCCTCATCGGGCAAGGGGCAGAGCATGGTCAAGGACGCGAGCGGCATCGACGCGGCCTGGGACTATGCCGCCGCGGGCATGCGCGGCGACCGCCTTCGCGTCATCGCCGAGGCCTTTATCGATTTCGATTACGAGATCACCCTGCTCACCGTTCGCCACAAGGACGGCGTGAGCTTCTGCCCGCCGATCGGGCACCGGCAGGAGCGCGGCGACTATCGCGAAAGCTGGCAGCCCGCGGCGATGTCCGACGCCGCGCTCGCCTCGGCGCAGGACATGGCGACCAAGGTGGTCGACGCGCTCGGCGGCCACGGCATCTTCGGGGTCGAGTTCTTCGTGAAGGGCGACGCGGTCATTTTTTCCGAACTCTCGCCGCGCCCGCACGACACCGGCATGGTCACCCTCATCTCGCAGAGCCTGTCCGAATTCGACCTCCACGCGCGCGCGATCCTCGGCCTGCCGATCCCGGCGATCGCCGTGCCCGACGCCAGCGCCAGCGCCGTGCTCCTCGCCGACCGCGACGCGAGCGACTTCGCGATCACCGGGCTGGCCGAAGCGCTGACGCCGCCGAACGCCGGCACGGCGGTCGACGTCCGCGTCTTCGGCAAGCCCGTCACGCGCCCTTACCGCCGCATGGGCGTGACGCTGGCGAAGGTCGCGGGCGGCACGACCGACGAGGCGCGCGCGGCGGCGGTCGCTGCCGCTGCGAAGCTGGTGATCGAATATCGGTGACGCCGGGTATCGGGCGGAAGGGGACGTTCTTAATCCTCCCTGCGGCGTAGCCGTGGGGAGGGGGACCACCGCGAAGCGGTGGTAGAGGGGCCGATGCCCCAGGCCCAGGCTCCAGGCGGCCGCCCCTCCACCATGCTTCGAGTTTGGGGTTGGATTGCCCCCGGCAATCCAAGTCCGGTCCGGGGGACCGGACGACCCCAAACTGTCCCCCTCCCCATCGCTGCGCGAC